>NHFA02000031.1 GCA_002170315.2 Euryarchaeota archaeon TMED99
CCATGTCAACAGGTGAAGCATCAATTCTCCACATATCAGGAACTTCATCAAATGATGATTGACTTGAGGAAGTTTGAGGTGCTTGCGCAGTTGATATCGGAACTGGAGCCACTCGGAGTGGTTCTGGAGAGAACGCCTGTGGAGCGGGTGGAAGCGGAGCAGATGGCGTTGGTACAGGTGGGAGCGAAGGCACCTCAGGCATTGGTGGGAGATTCAATGCAGGGGGTGGATTTTCTACAGGAGTAACAGGCTCAGCCGGCGGAGGGCTAGCAACAGGTGGTTCAGGTGCTTTCTCTGCAGGAGCAGGCAATGGATTCGATTCTGTAACTGGCGGTTCGCTAACTGAAGCTGGCGAGACTTCACTGATCAGGGGCAATGCTTCTTCACTTTCATCAAATGGCATACCACCTGAATAACTGCCAACCCCAAATGGGAGTCGAGATATGTGCGTATTTGATTCTCCAGAAAAACCGAATGGCAGGGAGCCAGGAATTAGATTTTCAGCCACTTCTTCTTGTTGAGGAGCTGGTGGCTCAATCCCCTCCAGTTCATACCATGAAGCCACTGCTTCGTCAAGGCCAGGAACTTCTGAAGGAAGGGTTGTGGCATCTCCATCTTCTTGAGCCAGGTCGACAAGAAGCAAACTTCCGCACGCCGGACATGCAGAACCTCCAAGAGAGAGCAATCCGCATATTTTGCATTCAAACATACACTGCCTCAGTTTAACGAACAGTGGGCAGCACTTCAATTCAACGCTTCATCGATTCATTCTTCAGAATCAGAACGGCCAGGAACGTTGCGGACAACGATATCAACAAGATTGTCGACGGCATCCATGAATTCCTCTGCATCATCGTCGACTAAGGAATCTGCGAAGTTTTTACCCTTTGAGCGACCTCGAGCGAGTTGCCAAATGATACCAAACAGAGTCACTCCGATACAAACGAGTTTCCATGATGTTGCGCCGCCATCTGCACCAACCACATAGACGAGAACCATATACAACGAAACGATTGCTGTTGTCAAGATCATGATAGGGAATCCTGCTTTGAAAAATTCATTGAATGAAATCGGATAACCGGCTTCTTCTGACATACCAGCAGTAACGACGTTTGCTGAAGCACCGATGAGCGTTCCATTACCTCCTAAACAAGCACCGAATGCAAGCGCCCAAATCATTGGTCCAAGGTCGATGTTGAGGTCGTAAGCAATTTGCATGACCACAGGAATCATTGTGGCAGTATAGGGTATATTATCGATGAAAGCAGATGCAATGGCAGAAACCCATAGGATGATCAAAACAGCTGCAGCAAGACGAATCACGTCACCTTCAGCATCACTTCCAAACATCGCAATACCCTTGGTGACATTGTCGCCAATAAACGAGATGACGCCTAAGAATCCAAGAGCACCTATGAGGACAAACAGACCTGCAAAGAAAAGCAGTGTAGACCATTCCACATGCTCGAGAGGTGCTTCTAATTCATGTCGATCGGTTGCAAGGAGCATAACCACGGCACCGACTAAAGCAATCCAAGAAACTGCAATGTGCGTGATTGGATGAAGGAAGAAATTCAGAACGACAAGGAACAGGATGGCTCCACTCACCTTGAGCATTCCTGCATCTTTGATTCCATATTTTGATTCCAATTCTGCGATATCTCGAACACGGCTTCCAGAGAACTCTTCCGCGTAAAACCACTTGATAAACATGAAACTTGGAACGACTGTCATGAGAATACCTGGAGCCATTTCAATGATGAAATCGTTGAAATTTACGCCTGCACTTGCAAGGTCAGGATAACCGGCTGCCTCTATTGCAGCGGCTGAAAGACCAGAACCAATCATGATGTTTGGAGGGTCACCTATCATGGTTGCAGCACCACCAATATTCGAAAATAACACCTCTGAAATGAGCAGAGGTACTGGCTTGAGGTCAAGCACTTTCGCCAACTGAATTGTCACCGGAGTGAGCAAGAGCATTGTCGTAACGTTATCTAAGAATGCAGAAAGAACAGCGGTCACTGAACATAGAATGACTACGAGTGTCCAAACCGAACCACCACTGCGCTTGTAAGCTTGTACGGCAAACCATTCAAACAGACCAGTGTGAGAAAGTATTCCAACCATGACCATCATTCCGAGAAGGAGCCCGATGGTTTCCCAATCGATGAGTGTAGTCGCTTCTCCCAGTGTAAAGGATTGTTCGGAGTAAAATCCTAGAGCAATAATTGCGAGCAATCCACCAACTGCAGCGGCAAGTGTTCTGTGAACAACTTCGGTGATAATGAGAGCATAAACGCCGAGTAAAATCCCTAAGCCAACCAGAACAGCTTGGGAGTTTTCGATGGGTTGAAAGGCTGCTGATGCGGAACCACCGCCACCAGCCATCGAAGATGATGTGAAGATCATTGTTCCAGTAAATGCCAAGAGTCCCAGAGCAATATACTGAGAGGGGTGACGACGGTGAGTGCCGAGTGTTAAACTAGCCTTCATAGGCACGCCTACTGAAATCATCATTTGAGTATTTCCTTGTTGGCGCTTGCTTAACGCCAAAGAACGCCGACATTTCCTCGAGCCAATACAACAGTCGAATGAGTTCGTTCAGCCAAATGCGCCCATACCTCAGAAATATCTTTCCGATCAAATAATCCGCGATTTAATTTGATTTTAACCAAACTACGCTTTTGCAATTGTGATTCAATTTCTGAGACAAGAGTGTCAGTAATTCCAGATTTTCCGACGCGGATGGTTACTTGAAAATCACGAGACATCGCCTCTTTTCGAATAGATTCTGGTATGTCACTGCCCATGATGTTCACCCCTCCGAACGCACTCTTGTTCATGTATGTGACCGTTGAAAACTTAGGAATTGAGTGAATCGGTTTTGCGATGAGATTTCGGCCCACCACCGTATCGGCGAACTGATGAACATTCCATGCACGTTACTGTCCTTTGACCTGCTCTGATTCGAACACGTACATTTTCACCGTAATGATATGGTGAAAGGCATTTCCTACAAAACAAATGCCTTGCACGTAATGGTATTGGTATTCGGTGCCTTTGGGAAATTTTTACCAAATGATGAACACTCGATTGGACAACCTTCTCGTGATAATGGGTCGGGTTTTCGAGAATCTTCACCAAGCGAACTTGGCTTGCTCGAGCAAATTCTCGACGATCGATTTTGTCTTTACGTCGCCGATTCTTTCGAGAACTCAAAAATCCACCTCATTGTTCAAGAGCTGCTAGGATGTCAACCGTTATTTCATCAATGGCCCTATCCCCGTTTACCGCATGAAAAATTCCTTTCTTCTGATACCAATCTGCAAGAGGAGAAGTCTGCTCATGATAGGTGCTGAGACGAGAATTCACTGTCGCTTCATTATCATCTGATCTGCGCTTTTCCTGCCAATTATCACACGCGCAACCATCCTTGTCAATGGGATTGAAGATGTCATGAAATACACTGCTACAGTTCGCACAAGAATACCGGCCACAAATTCGTTCAACAATTCGTTCATCAGGTACTTCAATTGCAATGACATGCGTAACAGCAGTGATTTCCGCTAATGCTTCTGCTTGTGGTACAGTTCGAGGGAAACCATCGAACATAACTCCGTTCTTAGCATCGTCCTCGAGAATTCTCTCCTTGATGAGGTCAATGATGACAGAATCGGGTACAAGTTGGCCGGACTCCATAAATCCCTTTGCGACCGTTCCTGTTTCGGTTCCCGCTTTGACCGCTGCTCGTAGCATGTCACCAGTAGAAACTTGTGGCAATCCAGTAGCATCCATAATTCTCTCTGCTTGCGTACCCTTTCCAGCACCTGGCGGGCCAAACAATACAATACTGCTCATAGACAGCCCTTATGGTGCACCATATTAGATATGTGCGTGAAAAACTACTGCCTATCCAACCATTGTTGACCGTAATGTTGCCACTGTTCCATCGTCCAACCTTCAGGTAATCCCGAAGGTGGCAAAGGTGGTCCAAGTGACGGTACTGGAGTGGGGGTTGCAGCCGGTAGAGACAATGGAGCAGGTGTTGGAATAGGTTGAGGCAATGGAAGAGCAGGGACTTGCTTTGGTGGCAATCCTGCTGGGGGCATACCGAGTGGAAGAGGTTGCGGAGGCATCCCAACTGGCGGCAATCCGAGAGGAACTGTTGCCACTGGAGTTGGCATTTGCAAGGATTGAGCAAGTGCAGCAGCGATTTCATCCGAAGAGACTTCTCCACTTGCAATTTCATCAACAGCATAGCCGATATCCAAAGCATCCTCTCTTCTTGTACCAAGGTGATCTGGATTGACAAATGCATCAGGGGCTACAAGTTCTTCACCTGAATCGGTCAACTCTCCACTCTTTTTCATACGTCGGGCAAGAACAACTGCTGCGAGAAGCAAAAGTCCAACCAAGGGTAATGAGATATACAGAGGTAAGAAACTGAAAAGACCCTCGGAACCCGCAGCTGAATCCACTGATGATTCAATAGCAAGAGTGCCGTAAACATTCCCGTCAGAGTTGAGGGTAATCGTTGTCAGAACCTTGCCTTTTTGCGCGTCATCAGATGGCGTAAGGTCGATTCGTAGAACCACTTGTTCTCCAACGGCAATTGAGGTGACAGCGTTCGGAAGGCAAGTAACATCCCAAGCCGCTGAAACGTTTCCTTCATCATCAAGCACCTCGCTCACCAATTCTCCACTGAGCGGGATATTTCCATCGTTTCGAATGACGATGTTTTGCGTCACAGTCTCGCCTCGAGAAACGAGAGTGAAGGGCGTAATCGATGCATCTTCAACGGTAATGTTCGCAAAAGGAGAAGCGAGAACTGAGACTTCAACAGTTACAGAACTTTGAATCATCCTTCCACTGTTGTATCCAGACGCTGTGACCACGATCTCGAATGCTTTCTCAGTCGCAGGGGCATTTGCTGGAGGAATGAATCCAAGGCGTATCGTTCGTTGTTCACGTGGCTCGATGTAATTACTCGGATTTGCAAAACCTACTGTCCAACCATCGGGTGCTAAACCATTACTCCAATTCAAGGAGAGAGGGGCGTTACCTGTGTTGGTAATTTCGAATTCTCCAAAGGAAAAGTCGGAAGAAATGGTGGTTGGAATAACTCCACTTGAAGGACCGTTGAGTTCCATTGAAAGATCGTCTCGCACCTTCAAAACGGTGGTGTTTGTGACGAAATTCTGTGCATCCATTTCGGTTCGAATAACGAAATTATTCACTTCACCCTCTTCGGCGACGAGGGGTACTCCAAAGACAAAATTGACTGTTTTGATTTCACCGCCATCTAAACTTAAAGTTACTTTTCGGCTGTCTTTTTGCTCTTCAAATAAAACTTCAATAGCCCACAGAGGATTCGAGGGTTGAACACTTACCTCGACGTCAAGAGCGGTATTTCCAGTATTTTCAATCGTCAAATTAAGTGAGACTTGTTCACCCGTATCAGCCAATACGTTTCGATTGATGGCCGATGGACCAATTGCTCCAAGGTCATCATACAAGTCACTCTCAAAGGACTCCTGAGGAAGCACCTCGACATCCACTGATTGTGTGAAATTCATCGTAGCATCATTTTGAGAGTTTACCCAACACGTCACGGTATCCGATGAACCAGAAATTGGAACGCCATTTGAGACTGGGGGCACGAATATCCGTATATACATCGGCAAGGACTCTTTGATATTCAATGGTTCAAACTCAAGTGTCGACGAATTAGAATTGCCCAACATGACTTGCCAGCGGTTTTCAGATGAGCACGACACAGTGTATTGGCCAGGAGTGTTTCCTATGTTCATAACCGAGATTACAAATCCTGTTGAATCCCCTGGAGCGGCAGAAAGGCCAGTAATTCCTGCAGCTCCAATGTTCACCGCATTGACTTCTGGAACAACTATTGTCACACGCTGGGTGTGTGATACGGTCGGTTGGGCTTGGTAACGAGCAATGATGTCAACAACAAACGTTCCGGCACGAGCATATCGAGGAGCGGATGAATCGCTGAGGTCTGCATACTCGTTTTCCAAATGAACTGTAAGCATTTTGAAATCGCCTGATTCGCCTTGTCCTTGAACAACATAAGGACCTATTTCAGATACGCTTTTTGTCCAGTAATCTTCTGGAGCGAGTAAGAAATCAGGACGACCCGGTTGTGGCATTTGCACATTTGTGACCGAAAGTGTAACACTTTGTTGACCCGTTCCTTCATGGAGAATGTGAATCGGTATGTCGATACCAGTATCGTTGAGTACATCGAATGTTTTGATTGCAGATGCTGCCCTCTCTTCTGGAGAGGTCGGTGCAGCACCATTTTCGTCCAATGCAACAACCCTGACACCTAAGGCAGTGACTTCAATGTCTTGAGTCCACACGTTGTTATCCACGCCACTGACAGCATCATTCATTTCTGGAACTTGGTCAAGGGTATCAATACTCAAACGCATCGTATGAATGCCCGTTGTCGTGAATTGGTGCTGAAGTAAGAACGAATCAACGATTCCTGCGCCAAGTCCGGGTCGATCTGCATCAAATAACGTTTGATTGGTCGTCAAGTCTTCGAGCGTCACATGGAATGAATCAGAAGCCAATGTACCTTGATTAATCCATCCGAGTTGTAAAGTGATGATGTCGTTCTTAAGTGGCTCTTGAGACGAAGGTACAATACTTCCGTTATACGTTGCCAAATCCGATTGAGCATTCGGTGTTGCATCTGCGACCATGACAAGTCCAAATGATTGAGAAGTTCCGCCTCTGTGTACGACTTTTACTTGCCATTGACCGGATGAAGAAAGTACGCCTGGCGCTACTTTGATTCGCTCAACATTGTTGATTGAATCTGCAGTGCCACCCGTTGTCGAAAATCCTGATGAGAAATCGTTTCCTAACCATTCATTACCTGAAGGGTCGATAAGAATCAAATCCAAATCATTCACCAATCGTGGTGTTGATTGAGCAGCATTTGCACTTCCTTGCTCGTCAGACCAAACAAGCGTCAAATCGATTCCATGGCTAGGGTCAAGATTGAAGGCATAGAGTAATCCAAATCCAGCATCAATCTCCTTGTTCTGATCGATGAATGTAGTAAGTGCTGTTGTGCCGTCCATGGGGAGAACTGTTCTCTCAAGGTCGATTTGCCCCCATCCTTCGGCTGCATTTGGAATGTCTGCCGCTCCTAAATCCTTAGCCCCATTGATGACGACCGCCTTTATTAGAGCCGCAGATGGCGAATTGAGATTCATCTCTTCTCGTAGAAATTCACGAACAAGTGCCGTTGCACCACCTGCAATGGCTGTTGCATGAGAAGAACCTGAAAGAGAGATGTAAAGACTACTTCCATCCGCATGCGTTCCAGTTGCACATCCAAATCCTGCAGGCGATTTTGCTTCTTCTGCAAGTCCTGAACAGATATTCATGCCTGGAGCTACAATGTCGGGTTTAATTCGCCCATCAAGACTCGGCCCTTGGCTCGAAATGTTCGCAACACTTCCAGCCAATGAACCTGTATTGGAAGTGCCTACTGCGAGAACATTCTTTGCCGTTGCAGGAGCGGAAACCTGTGAAGCACCTTGTGCGCCACGGTCTCCAACTGAAAACAAAGGCAGGACCGTATTCTTGTCATTGACCAGAAGGTCAACAGAACGAGAGTCCGCTGTGTAATGTCCATAGTTTCCGTTTGAACCCCATGCATTGATGGCAATCCTTGCGGTCTTTTGTTGAGCATCGTTCAACAGATCGTAGATTGAACCCAAGCGACCAAAAACGCCAGTTGGGTCGTGCTCAAGAGCATACATCACGAGATTCGCACCCGGTGCAATACCTTGAGCAGATGAATCGCCAGAGCCATCGCCCAGGGCTGAAAGTGCAACGTGAGTACCGTGGCCTGTGTTGGAATCAATAGGTGATGGGTCAAGTCCAAAATTTGTGTAAACTCCTGCCACACGACCAACAATGTCTGGATGGTCTTGGTCCAATCCTGTGTCGGAAATAGCGATTGTCTCTCCTGAGCCATCAAGTGTGAACGAAGCATTTGAATTAACAGCAGATACACCGAGAATGGCGCCTGCTACCGCATTGTGAAGAACGAGACCGGTTGTTGGCTCTGTCCAAATGATTCGACCGTCACGGATGACGTTGTTGAGGAGAAGTGATTGGAATGCTGAATCGTAGTTCACTTCACACAATCCGACTCCACACCATGCCTCATTCGCACCCATTTTGACTAAATCCAGACTGAGAGTATCAAGGCCTCCAACTGCTAAATCCGGGGAAGGGATGAGAGCGAGATGCGTCGAGGTTGATGGTTCAAGAAGCGAGGAGTGAATACGCCATCCTGGATGCTGAATGCCCGCCCATCGAACACGTTCGTCATCCTGTAATGTGGCAAGTGTTGGAAGTGCTGGTGAAGGTAAACGAATCAACCACCCTTCGTCTGCAATGAAATCTAATGGAGTGATTGAGTATTGTTTGACAAGCGTTTCAAGAACCTTACCATCATGTTGGTTCAGTTGTAACAATGCCAAAGCCGTTTGCGATGGGTCATTGAGATCGGTGAATTGTTCATCCAAGAATGGACCATCAGAGAGCAATGGGTCAAATTCGCCCGCTTGAAGTCGTAACACACCTGTCGATGCACGAAGTTCGACATCCGCTATCGGGATGGGGTCGGCAATATTCCAATGGGATGAAGCAATTTCAAGCCGCTCTGATTCCGATGGAGAATGAATCTCAGTAAGTTGAATCTCAACAGAAGAAGTTCCAGACTGTAACATCGGGGACAACGATGTTATCAGCAGCAAGAAAAGCATGAAAACGGGGCGGCGCACATCTTGCATGACTTATCGAAATCAAGTCCCCTTTTCAACACGCCCCTTGTCTGTGCCCCTAAGGGGCACACAAATCAAAGATGATTATATTTCGAAATGGCTGCATCCGTTTTGTTGACTGAAACCATCCAATCCTCTTCAATTCCCGTAAGCGCACGTATTGCATCTACGTTTTCTGGAATGACATCAGACTCTTGGTGAATCGCTTGGAAATAGTAGAGCGTATTTCCTTCGAGTTTAACACCATCTTCCCAGATGAAAATCTCATGCAAGTCACCCCACTTACGACCGATATCGCGAGCAAATTCCATGACTTCAGCGGTCGTTGTAATTCCTGTTTCAGCACCGTTCATAATGACCAAACGCGGGTTCTTTGACCACATGTCCAAGATTGATTCTGTCGTCAACCCATGACCTTCAGGTAATGTCGCAGTAATCACGTGAACGTGCATAATGGTCGTAGGTACGGCGACTGCCATAGAATTAATTCGAATTTCTGGCTTTACAGTCATAACGTCAGGGCCATGGTGTGATGGAACTTTGAGCACTGGTTTGATGGCATTGATCGGACCTTTACTGGAGTCTCCAGGATCTGCTGCTCTTCGTATCATCGTACATTCGACCTGTAAGTCTCCGCAATGTTCGTACAGCGGTACTAAGGTCCGAGAAAGACCAGTTGTGTTGCATGAAACAACACGAGTTCCCTCAGCATTTAGGTTCTCTTTGTGATTGGCCGAAGAGGTATAAGACATACCAGTCATTGCATGCTTTTCACCACCTTGGAATATCCATTTCACACCCGCTTTTTGGTAAGTCTCTTTGTTGGATGCACCTACTTTCCCAGGGGAGCAATCAATGACAATGTCCGCAACAGCTAACAAATCTGACAAACCGCCGTGGCAAGTATAGCCTGCCTCGGCAAAAGAAGCAATTCGGTCGGCATCGTCAAACGTGCAGTAAAGTGGATACCCTTTTCGAACTGCTAAGTCGCAGCCAAACGCAGGACGTGTTTTCGTTACACCTACAATTTCCATATCGTCTTGTGCATCAACTGCATCTGCGACTCGCTTTCCAATTGTTCCGTATCCATTGATGGCTACCTTGACAGTCATGGTTCTCAATATACCTGCCTTTGAAGACCCTCTATTAACAAATCGTTGGAGCAGATGGGAAAATATGGCCGGAACTTGAGTAAGGTGAAATGTGAAAAATTGTACTTTTACCAAGAGAGGGTATATGGATATGGTGCAACAGCAAACCATCATGGCCGAACCACGAGAGGTTGTTGAACGCTCGTTCAAGATTAACGAGAAGCTCGGACCTCGTCTCATTCAGGCTGCTGAACAAGATGCAATTCTACGCATCGGCTGGACCAGCGCAGGAGACCCCGTTCCCAAAAATGGAGAACTCGGGCTGTGCCCCAATTTGCCGAAGGGTTCCAAAATGCGTGCTTTGGGAGTTCTTGGATCATGGGTAGCTGCCTACGGCAGTGGTGGCAATTTCACAATTCAAGGCGACACGGGTTCATTTCTCGGTGCTGCAAATCGTGGCAATACCATCGTTTGCGAAAAAATTGCTGGGAATTATGCTGGCTATGCTATGCGAAGCGGTAAAATCAGCATCATGGATGGAGTTGGAGATGATGCAGGCGCATTCATGGAGGGAGGAGTTTTACTCATCCGTGGTTCCGCAGGCGAGAGAATCGGTGGTGGCATGAAGGACGGTTTGATTGTTGTTCATGGCGATGTTGGCAAGTCACCGGGCTCAGGCATGACCGGTGGTAAAATCGTCATCAATGGCCGGTATCCTAGTCGGCTGCCTTCCGTCGTCACACAACGACTCCTTACCGCTGCAGAAGTCAAGTCGATTAACGAAGAACTCGATAATGAAGGAATGGAAATTCCAAAAGATGCAGCATGCCTTGTCCCAACCGAAATGTTGAGCGTAGAAAATCCCGAACCTCCAGTCTCCTCATCTGACTTGACGAGTATTGGCTTGGTAGCAGGAGATTTACACCACACTGCAAGCTATCAAACATGCGATACTGCCGTATTGATTGCAGATGGTAAAGACGATATTTTGTCTACCGTTCTGCCGCTCCCTATTCTTCCGATACTCTCGAATGGGGAAATGCTCGATGCGACATCCCTAGACGCTTTATCAGCAGAAATACTCGCAAAACAACCGTTCATCCTTCGTGAAAATCCTCGACCTCTCGATTTCGTATTCCTCGATACCGATAATTTGGCAGATGCTCCCGAATTGCTGGATGAATGCAGCGGAGTTGTTGTCGATCTCGATGAACTTCCTGCAATGACTTCAGAGGAGATTGACGGATTTGTCGTCGCTGTCCGCACATTACTCGGGATGGATAAGCCAGTATCATTTGTCAACGCCATATCTCGTGTAGAATCTTTGCACGTTCGCTCTTCACACCACGGAATTGATTTGGCAATTAGCCGAATTGAAGACGGGTCAGGTATCGCTGAAGCTGCTGCTCTCCCCATGATTGGCCGCTCGACAAAATCACACTTGTCACACAGTGGGATTCAAACTGGAATGTTACTTGGCCTCTCTGCAAGTGGGCAAGACTTGGCTATTCTACGTGCATCCGGTATCGATGTCATTTGCTGCGAAGTACCGATGCAGGACCCTCAAGACTTAGCGCATTGGCTGGTAAGTCTGACCAACGAACTCGGCGGTATTTTGAGGAGACTTGGACTGGATTCAATTGAACTCCTTGAACGACAACATCTTCGCGCACTTGATTATGAAACAGCCGCAATAAGTGGTCTTCGACTTGTTGGATATGACCGACCTCTTCCGCATTGGTTTGCACGCTAAGGTGATTCTATGCCAACAATTTCGATTGAACAAAAATTATTGAGACAACTCCTGTCTCGCTATGGAATAGAACATGATATCGAAAAGATGGCACACGAGTTACCATTACTCGGCACAGATATTGACACATGCGATGAGAAGACACTCGATATCGAAATTTTCCCAGACCGTCCAGACCTCTTATCTGGTGAAACACTTGCAAAAGCAATTCGACCTTTCCTCTACGGGGCGAAGAGTGAACCCGAACTCGACGTCAAAACTGGCCCGGTTAAAATGACTGTTGACTCTGAACTTGAACACATCCGTCCAGTGATATTAGGAGCAATTGTACGCAGTGTCGAGACTGGAAAGAGTGCCGAAGAAAAAGATGAATTTATCAAAGCCCTCATGGACCATCAAGAGAAATTACACTTCGCTCTTGGCCGAGGCCGTAGAAGAGCATCGATTGGGGTTCACGACCTCTCCAAAATTTCGCCTCCTTTTCATGTGAAAGCAATGCCGAGTTCAACTTCGTTTTCACCACTTGCAAGTTCCGAAGAGATGACGCTGGACCAAATCCTCACCAGCCACCCAAAAGGAATCGATTATGCACATTTGCTCAAGGACATGAATGCCTACCCCATCATCTTCGATTCAAACAACCAAGTTCTCTCATTCCCGCCAATTATTAATGGAAATCAAACGACAGTGAGTCATTCAACCCGTGATTTCTTCATCGATGTCACCGGTTGGGACCGTCGAGCCTGTGAATCAAGCCTCATGCTCATTGCTTTACAACTAGCGGAGCGTGGCGGTCGTATCGAATCTGTTGAAGTCACCGGATTTGATGGCAGTGTAGAACACTTACCCCAATCCACTCCTCTCGAACATCAAGTCACAGAACGACTTCTCGATGGATTACTTGGCCGAAGCCTAAATGATGATGAAATCTCTGCAGCGATCAACAGAATGGGTGGACGATATCTTGGTCGAAATAAGGCAAGTGAAACCACAAATTCTGCTGTGACTAAAATGTCTGACATCATCGAGGGTGACACTGTACTTCGCTTTGCAATGCCTCGGTGGCGATTCGACATCCTCCACCCAGTCGATTTGGTTGAAGATGTTGCTATCGGGCATGGATATGAAGATCTTGGAACCGACGTTCCTAAAGCACCTCTCACCTCAATTCCTCGCTCTGATAACCATATTCGTAGACGTTTACGAGAATCTCTTCAAGGGCTTGGACTCATGCAAATTCAATCTCTTACATTGTCCAATGACTTTGACCAATTTGAGGCAATGCGTTGGCCTCCTATGGGTGAAGTAACCCGTATTACAAACCCCATCACGATTGAACACACACTGCTCCGGCAATACCTCTTGCCCGGACTTTTCCGATTGATGGCCTCAAATCGGCATCACGACTTACCGCAAGCTGTTTATGAATTGGGAACCGTTATTCGAGACCATTCAAACAGTGAACGCTTCGCTTTCCTAGTCGCTGAACAAGGAGGAGGATTTGCTGCCATTCGAGGTAGAATCCAAGCGCTCTTGAATGACCTTGGAGCAACCGATTACATCATTGAACCCTTGAGTGGAAAGATGGGGCCATGGCTTGTCGGTCGATGTGCAAAGGTGGTCATCGATGGTGTTCATGTTGGGTGCTTCGGGGAAATGGACCCAGCAGTGAGTCATCAATATGAATTGAGCGTTCCACTCAACGGTGCAGAGTTTGATATCTCTGCGCTCCAATCAGTGCTACCAGATCCGGTTTAGGATTGGTAAGGCGTGTATGTTCCATCCGGATTCTTTTGATGAGGTTGAGAGTCAAAAGCACCATCTGAAAATTGTTTGTAATGGTATCCATCGGTGTGATGAATCCAAGTGTGTTGTGGCGCGGAAGCGTTTGGTACTGCTGCATCAACAATTCCTTCATAATATTGTGACTGTTCTTCAGCACGCTTTACCGTTGTATCTCCATTACCAAAAAGGGAGACTGCTGCTTTGTAATCAACGGATTCTCGGTGAGATGTATCCGCCAACACTTCCTGCGTCTCTGCAGAGCCTTTTTTGTAAACAACAGTTTGTGGAACTGGCTCATCAAGCATCTCAGGTTCTTTCTTTTTACCAAAGGGCCAAAGGGGTGACATAGCGTTCCGAGATTCCTCTGCTTCATGAAGACTACCAATCATTGTGATGCATTCATAGAGTGACGTTGAAATGCTGAATGATGTGGTCAGTTTATGCGCAGGGTGCTGATTGTGATGCTCGTCCTGATGCATTCAACACTTTCTTTTGCTGGTGCAGGTGCCGGTTCTCCATCGCTTGAAGCGAGAGAGAGTGAACTTGATGTCATTGGACTGGAGCAAGTAACCGTGCATCAAAATGAACTCATTGAAGTCTTTTTGACACTCCATAACCTGGGTGAGAGTGATGACACATTCTCATTCCAACTTGAATCAACTGTGAATGGATTAACAATAACTGGACTTCCGTGTACTCAATTCGTTGAAAGTGGCTTTTTGAGGCAAGTAAAATTCAACCTGAGTGCTGATGCAAATGCAAATTTTGGTGTGTATGACCTCGCATTGAACTTCACTTCGGAGAACGAACAGACTTGGTATCAAGTGGAAGATTTACAAGTCCGTATTGCTCCATATTCCAATCTTAATTTTGGCGTAAGTGGAGTTTCATCCTTCATCGTAACTCCAGGAACACGAACCTCAGTGGCGATGAACATTACCAACAATGCAACATTACCTGACGATATTATGTTTAATTTGTATTCACAAACCGGTTGGAATTGGGGTTGGACAATGAATAATACAGAAGGAGTGAATGCATATGAAACTGTTCAGCCAGATGGGCTGAGTTATGTATTCCTGTGGATTGATGTTCCTGAAATTGTTGATGGTTTACCTCTTGCAAATACGGGACCAAGGTTCCAACTCAAGGCGGTATCAAGCATAGATGGTGCTATCTCCCAATGGTCATTTGATTTACTTATGAATGATTTTTTCAATGTGACAATTGATCAAGCCGGGGCAGATATTTTACTCAAACCTGGAGGAAANGATCGACTACCTATCTCATTGCGAAACAACGGCAACACGCCCAATACNCTCAACATTACACTCCAAGCNATTTCTGCAGATGGAGTGCCAATCGAAGATATTTCCATTGAGGATCGACTTGTCTGNGATGGATGGACAATCGCACTTTTCGGCGGACTCGAAGAAAATACCCTTCAACCAAATGAATCGAGAACAGTTGAAATTGGCTTCCAAGCACCTCTCGAATACACCGGCGAAGTCGATATCCGGTTGCGCGTTTTTGCCAATGGTGCTTTGGCGAGAATGCAGACTATCGACGTTGGTGCATCTATTGATTGGCAAAGGAGCGGCACCGTTCAATTGTTGACCGATTCATGTCAATCGCTTTTACCTAATTCGTCTTGTGGCGCTCGTATTGGTGTTGAAAATACGGGGAATGCATTCGACAGTTTCAGTTTTGATATTTCTGAAAGCCCTTCCTTTGTCGATGTGGAACTGCTCACCACTTCGATCGATCTCGAGCCAAACAGCATGACTGAAATTGACCTCCTCACTGTTACTGCGAACGCAACAGCTTATGCATTTGAATTGGGCGATGTTGTTGTCGATATCAAACTCATCAATACAGATATCGTTGTTGGCAGTGCCCGGATTCCTGTGAAAATCGCACCCGTCATTCAATGGGCATTCACCGATATCATTGAAGAAGTTGATAGCAAAGGTCGACTTTCCATTGCGATGACACTGCGTAATGAAGGCAATACTGCTGATGGTTTATTGGTTCAATTACAATCATCTCATTCAACGCAGATGTCGTTTATCCCTCCTGCCATTGCAATATATGAAGAGGAAATTGAATATCCACGTTCCTTCGAAGTGAGCGATATTCCGATTGGATACAATTTCACAGTGCGTGCATGGGTGGAATTGCCAATGGACCAACAAAGTAACGGAACTGTATGGATTAACACAACTGTTCGCTCTCAGTTTGAGCCAAGTACCTTGTTTATCCATACGAGCCAAGCAGATTACAAGGGTATAGAATGGCAAGAAGAAAACTCTGAAGAATCAAGAGACTTCGGCGCTCTACTCTCAACAGGATGGTCGATATTGAAGGCATGGTCGCTCATGATTTGTGCTGTCCTTTTCTCCGGCATCATTATTTTCAAATCGATAGTTTCGCGTAACAAAAGAAACATTGAGCAAAAGCAAAGAGAAGCGATGTATCAAACAAAAGAGCCTGAAGCAGTAGGAGACTGGATGGAAAAATTTAGTGAAAAGGAAGAGCCAATCGAGCAAGATTTGCGAATGAAAGTTCGTGCTGAAGATTTCCAAGAAGCGTTTCAAAATCGAGCGGGATCGTACAAACCAACCCGTGAGTCTGTGAATCCTGAACTTACCCAAGCAGCCTCTACCGTACTTAATTATCACAGTTCCAATGAATTGCGCTCAGCTGCAGACTCACTCTTGGAAGAGATTCAATCGGGAAACATCTCTGAACCTCATGCCGGAAACGCTACTCTTCAAAATCAGAAAGTTTCGGGTCTTGAAGTCCAATCTGAATCAAAATCAGTTCCCTTGCCATCTGATGAAGAATTCGACATATAGGTGGACTCATGTGGACTGTAGGGGTAGATGAAGCGGGAAGAGGTCCGGTAATTGGACCCTTAGTTGTCGGAGCGGTCGCTCTTCCAACCGCTGACCTCGGAATGTTATTGCAACAGGGTGTCAAAGACTCAAAAGATTTGACACATAAAAAACGAAACGAATTGGTAAACTGGTTTCACGAGCAATCCAAACAGCGCGGTTGGAAATTTACCCTCATTGAATGCGGACCTGAACGTGTTGACAATGGTGTTCAAACAACGGGGCTTAACCTCTTGGAAGTCGAACTTTTTGCTGAGGCATTAACTCAAATCCGACAACAGGTCGACCAACCGGTCCATGTGTTGAACGATGCATGCGATGTAAATGAACAACGGTTCACAGATCGAATTGCTGCACGCTTGCCACAATGGCCTTGGAACGATTCGACGATCCACTCAGAACACAAAGCTGATACGACTTTTCCGATTGTAGGAATGGCAAGTATTCTCGCTAAAGTCGAACGAGATAACAGAATTCAGCAACTCACTGAAGAAATTGGAATACCTTTGGGGTCAGGATATCCCAGTGACCCGAATACGAAAGCGGCTTTACCTAATCTGCTTCAAGAAGCAGAACCTCACCCCGCACTTCGTTGGTCTTGGAAAACAGTTCGCAGGGCATGGAACGAAAAATATGGAGTCGACCCCCCTACAAGGCGCTATGAAGATGGGAGTCAACAGACTCTTTTTGACTATCAACGGAGACTTTGAGCGAGTAGTTGATGAAGCAAAGGCAACAGGAAAGGTTGAGCCCCATGACATGGACCCCAGATGAAGAAACACTTGCCTCCTTCAGGCATCTTGCTTTGCAAAATGCAATAGAATATGAGGGAAAGGCAGCACCTGGCTCCGTCATTGGACGTTTGATGGGCACGAGAAGTGACCTGAGACAGCATGGAAAAATCATCTCACCGTTGATTGCAAAGGCCGTTGCCGATGCAAATAAAATGGCTGCTGAACAAGGTTTAGCAGCACTCCAAGCAATCTTAGAGGCTGAAGCCCCGCAGCTTTTGGAAAAGCGGGAGAAAAAGGAACGCCGTGAAGGCCTTCCCGAACTCAAAAATGCGACAAAAGGAAAAGTTGTTCTCCGTTTCGCACCAAATCCAAACGGCCCGCTCTCGTTCGGACATGCTCGCGGAATTGTCATCAACGGAAGTTATGCAAAAGAGTGGGACGGTGAATTAATTCTACGTTTTGATGATACTGATACCGTGGTCAAACCACCTCTTCCATCAGCGTATGAACAAATTCCAGACGAAGCAGAATGGTTACTTGGATTCAAACCACACCGAGTGGTCATTGCAAGTGAGCAAATGCCCCATTATTATGAGCATGCAGTCAAGATGCTGGAAAACAACTTCGGCTATGTTTGCCAATGCACGGGAGAGCAATTCAAAGAGTTCCGAGTCAGTAAAACTGAATGCCCATGCCGTTCAAACGATGTCAGCCTTAATCTAGAATTATGGACCAAAATGACTGACGGAACATTTGTTCCTGGTGATGCTGTAGTTCGTGTCAAAACCGCAATGGATTTGAAAAATCCTGCCCTTCGCGATTGGCCGGCATTGCGTATTCAAAACACTGCAGAACACCCCCACCCACGTCCGATGATTGGTTCAAAATACCGCGTATGGCCACTGCTTGATTTCCAAAGTGCAGTTGAAGATCACGTGCAGGGAGTCACACATATCATTCGAGGAAAGGACTTGATGGACTCGACGAGAAAACAAACTCTACTCTATGAGCACTTTGGATGGACATATCCTGAAACGATGTATTGGGGGAGAGTAAAGGTCCACGAATGGGGTGGCTTTTCAACATCTCAGATGCGAAGAGATATCGAAGCTGGACTGTTTAATGGCTGGGATGACCCACGACTTCCAACGCTCAGTGCATTACGAAAAACAGGTATCACTGCCAGCGCTTTACGTGATTTTTGGGTTGAATTAGGAGTCACACAAAAGGACATTTCAGTTCCACTTTCAACCTTGTATTCTCATAACACAAAAAGTATTGATGATGATGCACCGCGTGTTTCTTTTGTCCGAGAACCTGTTCATTTGAAACTCAAGGGTGAACATTCAGACAATGTGAATGTGGAGGTTCATCCGAATCACCCAAGCAGAGGAATGCGAAATTTTGATGTTTCGAACAAATCAATCTGGGTTGAGAAACAAGACTTGGAGAAATCAGAAATTCGTTTGAAAGGTTTTGCAGATATTACGCTTCAAAACGATGGAAAGACAACTTCCGCACAAATCGGTTCTATCGAGCGAAATGATCGACGCCCAATCGTTCATTGGCTACCCGAATCAGGTTCGGTGAAAGCAACACTTATCACTGCGGAAGACGGTGAAATAAAGCACCAGAATGGGCTTCTTGAATCCCATTCATATCCACATGGTACAATGGTTCAAGTAGAACGAATCGGTTATGCTCGCGTCATAGATAGCACCACGCTTATGTTCACACATTCATGATTGACCATACGGTAACAATCATAGGTCGAAACTCAAACCGCTGAATGGTGGCAACTATGTCCAAGACAGTAGCGGATTTGAAACTTGATGATGAACACATGACTATTGGTATCGATGATACAATGGCAGAAGCAGCTCGTAGATTGTTGACCATCTCTGGTGGAATACTGGTTGTTCTCGACGAAGATTCGAAGACAAAGGGCGTCATTGGTAACCGGCAGTTCCTCAAGGCTTTGGCTGAAAACGTCGACGCTAATTCGACGAAATGCTCTGAATGGATGGAGATGGACTTTTTGGAAGTAAAGCTTTCTGAAACTCTAAAATCGGTTCTTTCAGATGTAGAAAAAAGAGCGCCTCAAGCCGTTATTGCGATTCAAGAAGATGGTGAGTTTGTCGGCTATTTCTCTCCATCTGATTACCAACATGCAACTTCACTGGTCAAATCTCTCAAGGGACTTAACCTTTAATCAAGCAACAATTTTGATGACACGCTGGCATCCTACGCATGCAAACCGTAGCGGGCGTTCTTGACTAACCACTGGATTTGGCGTTCCACATGCAGGACAAGGGATGACTGGGGTCGTCAGCATTGATGCTTCCTCAACCAAATCTGTCCTAGAACGAGGGCTCGTAATGGCAGTGACCCACCAAATCAGAATAACGGTGCCAACAGCACCACCTACAAAGACAGAGAGGAATCCAAGAACATGAATTACGAGGACCAATGGAACGAGAATGAGTTCAACATACAGCAACTTCTTTTGACGCATTTTAGCGAATTTTAGAGCAAAGAGAAAGCCCAAGAGGAGGCCTAGAGTGACGGTTAAGAACAAAGCAAGCGGGCTGTCAAGAGGTGAATTTGCAGGGGTGACCAAAAAGCTGAATTCGTCATCTTGAGTCATTGCCTCACCTTTAATTTCAAGCGTTTCTCCCCATGGCAAACGTAAATGTCGAATAGAGACTGATTCAGATGGATTGAGATTTGGACCGATAAAGGAGGCCATTGCAGAAGATGAACCTCGCAATGAAAGTGTGCAATCACTCCAAAGTTTCGAAGGCTGAGGATTCATAAAATCTTCGAGTAGAGTCATAGGCTTGCCGCTCTCAAGTTGGATCGAAGTTGAGATGACCAAAGTCACAGGGTGATTGACGACATCAGCTTGACCGTTGAGGTCCAATTTTACCGAGAATGACGAAAAGTCCTTTACATCTGCACCCAATAATTCAGAGACCTCAAAACCGAGTCCTTCTCCAAGATAATATGATGCTAATCCTGAATTTGACATTTGACGCTCAAATTCACTGATTTCGATTTGTTCAAGTGTGCGACTCACTCGCTCATCATCTCCAACGCTACCGGCGTCAAAATTCTTCAATGGAAGTGAGAGTACGGTAACTTCATCCCCTAAATGATCCATGCCCCAACGCATCCAAAAGGCCATTTCTCCGCCGATTTCAATACGGGTCACTCGCTCAAGCTCCAGTTCACTGTTCGATGAATCAAGTGAGAATGTGCCTGTAACTGTTAACGGACTGCCGTCACCATTTGTCTTGAGTGGCTCGTCTGGAGGATAATACGTGCCTGTACCACCTGAAGTGTCAAAGGTTTCGATCTCAAAACTCGTAGAACCAGTCAATGCCGAATCACCGATTTCAAGGATGAACCGTGTTTCTACCGTAACGGTTTCGATTCCACCTTTCGCACCATCCCATGTCCATGTGACTCGAACACCGCTACCCGATGTCGTTTCGATCGGGTCACCAGTAAGAGCAGTTCCACCGACGAGGATTTCGAGAGATTCAGATTTTGAAAGCATATCCATGCCCCAGTTTGAATCGATGACCACTGAAAAATATACTTCTGAACCTTCGACTTCAGGTTCAAGCAATGTCAAATCAAGCATGGGAATCTCTGCTTCAATTGTGGAGTCACTGTCTTCAGAACCCCATAAAAACTCCAATTTTGCATCACCAGTAGGCAAAGAAAAAACGACTGAACGAGCAGTCAGCGTAAGTTCAATTGCGCCGTTATCGGAAATTGAGGTTGCATCGACGTCGATGTCAAAACTTAATGTTCCCTGGCCTTGAGCCAAAAAGGAACTTCCCGGCTCGGTTGATGCGCTAAATGTTTGACTACCAATCTTGAGAGTTGCCGTGGCATTTACTTGAGCACTCGCCGCATCAGTTACTTCGTATTTTATTGCAATTTGCCAGGTATTGGCTGGAATCGTTCCCGGCCATACATTTGGCAAAACCCATTTTCCTACGGTTTCTTCTGATGTAACAGCATTGGCAATTGTGGCCGTTGACGTTGTATCAGTCAAATCCTGTGAAAAAGGGGACATGGTACCAGAGGAGGCAGACCCAAGCAAGTGGAGTTCGACTTCAGCAGCATCACAGCAAACGACAGTATCTTCTGCCACTGCTGAACCTACAAAGGATTCTGCAAAAGGTGACATCAGCGAGGCAAGAAAAATCAACACAAACAAGAATGGACGTGCAGACATGAGTTCACCTAGGCCTAACCCAGCGCGCATGGCACATAATAGAAGCGCTTTGGCGTCCATCAATTCAGTCAAAGTGCCTTCTCAAGCAAAGCACCAAGTTCTTTTTCGAAAAGCGAGACAACTGCTTCTCCGACTTCCCCTTGTAAATCATCAGGCAAGAGGCGCAGACCGAGTCGTGTAGCAGCACGAGTGGCTTTGAGTTCTGCGTAAATTGTTCGAGCCTTGGTGTGGAAATAATAGGCAACTGCTTCCTTAATCTCGGCTTTCAATTCAGGGTCTTCATCGACTTTACTGCGAATATGTGACTTGAGTTCATCCTTTACAAGGTCTCGAAATGCTTCAATAACCAAATCTTCTGTTGACATCAAATCTTGAACTTGATCTCGGATGCTGCCGGTAAGCAATCTTTCAATGGCCATGAATATCCCAGCAGGTTCTGAGGTTTCAACCCGTCGATTGTCAAGAGTGAAGAAGAAGGCCGGTTTTGAGGAAAGAATCTGCTAACTTCGAAGCGTGAATTTTGGCAGCACCTGAATCTTCTGGCCACTCATTTTCAGTTAAGAAAATTTGACTCATTACATCAACATCGGATGTACCAATCATCAAACGGTGCCAAACAAGTTCCTCAAGTCGTGGAGTAGATAGCGAGGGGTGGGTTAGCGTTGGAAGAATTAATTCACTCAAAGCAGCAGAGCGTGAATCAATATCCATTTTCTGCCATCCTTTTTGTAAGCGGGATAACATTCGTTCGGAAAGACCTGGAATCATTCCCGGAGCAGGAGATGGAACTTCTGGAAGGGGAACTATTCGAAAAGAACCTTCTTCGCGTAGATGGTCTCGAACAGCGGTGTGAATCGGATCAAAAGTGGTGTCCAGTGCTTCTCTTAACCAGAGCCCTGTAGACGCAAATGGTCTTAGGAGCCGAACCTTTTGCCCATTGGGAACCATTTGTGCTGCTAATGCAGCGCATTGTGCAACCACGTCAAGAGCACCTCGACGCTCAGATTGATTGGAGCCTAAACGCACGGATACCGAAAGCGGGGTAATGTGAATATAGTCTGTCTTGGGTAATTCGTCTAACTTCCACGTATCTTCAAACGGAGCGATGAAAATCAACAATCCATCCTTTGGGAGTTGAGGTTGTCTACGCTCGTCTCGAGGAATATGTTGGTCTGATGGTAAGAAACGACGACGATACTTCATTCCAGTATCGAGGAATGCGGATTCAAGCATCGACAAAGCGAGAAGCCCCGAGAGATTCGCAGGAGCATGGATATGAACCATGCCAGAGTCTTTTATTTGCTCTGAAAGTTCAAGAATCCTCTTTTTCACATCAGTGAATGGATGTGTAAGAAGTAAGTCGTTCATAGCCCCACCGATTGCATCGAGAAGGTTACTCTTGATGAAGTCACCACATCAGTGGAGAAGCGACGATACTGTGGTCACTCAACCATGAGACGGAGTTCATCACGCTTGTATCGCCATTCAGACGGAATGCGTCCTTCTGCCATGTAGTATTTTGCCAAGCGACGGATTTTGGATTCAGTGATTTCCAATGCACGCTTGTTGTGAAGATCTTTGTGGTTTCCACTACCTAGGTGATTGATGATGCCAACAGCTTGTTGCATGAGATTCATCATGTCTTCTGGATAGGTTCCGCCGATGTTGTTCTCGGCCAAGACACTGCCAATGCGCTTGCCAATGACAAGTCGAACATTTGGAACTGCATGTTGATCACGAAGTATTGTACCAATTGATGCAGAAGAATGCCCCTCTTTACCAAGGTCGACAATAAGTTGTGTCACGGCAGCAGCATCGGTGTTTGACCACTCTGGTGCTTCCTTGACAAAGGGCTTACTTGACCCACTCTTTCCTCTACGTGACTTATACATACGTGCCATAAGAACATCTCCAAGTAATTCGGCGACTTGTCACCCCTTCTTAATCGCTCCGCTTCACCAAAGGCAATTTTGTTCCGACTAAACAGAGCATTGCTCTGCATTCCAGTGGATGCCTACAACCGCTGGTGAGACTTCGCCAACCGACCCGGTGTCGATGGCCATTCCCAAGCCGGTGCGTGTGCACGAGCAAGACCAACCACCTTTCCATCCTGTAAAACCAGTAGATCTGAACCTGCGCGAATGGTTGAATCAAAAGATTCGACAATTTGACCAAAAATATCTCCTTTCCATACAACGTCAGTTTGCAAATGAACTTCGGGCAACGCATTGAGTTCTGCAAGTGTTGGAATAATGGCTTTTGGCAATGAAAAACCACTTCGTTCAATCGACCACAATGCCATCTGCGTATTCTCACGTTCTAGTCTATATCGAGGGGGTTTTCCTCGAACTTTCAGACCTTTGACCCATTCATCACTGTTCATTTGCTTTCGAGCGATACTCGAAAAATTATCGAGAAGGATTTTTTCAGTTTTTCGACCTCGAGCACTCAGTTCGTCAACGGCTTTTTTGACTGCTTCGGTGAGACGTTCAAGTGCTTCATGTGAACCCGCTGAATCGCCTTGCCGAGTATCTGAAATTTCTATCGAATCATGTGAGAAATCAATGCCTGAGTGATTGATAATTCTTTGGTAATTATGGCGCTCAACAAGCGATTGAAACATGCGTTGAATCCGTGATAACTCATCGCCAGTCCAATCACCGGTGACTGGAACATCATAGTGTCCTGCTGGCCAAACCTCTTCCAAATCTCGGGGAACTAATCCTAAAGGTGAAGTGACCATAACTTCGTGACAAGCACTTGTACCTATAGCACGGATAAAGCGGCCGTGTGACTTGGAGAGGCGGTATGGTTTTCGCGCAGAACACGGAAGAAGGATGAGAATCGAATCGAGACCTTCCGGAGCACTGTATTCAGTCGTGAGAAACGATTCCCAATCAGCAATAATGGGGTCTGACTGAACGGAAACCGAATGGCAAGGAAAAGTGAAATCTGCATTGACATGCGAGGAAAGAAGACCTGGAATGTCTCGACAAAAAAGATCGTGTCGGCGAAGGTGTTCGACCAAGCGAGGACTCGTGAGAGATTGCCGGTCTGCCAATGAACGCATTTGGTCAGATGCCATAGCACTTCGAACAGAAGCAAGAGCATTTTTCCAGTGGGAAAGTTGTGCATCCATATCAGCAGATTCATTCATTGAGTCAACAATGTGCCGAGGGCCTTGTTCTGTGAGAAGAACACCTGCAACAGCTGCTTGGCGTGAACGGGCCAAGTCAAAGAGATCGACCCCGAACCATGTGAGGACTGCTAAATTGTCAGGCCCTCCAAGACCCGGAGTCCACAGTAAAGAGCCTGGAAAGCGTCGTTTCAATGTAACAATTGCTTCCACTAACTTCCCGGGTTGTGAAGCGAGTTGAACTGCGTCAACCAAAACGACGACATCTGGCTTAAGGGAAATATCCGTCAACCCAGCATCGTGATTGAGTCGTTGCCAAGAGACAGGAAGAACCTGAGCGGTTCCAGCGGGCTCACCGGCGTCTGCTTCGTCTAAAGAGGGAGGAAGTACGTGTCCAATTGAAACGCTCCATTTCGGTGACGGTTTGAGAAAATCTGGTGGTGAAAGTGGAAGGCGGGATTCAAAGGTAAGTGTCGCAGGGATTTGATCATTGGTTGATGAACGAAACGGTGCGAGAGTGGCGTCAATGTCGTCATCTCCATCAAGCAAAACCAATGCAGGGGTTGAGGCAACTGGGTTTTTGCGGTCACCCAACGCCCATAGACGGGCAAAGCGATACCTTGCCGTAACGGTTCGACCGAGCCCTGCCTCCATGGACAGGCCAAATGCCGTTGCTTCTTCAAGCATTGGACACCTCGAAGGGCCTAAGTTCAAAGCAAATACTCCGCAGGCGAAGACATGGACGGAGGAAAGGGTCGCAGGATTAACTTCCTCGCAATGAGTATGACAATGCTCTTTGCGCTCTTACTGTTGAGTCCACTTTCACTGGCTTCCGAAGAGACTCCTCTTGCGAATGAAACAATCACAGATGGCCGAATTACTGGATTCCAATCCGATCTTTCGCAAGACTATCTTCGTCAATGGAACATGAGTGAAGGTGAATGGTTCAGTCTTTCTCTCCAATGTAACCAATGTGAAGCTCAGGTGACTCTTGACGGAATTACGACCACGACAACATCTGTTTTATCACTTCAAGCAATGAGCACTTCTTCAGTAGAACTTGTGATTACCAGCGCTGAGGAAGAATACATCTCATATTCATTGATTCAAAACATAGATGAAAATTACGCGACTACCCGGCCTGCACCTTCTGAATCGCTCATTCTCAACGAAGTCTCGATGTGCGGTGAAATACTTGAATGTCTTCAGCCAAATCGTGGAAATCTGTTTGGCATTGGTTACGGAGAATTTAACGAGAGTCAATATTTACGAGGTATACTTCAACAAAGCAACCCTGAATACATCCCAATTCATGTATCAACAGGAGACACACTCGAACTCCAATTTACACATGCTACAGCAGATATTTTGCTTTCGGTATATTTTCAAAACCAAACTTCTGAACACTTGAACGAACAAACTCTCGAGCAAGCCAATGCACTCACGGCAAACGAGTTTTCCGATTCGAAGTTTTGGCACTTCTCCGAGGAAGGACGTGCCCTGTTGAAAGTGGAAAGCAATTCACTTGAGACCGCTTGGGCAATCAAAGCAATGCTGTACAACGATGGAAATGCAAATACGTTTATTCAAGACCACGAAGATATGAAAATTGTTGGCCATTTTTCAACAACGGCCACCATTGAAATGAACGATACACAGAAATTCACGCTCCAGTCAATTCATTCAGACGCAGAAGTTCGTATCGACCAGTTAGTAAGTGGCTCGTGGATTTCTGGAGAATTTCAAACATTGACTTCGGAACTCGAAACCGTTTTCTATCCTTATCCCAATATCAGTGCGGCACGTTTCACTGTTGAGTCTGAAGTACATTGGATTGAGATTCACTCAGAAGATTTCGCAGATATTGATTCGGGTGAAGATGCACCGTCTTACCTTCCAGCATCCGCATCCACCGAGAACTCATCTTGGCCACGCATGCCCCTCCAGTCGGGCCAACTTGAAGGGCAACTTACTCTCGCCATACATGACACTGCAGACGTCTATCGCATTGAAATTGAAGGGTGGGACAAATCTCAACACTTGGTGAAGATTCTCATCGAAGGAAGTAATCTCGAGGTCCTCCAACTTGAACTTTGGAGTATCGACCAAGAAAAGTGGATTGATGAAGATGCGCGAACAGTGATATTGGTCAATGGAAAGATACAAACTGTGCTTGAGATGAGTCATGGCACTCATTTCTTTCGAGTTTCTTTACTCGATTCTGCGAATAATACCAACCACAGTTGGGGTGAAGATGTGCCAAGCATTCCTTACTTTGTTTCATCGATGTACACCCTTATCGATGAAGGTGATGAGCCGTATTTTCCTCCAGATGAGCATGCTGAAAAATGGGGTACTATCGCTCGATTCTTCCTTGGCTCTTTGTTCCTCATCCCAGTGATTCTTTTGGGGATTCAGCAATACCGTAGCAAGAAGTCTGCAGAAAACTTGCTTGTGAAGACTGAGCAACTCGCTTGGTTCAAGCAACAAATGGATTCGGGTGAAGTCACACCTCAGCAGTCACGCAAGAATTTGACCAAAGCCCTGCATGCAATCACCATGCTTGAATGGGAAGATGCCAACAAAGCATGGGGCCCAACAGACCTTGAATATCGAACTGAAAATGTGGCGATGGCCGTTTGGAAACTTGACCACAGAATGGCAAAAGAACCCAATGCAATACCATTGATGGTTGGAGTTCACATCCTCGAAGGGAATTGGGACCTCGCTGCTCTACGCTTCGATGCACCCGTCGGTGGGGCATGGAAAATTGAATTGGTAGAACCACGCTTCCTTCACCGAGGGGAAGAAGTATTTCTGGATACAATGGCGAAAGGAAACAAGACGTTCATCATGGCAGAAATCACTGGAAACGCCACAACCGTTGACATTGAACTCAACGGTCGAATGGATGGAGAACCGAGTGCAACACGAATACCAACTACACTGGCATTGAATGAACTTTGAATTGAACAATCTCACTCTTGAAGAGGCGATGACTGTTCAACATTTGGCTCAAACTCTTCAGGACGGAATTGAACGATGAGCAAGAGCCAAACAACGACAACGACGCTACCGATGAGAGGGAAAGATGCGATGAGCTGACTGATCAGCCAGAGGCCTAGATAGAAAACTGAAATGGCTCCTGCAAGACCACTTACAAGCAATGGTGCAAATTTTAATCTCGGGTCAAGAAAACTGTAGACGTAATATCCACCTCCAAAATAGGCAAAGGGATATGCGAAAAGAGCGTAAAGAATCCCAATGAGAAGTCCGAAAATCGCAAAATAGGGCTGTAAATTGGGTTGGATGAGAATGATTTCAACCCCCAAGAAAATGGCCGCAAAGTTATGCATCATTTGATTGTGGAAATAGAATTGATGCTTGTGCACTCTCTTCTGCTTCACTTCGCCAGGCAAAATAACATAACGGACAATCGTCGAAGTTAGGAATGCCGAACCAAGGGCTGTTGCGAAAAAGAGGACTTGAAGAATGTGAAGCCATGATGGAACTGTGAATGTAAAAAGCAGTGAAATGGAAGAAAGTGTTGCGAGGAGGAAATAAGCGACGTTACAAAGAAGAGTCCAACTGCTAAATGTCACGAACTTCTTTATTCCCAGCGGATGAAGAGTAATTTCACTTCGCGTTTCATGATCAAGCACAACCATATGTCCTGTCTTCTTTCGAAACATGTAGATTATCGCAGAAACGCCAACACACAAACAAAGCATTCGCCAGAAGAGAATGGTGAAATCTGGGAGATAAGAAGTGCTGAAAGAGACCGAGGATTCACGAAGCAGTTTGAAGACATCCCAATAAAAGAGAAAAACAAAACTGAAGACTGTAATCACCCCTACAGTGAAGAGGCTTTTGGCGGTGGAATCTTTTTCGCCATACCCACTCATGAAATTCAAATTTTGCGGGCCACCAGTCTTTCAAAAGGCTTGTTGAATAAAGTGATGAATGACCACGAAAGGGAGTTGTTTGAAATACCACGATGCCAACAACGGTTTAGGATTGTAAGATGATTCATTCACAACCACAAATCCGTGCTGACAAATCGTCGCGCCGCTATGACATTGATTGGCTACGTGTTCTTCTCTTTGCATTACTCATTTGGTTTCACTACGCTGTCTTTTCTCTCGGACAACTTGAGGGGGAGGAGGGCACTATGGAGTTGTTCAACTTTCCACTTTTCGTCATCATCGGCGTTATGCATCAGTGGAGACTTGCCGCATTATTTGTGATATCTGGGATGGGCAGTGCATTCGCTTTCCGTCGCAGGACTGCGAAAAAATACATTCAGGAACGAGGGATTCGTTTAGGATTCCCGCTGATCTTTGCAACATTCATCCTGTTTTTTGGAATATTTGAACCACAAAAAGCCATTACAGGTTTGTTTACCGTATTCCCTGGTTCAGAAAATATGCCTTACGGTCATTTGTGGTTCATCTACAACCTACTCATATATTCACTGATTTTAACGCCACTTTTTGCTCATGTGAGAAAGAATCCTGAAAGCCGCATTGTCCGAACTGTACGTTCGATTCTCAGAGTGCGATATGGGATTGGAATTATGTTTGTCCCGTCAATCATACTGGCGGCAAACGCAATTGCTTTCAAACCGTGGGGGTTTGGAGAAGTTGGAATGTGGTGGGAGTTTCCACGGTATTTACTTTACTTCATGTTCGGATACTTGATGATTTCAGTAAAAGAAGATTATTTTCCTGTTCTCGATAGAATAAGAATTCCAGTAACAATATTGACTCCAATCTTCTCTCTCATCTGGTATATCTTGAGTGAATCAGCCTCGATACCCAATCTCATGGCTGGTGGGTGGGCTAATGAAGGATATGCTGCTGTGTCGGGCGCCACGGTTTTAGCAGCATTCATTCAATCCTTTCACGCATGGTTTTGGTGTCTCTTCATCTTCAGTTGGGCTTCTAAGTTTTTGAATCGCCCAAGTAAATGGCTGTCCTACCTCAACGAGGCCGTTTATCCAACCTACATCGTTCATATGCACCTCACATTCTTTCCTATTGCAATTTTTGGAATACTTGGAGCAGGATACTATGTTGGACTTACCATCGGCACAATTTTTGTGATGCTGGGTGTGATGGTGTGTTTTGAGATTATTCGCAGGGCGACATTTGCTCGAACGGTCTATGGTCTCAAAGGTGGGCATGAGGAAGTGGCGAAACTCTATCCTTACAATCGAATAGAAAATAAAAACATACGTGTATTGGTGTCTATCGCTTTCCATGCTTTGACATTCGTCATGACCATAATGCTCCTCGCATTGTTAATTGGCGCAGGTATTCTAGGTGAATTGTGAAGAATGTTCAACGATTCTTGAGATATTCTTGGCCATACCAAGCCCACTGTTCCATCGTCCAACCGGCCGGGAGACCTTCTGGTGGAAGTGGTGGAACATTCGCCATCATTGGAGCGTTAAATTGGGGCGTCGCCGGTTGAGGCGTCAAATTCAATGCTGAGCTGCCACCACGGCGGGTAACAAAGAATGCGCCTAACAAAACGAGAATCAAGACTGCTAAACCCGCAAGACCAAACTGCAAAGACATGAAAGAAGATACAGATTCAATATTTCGTGTTGCATCTTGTGGGTATGCATCGGCTTCATCGGACCATCCATCACCATCAGCATCTGGGCATCCAATGCGGTCTTCAGTTGAGCCGCCGGGAACTTCAGGGCAATCATCGCTCAAGTTTGTACCGGCTTCATTGGGATAACCATCTTCATCAGTGTCCGACCAAAAACGGGCATCTTCTGGGAATACATCTAGGCCATCATCCCAACCATCACCGTCTGAATCTGGACATCCAAAACGTTCAGTAGATGAAAGCCCGTAGAGTCCGGGGCAACTGTCTGGTAAATTACCAGACGCTGAATCTCCATAACCGTCCATATCTGCATCCAAATACTGGGTTGAATCATCAGGTAGAGCATCTCCTGCATCAGACCATCCGTCACCATCTGAATCCAAACATCCGAACACATCTTCCACAGAGGTGCCAGCGACAAATGGACACGCATCAGGTTGGAATCCATTGGCAGAATCGCCATAGCCATCACCATCTTGGTCCGCATGTTGGCTGTAGTATGTTGGGAATGCATCAGCACCAGAACTTGTCGTCCAACCAGCATCAGGGTCTGACCAGCCATCGTTATCTGAATCAGTACAGCCAGTTCGGTCTTCAAACGAAGTCCCGGAAACTGTTGCACATTGGTCACCTTCAAAACCGCTGGACTCATCACCGAAACCATCGCCGTCAAGGTCAGACCATTGTGTTGATTCTGTAGGGAATTCATCTATTGAATCAGCATAACCGTCACCATCGAAATCAGAACATCCGATCAGTGTTCCAGAATCACTTGCTCCTGCATTGACTGGGCAATTGTCAATCTCGTCAGAGAATCCATCATTGTCGTCATCAAGGTCTTCTCCGACATCTTGACAACCATCTTGGTCTCCATCATTGGTCAGGGTTGAAAAGAACGATGGAGGGCTGGTGGGGCAGAGGTCGGTGGTAGCAGAAGAAACGCTACAAGCCCAGAAACCCTCGACTGCTTCTGCATCGCAAATCCGGTCATTGTCATCATCATAATCTTCGCCAGCGTCTTGACATCCATCAGAATCATAATCGGTAAGTGAAGATGAAATCCAGCCAATATCTCCAAGATTGCATGAATCAATCACGTCAAAAAGGCCGTCATTATCATCATCGGAGTCTTCGGTCAAATCTGCACAACCATCCGAATCATGATCGGTGAGTTGTGAAGAAATCCACGAAAGGTTACCAAGAAGACAGTCATCGTCTGCATCAAGAATCAAATCGTTATCATCATCCTCATCACATGCATCTCCTTTGGAGTCATTGTCATAATTGGCTTGAGCTGAATTTGAGATGAAAGGGCAATTATCGATTTCATCACCGACACCATCTCCGTCTTGATCCGTTAATGGGTCAATACGAACGACCTCATCTTGACCGTTATCCACGTAATAGAGATGGCCGTTTGGTCCAATTTCAAGCCCCATTATCGAGGAGGCAGAAGTTTGGATAGAGTTTGCTTCAGTTGCGCTTTTACCGTTTGAACTCAAGTCATAAGCGACAATATTACCGTTGCCATTTTCAGAGACAAACAGCCGGTCACCATCCAGTGCTATTCCTGAAGGGCGGTCAAGACCTGATGCCAGAACACCCCATTCTACATCGGTAATTCTTGAGTATTCTTGCAGAGGCTCGAGGCGGGATGCATCGTTCATGATGTCCTCGGTCTGATAGGTCGAATCATCGGTGTTCACCCAAAGAACCCGATTGGCTCCTGCATCTGCGATGTAAAGAATTCCTGAATTTTTGTCCATGACCATATGACCAGGAATACCGTAAGCGTGCGTGAGAGTAATATCAGAATATCGACGAACGATAGCGTCGGAATGGTCATCTTCTCCAGTGTCGTGGTCTTGTTGGAAGTCGTATCGAACCAACTCTCCGTAGTAGCCATCATTGTACCAATAGATGTTTGCTGAATCATGTGCAATGCCAACTCCATAAGGCGACTCGTGATTCATGTCAATGTGGCTTCCAAGAAGTCCATTACCGTTGTTTTGATTTTCGACAGCGAAATGGTTGAGCGAAGAGGGCCAGAGAGTTGGTCCCATGAAGAAATTTTGCTGAACTTGGCCACAGAAAGTATTCCCAGTTTCTTGAGCAGAGCCCCATTGCCAATCAAATTCAGGATGGTAAGCGCCAAATGCGATAGAACTGACTTCTTCGAGGAAGTGATTCCTATTGGAGTCTTGACGATTTTGAGAAGTTTGACTCTCCATGCCGGTATTTTCAATGATAGTGATGCTGTCAGTAGCACGATTCGCTATCCAAAGTTCATTGGTTCGGCCCGGATGAAATTCAAGGTCTCGTGGGTCATCAAGTAAATCTGAAGAGTCGGCAATAACAACTTCATCAAAGACCTCTCCAAACTGCTCCACATAGGTGGCTTCCTTTGAAGCAACAGCGTAGGAAGGTATCGAAAACAGCAAAACGCTGAGAAGAAGAATACACACGTGTTTGTTCACCATGGAGCAACCGAAAATGCGGTGGGATATGAGGCCTTGCCCTTGATATTCAATATGAATCAAGGTTTAAGTCAAGAGATACAGTGGAACAACCATGAAAACTTCGACCAAGATTTTTATTTTTTCATCAGCAATCTCATTCCTTTTCATATCCGTAGGAACAGTGCTGTTGTTTTCATTGGCAAACGGTGGCGGCGAAGTCACTGCTTCCGGAAGTGCACCGGGTGAAATTAATTTTGAAGCGTCGGCTTTTCAATACTATGACATCTATGCAGATGACAGTGATATTTCGATCGAATTAGGAGATTTTCGTTATGATGCCAGTGAGACGTATGTCGATATGTGTTCCGTTTTAGGTTCGGACAATGTAACTGGCATTACGGGGGATTGTGGTCAAAAGAGAGGCGAACAAGTGCTGGTCGGAAGTATAACCATCGGTTTCGAGGATGAGGGACAAGCGGTCTTGCTCCTCGATGGAACAGGAGATGTTACCATTGTTCAACAGTCTGTTACAGAAACGGGTGGAATAATCGGGCTTCTATGTGTTGGATGTTGTTTCGGTCCAATAATCGCACTCCTTTCTGGTCTACAATCAATGAAAGCAGTTCCTACAAATACTGTCTATCTCGTCGAACAAACACTGTCCGGCACACCACCTAACACGTATGTTCAAGAGCATTCAGCACGCAAGGCTGAGAACCCTGCACTTTCTGAAATCCAAAACTATGCCCCTGAAATCTCGCAGGAACCTGAGCAGAAAACCAAATCATTTTGGGACGAAAATTGAAAGGTAATCGAAGAAGATACAAACTCTCTGAAGAGAGAAACGTAACTTTTGTTCTTTCAAAGGATATCAGTTTCGACGGTCTTTAGCATCAGCCTTAATCCGTTCAAGAATATCTTTAGGGGCAAGAATATCTTTCAATTCTTGAAGTGACTTCTTTGATTTCTTATCGACCTTCTTCGGCATGTGTAATTTGAGTAACACAATTACGTCTCCACGACCTGAACCTCTGTTACGAGGCAAACCTCTTTTCTTAATTTCAATGGTGTCACCTGAGTTCGAATACGGTGGAACCTTGATTGTCAAATCCTTACCATCGACGTGCTCAAGAGTGATGCTTGTTCCCAAAACGAGGTCTGAATAGCCGAGTGGTAATGACATGATTAAGTCTGCACTGGAACGTTCAAACCATAGATGCTCTTCAACATCGATTTCGATAAAAAGATCACCATCTTCACCTTTTCCGTTTGGAGCAGGCTCTCCCTTACCACGCATACGTAGACGCGTGCCAGATTCGGCTCCAGGAGGAATATTGAATCGAAGTGTCGTCGCTTTGATTTCTTTACCTTTCCCACGACAAGAACTGCACTGTTCGTCAATTTGATGGCCTGAGCCTTCACACGAAGGACAGTCACGCACGACATCTTGAACAAAGGGCCCAACCTGCTGACGCATTCGAACACGACCTTGGCCGTTGCATTCCCTACAATCGGAAATCTCGCCGTCTTTTGCGCCAGTTCCGGCGCATTTCATACAAGCTACAGGTAATTCAACCTCAACTTCTTCTTGACTGCCCTGATGGATTTTCTTTAAATCCACGGTATGAAACATCCGAATATCGCTACCGCGTCGACGTGAACGGCGTCCACCGCCACCGCCTCCACCACCGAAAATGTTGGAAAAGATGTCACCTCCGAATAAGTCTTCAAGATTGATATTGAAGCCTCCTCCGCCAAACCCACCAAACGGAGAACCACCTCCGGGTCCATTGTGTCCAAATCGGTCGTACTGAGCGCGCTTTTGTTCATCAGAGAGAACGGCATAGGCCTCTTGAATTTCTTTGAACATCTCTTCAGCATTGTCCTCTTTACTTCGGTCAGGGTGGTATTTTCGGGCAAGACTGCGAAAGGCATTTTTGAGGTCTGCAGAAGAGGCATCTTTTGCCACTCCTAAGACTTCATAATAATCCCGCTTTTCAGACATGCCGTTCACCCAACACATCGACGGGCATCAACGACCTCTTTCAATATCTCGCTTGAAAACGACCAACTTATGCATCAAGGCCACACTGAAGGCAGAACGGTTCATCTTGGGGAATTGTCGCATTACAGCCTCGACACAATTTGCCAACCGGAGAGGAAAGAACTTCTGTTGGTTGGGTGACTTCATATTGAGGAACTGAGATCATAGCCATTGATTCGATGCTCTCATCAGATTGTTGAGCAGGAGTGTTGGAATCCCAAGCATAGACTTTTTCTGTTTCCGACTGGGGTGGAGAAGAGAGAGGAATCGCATTACCCTGTTCTGATACCACTGAGTCAATACCCCCATCATCTGACATTGTTGTCATCTTCAATTCATCATCATTGCTTCGAGAAACTGTTCTCATCGGTGCAACCGGACGTTGTGCTGTAACTGGAGCGGCACTTGAGGCTGCACGTAGAGCTGCCTGTCTTTTTTCTTCTCGCCGTTGGACTGCATCACCTCGACCAAACAAGCGTGACACGGCGTCGAGGAAGGAATCCATTGGAGAGTTCTTACGCGTCGCACCAATGGTAGAATCAACGCTTTCATCATCAAATGTTTCCGCACCTCTCATCCGACGATTGGCTTTCCGAATTCGTTCGGATTCAAGCAGCAAGTCAACTTCTACTTTTTCATCTTCCCCCAATTCAAGTTCAGGTGATTCATTGTCGATACTTGAGACATTCCTTTTGAGCGCCATTTCACCTTCAGCACTCAAGTTACTGTCGAGTTGGACATCGGTTTGCCAGACGCCAGCCTCTTCAGCTTGATACACCTTTTTCATTGACTTCATCGTTTGCGAACGGTGGAACTCATGGTCTCGTACAGTCCGAGTTCTTCGAAACAAGACCACGCCAATAACAACCCCGATGGCGTACCATCCATACATGAGCATGGGTTCAATCTCGAACATTTCTTTCAATGGAGTTACCGTGAAATGAGTAACAGCAAGGAGCAATAAAGGCAAGGCTGCGATTCCGCGAGCAGTGACGGTGCGCTCAGTTGCCATAATTCTCAACCCCAGTTTTTATCGAACACTCAAGTATGTTGTGATTCATTGTACGGTCGAGTCTCATCGATCACTTGGGGCACGACCCTTGCGAAGAACACCGTCGATGAGACCCAAAGAAAAGCTGCTATGAAGCATAATCAAACAAACCGGAACCCCAAGAAGTGTTGAAAATCGTTTGAATCGCAAAGAACTGCGAATACCTTCGATGAAGAGTACCGCCATATAGCATCCTGGAAGAAGCCAAACAAAATTCGGTTGAAACATGTAAATTGCCAGTGTGGTAAGAAGTCCAAACCATGGGAGGAACTCACGGAAACTCATTCTTTTCGGGTGTTTTTGTAAAATCTTCATTCGCCAAAATCCATATCTGTGACCCATTTTCCACCACTTCAGTAATCCTGACCTCTTTACCATGCTTACACCAGTCGCCGGTGTTCGATAGACTGCATAACCAGACTCAAGCAACCGCATAGAAAGGTCACTGTCTTGGCTGGTAATATAGGCAGTATCCCATCCACCAACATCGAGTAATGCTTTTCGAGAATGCATTGCAAAAGCGGGGGTCTTTGTTGGACCCGATACAGAAAAGGAATCAAATTGCCCATTCCCACTTCCCAGAGGCGAGGCAAGTGTTCCCTCAATCCAATTTTCGACCATGCCATGTTCACCTTGGCGAGGTTTTACTCGAATACCTAACGCAGCAAGAGGTGACGAAAGAGAAGATTCAATCCGAGACCATTCATCCATACGAATCTGTAGATGGTCGGGTTCAACAGTCGAATGGCCAATCATTTCAACGGTATGCTGAACGGAATCCGGGAGTAAAGTGAGCGCTAAATTTCTGGCTTCGGCCACATGCTTCTTTGGATTCGAATGCAATTCAATTCGTGGGCCTCCTCGTTGTTTGCTTCGCTCAATAGCACTGTGAACTTCATCAATGGTTGAATCGAAAGAGCCTCCATCAAGAACCAGAATCATGTGCTTCTCTGGTGAAAGAGTTTGTGCGATGAGAGAATCTAAGCATCCTCCAATATGCCCTGATTCATTCAACACCGGAATGATTGATGCAATGATAGGTTGGGCATCACTCATAGTACTCCGACGATGACTTTGACTTTCACCTCTTCGCCTTTTTTCCCATCGAAAGGCATATTCATGTGCAAGAGAGTTTTGGCGATGTTTATGCAAGAGCCGATGCTTCGCCTGAATGGCGTTAATGAAAACTTGCGTATCATCATTCAAACAGATTTACGCGGGGCTGATTCTCCAACGAAAGTTAGAGAAGCACTTCTTGCAGTATTCCCAGAATTTCCAAGCCAAGAAGAAGTTGACATTCCAACGCTTGGCAATGCAATTCATGAAACATGGAAGGGAGAACAAGTTTCGCTTGAAACATTTCTCAAATTACTTCACGACCAACGTATTCTCGATACTGCTTTGGATGCGATGACGGCTCGTTTTAACGGAACAAGTACCACGTTTGAATTGTTACGCCAAGCGGCAATTGTAGGGAAAATCGCATTCCCTTTGTCAGAGGAAAGACCCTTGGGGGGAGTCATTTCAATAACTCTTGAAGGTGAACACTTGGGCGACTGGTTAGAAGCGGCAACGTGGCATAAAGGTCGAGACATCGCACCACGCTCAATTAAAGACGACATGGCAATGAATGAAGACGGTGAAGCAGTTACTTGGCTCTAGGCAAAAATTTCGTACGCTTCATCCATTCAACGACAGCACGATCGTTTCCAAGCCAATCGAGCTCCGATTCGTCGGCTAAAAGTCTCCAACAAAGGGCATCATGAGCAGTCCACAGTGTCGTGTCTGTAAAATCAGGCACCCTCCCTATGAAGTGTGTTGGCAAAATATGTAAGGCAATATCGAGGTTTTCCAATGAATGATACCAGGTTCCAATCGCTTCACTGCAGGTAACTGACCATCCAAACTCTTCATGCATTTCACGCTCTAAAGCCGAGGATTGCGTTTCATTCGCCTCAACTTTCCCGCCTGGAAATTCCCATTTACCCGCATGGCTTTCCGAAGAAGAACGTTGGGCAACGAGGTAATGTTCATCTCGAGTAATCAAAGCACCGACAACTGAAAGAACTGGTCGAAACATCATCCTTTGAAGTACTTCCTGAACAAAACTCAAAGCATTGGGAAATGAACACTTTTCGACCAGAGGAAGATGAACAAAAAGGCACGGTGGTATGGTCTTATCATCGCTTGAAATTACATTTAATGCATGAAGTGTACGGTATAATGTTTCATTACACAGGTATGTTCCTGCATCTTGTGAAAGTTCACATTCCACAGACCATGGCATTGACATCCATGCATCCGCCAAAACAGTGACTGGAAGATTGCCAAGTCCAGTAATCGATTGTTGAGTAATTTGACGCCCACTGTTATCAGGAATTCTCATCTGAAGAAGATCTTGAGCACGGGTTTCAATACGAGGCTTTTCGCACGACTCGCATAATCCCAAGTGAAGAATTGCATCCCAATTCTCCCCTTCTTGGACAGCATTAGCGATTTCAAGTGAACCTGCTTCATCAACGGGAAGTACACGTGTTTCTAGAGTGACTTCAAGTGATTCTTTCGCATATTCACGTAAACTAGACCAAGGGTCATCGAGAAGAAGTTGTGATGGAAGCGCATTGACAATTTGGCCTGAAATATTTTCAGAATGTCCACCAAATGGCTCGAAACCCGTTACTAATATCCGAACCATGGCCCTGCCTCGACTTGACGGTTTTTGATATTCGTGTCGAGGAAATCCCCGTCATCTTGACAAACAAGAACCAACAGGACATTGCAGTGGCGAGTATGGAAGGACATACTGAAACGGGCATGACTCCTCTTGAGGAGGAGAAAAATGGCATGCTCGAATGGAGGCCAGTCCGATTATTCCGAGAGATATGGAAAGAGTTTACATTTGGAGTTGGCGCTTGGGGAACCCTGCGACCATTGTTCACTGCATTACTTGCCTCGATACCTTTTTTGTTCCTTGGCCAGCATTTCAACAGGCAGCATCGAAAAGCCTTCGACTGGACGTTGTTACAAATTCCTCTTGCGCTTACCATCGTGTTATGGATGGGGTTGTGGGCTTACTCGGTTTTTGATGCTTGGAGAGAAGCAACGAAACTCATTGCGTCCAAAACAGATTAAGGACGCCATAATTGGTCGGTGCATTTGATTGAACCATCAGCCAAACCAATCAGGTCTTGTTTATCATCAAGGTCAAATTCTGTCGGAAGCTCGTTCGAAAAGAAATTTGAGATACTCGCCGACTCAATTGCCCAATACATCACCGAGTCTTCATTGTTTGAATGTCCGGGGTGTTCACTGTCTTCGTGGTCAGCAGGAGACGTATAAACGAGGTTTACCAACCCCAAAAGGTGACCGAATTCGTGGACAAGCACACTGTTCTCTATCTTTTCTGCTGAAGGTCGTTGGAAGATATTTTCAGCGTCATCTATTGAATCTTTGAACAGAGCTACAGTCGAAGCATCAACGGCAACACCCAGAACACTGCTGTCTTCATAGACACCTGCAGGAAAAATCACTTGCCAGTAGAGAACTGAATCGTCTCTTGGGTCATGACTTTTTTCATCCCAGCCATCAGCACGTACATCGCTTGCAGTCCATATCTCCTCGTTAGTGAACGTCGTCTCAGTCAATTGAATTTCAACACCTTGGGGCTTATCACATACCGAAGCAAGGCGCTCTTGTAGTAGGTCTGTTGATGATGTTTCAGGTTTGTAGCCAGGATGATAATCGACTTCAACCACCATCGAAGTGTAGACAGAATCATCAAGACAAGCCAGAGTGAGTCCACCAGGTATTCCACGATTCGTTCCTAAGTTCGAAAGGCTGTCTGAACCAATACAACCTGAGAGAATTGGCGCAAGAAGAACGCAAAGTATCCCTAAACAGGTTCGAACAGACTTGTCCATGACAGTCGGTGCAGGTGGTTATTTTCAAACCCATTGCTCACCAGTCTTCTGGAATCTCAAGAGGTGAGAAAAGTTGCCCTGGCCCTTTAGCCTTCGACAATTGCGTACGAGAAAGTGCCTCCCATGGGCGTAGTGCGAGAAGTCCTTCTGCTAAGGAGGCATCAATTTCTACCAGTGTTACACGTATGAGGGTGGCAAGAATATCCATTCGATCTTCATCGATGATTTTGAATATTTTTTCAAGGTCAAAAGTAAAATCATTTTCAGAATCTTCCGGAGTTTCAATATCCCAAGGATGGGTTACTGATTCAGAAAAAGTTTGTTGAGTTGCGTTGATATGTTCGTCAAGAGAACGAGAAAGACCTGCTATGTGTTTGCTAAGAACCAGACTGACCTCAATCAAAGGCATGTTCAATTGGTTGATGAGATTGACCATCCGCTCTTGCAATGTCACCATTCCATCGATGGGCGTCGCCCCTTTGTCAGTCATTCAAACAACTCACTTTTTCATAGCATCGACATACTGCCAACCGAAATGGTTCCACTGCTCTTGCGTCCATCCTTGCGGCAAACCGGTTGGTGGAAGTGGAGGTGGAGCCTTCACTGATGGGTTTTCAGAATTTACTGCATTAGTTGTAGGAATTTCTCCAACTGCACTATCGGTAATATTGTAGGTGATGTTTTGAACTAATGTCGAGGGAACTGGAGTCGAAGCCGATGGAGCAACTCCTGTTTGTGGAAGAACTAATCCTGCAGGTGGTGGGATATTCACATCGATTGCAGGAAGGGTTTTCGAAAGATTGAGGTCATCAAGAACTTCTTCTGTTTGGTCTTCAGCACCACCTTCAAGCTCACCTTCACGGATTCTTCTGTTCATAACCAACAACCACATTGCGAGACTCAAAGAGACCAGAGCAATGAGGTAGAGAACTATACTAAATGCTCCTTCTTGAGCTTGCAATGCAAGTGCTTCACCGTCACGAATAGTTTCTTCTTTGACCAATAACGGGTCGAGGGTTTTTCGATCCATTTCGACTTCATCAACCAAGACGAGAATTCGGAACTGAATACTTTCACCAGAATCGACGTCCGCTACGGTAGGAAGAGTTCCAGTCACAGCAGAGCCTGCTGTAGCCACGAGGTCAACACGTGCGGTATCCTGCCAGAAGCCTCCCTCAACTGCCCGTTGCAGAATAAAGGCAACATCGCCCTTTCCGCCAAGATTACGAACTTCAAATTCGAGACCAACTTCTTGTTGGGTGATTGGACTTGGGTCATCCCAAGAAAAAGAACTGGTTGGCAAATTCAAGTCGATACTTGGGCCAAGTAGAGCCAGTGACCATGAGGCCATGGGTTGGGTAATTGAATTACCAAGTGTATCAAATGGATTCCCTGCTGAATCGGAACCCGATACCCAAACATCAACCATGTAGGATGGCAAGAGGGTAGTGGCTCCAGAATCTGTGAGGTCGAGGTTTCCTGTCCAGAAGAATTGTTCACCAAATGGTGTGGTGTCGGGAAGGGGCACACTGCCACGTGAAATTTCTGCCTCTCCTGCACGAACACGGTAATGCAATACAGCAGGCTCGGTAAGGTCAAATCCATAGTCATCAATGGTTTCCAGCATGACTAACAAATCACCACAGGCTCCTATTGACAGTTCATTGCCCGCAGAAACTTCATCCAATGAAATCGCAGCAATGGTTGGCCGGGAGTTATCAACGGCGAGACGGACTCGCTGGATAGTTGGTGTCTCGTCCATAGCCAAACCTGGCAGGTCTCCAAGACCAAGACGCAAATCAAGATGTCCTGAAGGCACTGATGGAATCAACAAGTCAAGACTGAATTCTCCATCGTTTCGTGTTGATGTCTTCCAAGTATTGTCATAGTCACCAAAGACGACATCAAAGGCTCCTGCAGGAGCGGGTGTTTCGTCTTCAGAAAACAAAACTCTTCCGTTTACACGTAATGCCTGACCGGCACCGATGAGTGTTTCAGTGAAATCAGAATTGTAATGATTGGTACCATCTCGCAGTTCAACCGCACGAATATGCCCCTCCATGGTATCAAATCTGAAGTCATTATCAAGGCTCCATGCATCGTTACCTAGACCTGCTTTCGCTTCGAAGCACGGCGTTTCCTCGCCTTCGTTACAGGGTAAATCTGTCACCATAATCTTCGGTGTGATTCGACTTACTCCGTTAGTATCAAAGGACTCTGGGAAAGTCCATGTCAATTGGAATCGTGCCAAAATTTTGATGATACTGTTGTTATTTTCATCCAAATCAACACTTGAATAAAGATTTGAAACTGCGATATTTGCTGACCCAGAGGTCATGACAGCAACTGGTTCTCCATCAATGCCCTTGGTCAAAGAGATGAACAATGATGTTTCGTCATCATCAAAATCCCCACCAAGTGCGAGTTGAATGTACTGGATGTCTTCCCAACCATTGCGGTCAGAGAGAACGATTTGAGCAGTGTAAGGAATCCCTGGGTGCAAGGGCGCCTGATCATCGTGACCCAATATTGTCGAATTGTCAAGGTCAAGTTCAGGTTCAAACTCAACACGAATCTTGTACGTGCCTAGGTCATTGTCCCAGTCAGGAACGACCTCACCAGGGATGTATCCACATGCGATGTTGCTGTCTGGACAAACAGGACCACCTCCCATGGCAATCGCATTGTCTTGTGCATCTTTGCCGGTAATGAAATATGACACGCGCTGACCGTGAAGAAGCATTGAATCATCAATCAATCCATCGAATATGTTCAACCCGCCTGCTTGTGTGTCCGGTGATGTGAGGACCTTCATCTCGTATTCATCTGAGTTCGGTAATCCATCAAAATTGTAATCACTGCATCCCAGTGAATCACTTGCTTTACAACCAATCCAATAATTCAAAGTGACTTGATTTGGAGGGTCAACCGAGTCTTGAATCATAATGCTCACTGGCTGGCCACCTGGCGCAGGAGGTCCTGCATGACGTTCAGTTCCGTCGCCAGGAGTTGAGGAAAGAACGAGTGGAGAGTTTCCATCCAAGACCAATCGAATGGTATTGTATCCTGGATTTGCATAGGATGAACCGTTCGGCAATTGAATAGCCTCGACATAGAACACCATTCCGCCTGGAGCNGATTCAAGNGGAGATTGGAACGTAATGTTGTACTCTCCAAATGCTGGGTTCTGTTCTTGAGCNAAGAGAACTGGNTCTCCAATTGGATCACCATCATACGTTACATTTTGACCAAGAATGCGTAAAGCAAATTGACCACCAAGAGGTGTCAATTGTGAGTTTTGGAAAAATATCTTCCCAGTAAACGACAGATTAAATCCGCCTCGCACCCAATCTTGGGAGTAGAGTTCACGACCCGTCTCTTCGAAAACACGTAGACCATCAAGTTGGATATCGTTTTCCACTATGATATCCAAATCTTCAGTTTCCCAAGCCGAAACTGCCTGTCCCAAGTCATCTTCGACAGTAATCAGTGCTTGCATGCTGCTTTCGTCATCCCAAGTCCAATTCACGGCCACTGGTATTCGTATTGTAACTTCACCGTTTGAGTCCATGGTCGAAGTGCAATTGGCGACATCGAACTGAACAATTCCACCGCCATCACTCACTACAGAACATGTATCACCTCGTTGCCAATCGAATGCAGGATTTTCCCCATACGAATTATTGAGAGCGATAAGCGATTCAGTGACTCTGTCGACTTCATCACCAGGGGCAATACGGACCTGCAAGTTTCTATGAACACCATCCGGAGAAAGAAGACCTCCTTCGAGTGAAGCATCTATGGCACGCGTTTGCATTTTGTAAGCAATATCAATGTTCGAAATTTTCACTCGGCCAGAGGTTGCTGCCTTGACTGCAATTGGGATGAGTACGTCACCATCGCCGTTTTGAGGAATAAAGGAGTTGAATGCTTGGACAAGTGTGGGTTGTGATTGGACATCGACATTAACAACGGATTGGTCCGAAGCGATGACCGATGATTCATTCAAGAAAAGAAGAGACTCCCAATCCCAAACCAGATCATTGCCAATGTCCAGTTTAGGCCGGTCAGGATACCCTTCTTCATATTCCATAGTGATAGAATCAATGAGTGGGGAGACAGATGTGTCATTGGTTTCCAATGTGATTGCGTAGCGAATAGTATCGCCTGCTTCAGTCGATGGGAAACTCACTTCCTGATTATTCATTGCAGGAAGCCAAGTTGAACCGTTGTCGTTGGATACTTGAACCTCCACAGAAGTATCTGAAGGCACATCAGCAATCCAATTCGGCTTCACTTTACCAATCTTAGTTCCAGTCGTAAATGGCGGTGATGTCCAACTTCCCGTAGAACTGTAAGCAGTAGAATATTCTACATCGACCCACCAAGAAACTGCTGTAGAGCCAATCAATTGAGCTTTCCAAACCAGTTCCGTTCCAGGATAAGAAAAATGAATGGTCGAATTTGATTCAACCGATTCCCAGTGGGTGCCATTATCTGCTGACACCCAGTAATCGACACGGTCTCCGATGGATGCTGCAGACCAGTAAGTTTGCATATTCACCGTCAAAATCGGGTCTGTAGATTCAGTTACAGGGCCATACCAAGTAGTCGTGCCCGGCGCAGGTGTGGTCTTGTATTGCCATCCAGTTCCATACTCACGGTAATACAAGGTTGCCGAAGACCAAGTGGAATAGCCACAGTCAACGGTGACAAATCGCGAACCATCAAATTGAAGCCCATAACCAAGAGTCGAAAGTAAACGTGTACCGGATTGTGGTACGAGTGAAGTGGATGAACCCGATATCGTCCAGGCTTCGAGTTGGTCCTTATCTTGGCTGGAAGAACCCTTCTGGCAACGCATGAAGAAAGTGCTTTGGTTCACCTCTAAGCCACGAACTTGTTGACCCGTTTTTCCACATTCCCAAGCACTTCCGGAGGATGAAGAATATGAATACATATCTTGACCGCGGGTATATTGACCATCCGGTTGATCGCCAAAGGTGTAAGGTACAATGCGGCGCTGGGCATTGTGCACAATCCATACATCCTCTGTATCTCGATCGTATGCAATTGCAGTATAATCAGAATATTGAGGTGAGACGTCATAGGAATCAATGCACGTCCAAGTATCGTCGCGTGAAATATCCATTTCAAGCACACGGTGATATTGGGTAGGTGCTGATGAAGAGTAATGGTATCGGTAACCAGAGAGAATAGCAAACATTCGCTCATCATCCGTTATTGTCCAGTCACGGAAACCATAACTTCCGTAGTATGAACTTGGGTGGAGGCTGGCAATTGTGCATTGACCTTGGTCCAGAGTAATGACCGATTCCTTGGTTGCATTATTTGGGTAAAGACGATGAACGATATTATGGAATGAAGAAGAACTCCAAGTCGACATGAAAAGCCAATCGTGGTGCTTCAAAATTGCTCCTTGACTTTGCTTCATCAAACTCGATGAAGTTTTGAGGGCTTGCTGNGAAAATCTGCTTTCTGTTGAGTTNGAAGTGTGGGGCTGGCGAATAGCATACGACCCATTATCGAGCCATGCATCGGATGATGTGTGTTCAACNTCATCATAGCCGTGCGGGAAGAAAGTTGTTGAGCGATTGGAAAATGCCAGACCTAATTCGCTGCTTCGAGCATCTGTTGCCGATGATGAACCAGATATCCACTCATCACGGTCATCGGTAACTGTTTGACTCCAGCCCGTTGCTGAAGCACCGGAAAGTGTCAAAGAAACATCAGTCACCAAGGCACCCTTTGGCAGGGAGACAACCGCTCCAGTATCCGGGTTTGCGCCTTGATAGAGTGCGACATATTCTGTGGAACCATCTTCGAGAGAGTAAATGTGGCGTGAGACACCCGTTGCATCTGCAGAGCCGACGAAAACCTCCGCCATTGGTCCCATAGGAGCGAGTACCATGATGAAAAACAAGGTCAACATTACNCCGCGACCTTTCGATAATTCGTTCTGCATACGCGCTCCCCCTAGTTGGCCTTAGAGCCTATGGCCTTTGAATCATGCGCCTACAGGTCAACCGGGAATGGTCATCCAGTTTGACGAGAATCATAGCGAATTGGGGAAGAATCCCCACGTATACCGTCTTCTTCATCGTCATGAACTTCGAACCAATCCACCATCCAATCGCCATCAGTATCCCAATTCATCGGGTCCGTACCTTCCGCGATATGGTCATTGTCTAAGTCGAGTAAATACCAACCAAATTCATGCTCACCAACAGCCCTTACAGGAGCCGTATTTGGGGAACCAACATAGTATATTTCCCAAGCATCTGTTCTGTTACCTGCTAAATGAATTTCATCATCGCTTGAATCGAGAACAAGGAAATTTGTGTCCTTATCATCAACGATGTAAGCGAAACGGAAATCATTCGCAAAAGATTTGTCCATCTTCAAATAATTCTCAGCACTCGTTCCTGAGGAATCGAGTTTCAAGAGTGAAGCCCTTAACTGCCACCATTCCGTCACAATTTCTCCATCATAGATCATTCCACTGAGGCGAACAGCATTAGGAGAAGAGAGGTCTGAGTCNGTAATACTGAAAAATTCTTGGAAATTCGTATAGGGNTCATAGACACATCCAGCGCCAGTGCAATCCCAATTTCCATCTTGATCGGGGTCGTAATTGGCATCCACTGGGTCAGCAGGGTTCAGAGTAAACCACGTTGAGGCCAAATTTGGACGGGAAAGGATCCCACTCGAACCTTGTTGAGATAACGGCAGACAGGAATTGGTATCTGTTGAACAAGCACCGCCTGTTGCAGCATCAATCCAAACTACCCGTATTTGCAAAAAGGAACTGAAGTTGTCGTTTGACTCGTTCCACGCCTTTGAATACTCATACCAATCGGGTAACATATCACCGTCTGAATCGTTATCACTCGGATTAATACCATACTTGAACACCTCACGGCCATCAGACAAATTGTAATCCTGCTCATGATAGACAACCACTCCGTTTGAGACAACGGTCGAATAAGAAACGCTGTCTCCATCAGAATCATTCAAATCAGGACGAGTCATGTTATCCCATTCCATCCAATTGGTAAACGGCAAATCACCGAGGCCAGATTGAACAACTGCGGTTCCAGGAGTAAAGACACGTCCAGACCAACTTCCTTGNGTAGCTGGTTGGTCAAATACAGTACGGCCATACCAACCATCATGATCTCCATCGTAATTCACATCCCAAGGATTGAGCGGATTTGATGCCCAGTGGTTGATGGTCGTCGAGTCCTCCATTCCATACAGAGCATAGCAATATTCCCAGCCATCTTCAATGCCGTCTGAATCTGAATCGGTATTTGTTGGATCTGAAATTCCGAGAAGGGTTCGATTGAAATTGTCTTCATTAAATTCGTTAATCATTGCCATTCGGTCAGTACTCGACTGACTCTTCGTTGCAAAATCAGTGTAGAGGGCTTGTTGCGCTTGTATGATTGTCATTCCTTGCTCTTCCATGTAAGCCTGCATAGCATCGTCACCAAANTTGACAATTCCTTTATCGGCCGGAACTGAGAAACGTTCGAGATATTTCCCGTAGGTACGAGATTCCCATTCACGTAAATTGGAGAAACGTTCCTCCATCGATATATTACCATCACCATCGCAATCGAAACTGTCACCATCCGTATCAAGATTGACGTCACTGTCGATAAGTGGATTCATACTCCAACGGTTTTCTTCTAAATCCCATTCGGTGAACCAGTATTCAAAGCCGTCATACATCCCATCGTCATCGGTATCNGGATTTGTCGGGTCNGACATTCCAAGAAGAGTAGAGAGAATAGCATTCGGTGGAACACCTGCTTGCCAGTCATTGAAATCGCTTAGCAAACGCTTGCCTCGAGTCTCTTTGGTGATGAGAATATTGAACACTCTTTGCGCTTTTTCAGTAGGCTGTTGAACATCTCCATCAACGTGAAGAAGTGGGGCATCGGATGGATGGTCCAACCCATTGGTCGGGGCTTCAACAGCGATTGCAAATTCCTGACTGTCAATCAGTCCATCGGCATCTCCATCAAATCCACCATCACCNGGAACCAATGGATTGAGGGTCCAAGTTTCCGCAGTGAGATTCCATGAAGTGAACAATTGTTCAATTCCGTCAATCATTCCATCCCCATCAGTGTCGACGTTGTTTGGATCGCACGTCCAACCGCTGAGGTTCACCTGATCAGAAGTAATGAACGAGCCGAAGGAGAACTCAACAGAGTTTCCAGGCCACTGTTGTAAAGCAAATGCCGAGCCAACCGTTGTGACAAACCATTGCGGAGCAGAGCGGTTTTGGTCAGTTTCGGTGTATTCTGGAGCGATGGCGTTGTATTCTTCCCAATTTGCCATTCCATCATCATCGGCATCTTCCCATCGGTCAGATGAGTCAAGAGGATTGAGCGTCCAGCCGTCATCAAGAACATTCCAACGAGCAAACCAAATTTCCCATCCGTCAGGCATGCCGTCTGAATCTGAATCTGCATTGAACGGGTCTGATGAACCAACATCAGTAATCGTTTGGAGGGCAGTCACCGAACCAGATGCACGCTCACCAAAGTTTGCTTCAGGGATTCCGAAAGAGCTGACATTCAAGAATAAATCTGTGGAGAAACCGTTCGGGATTGGCACGCCATCAAGAGTTTGGTTGCCGCTAAAGAGGTCTGAACGAATGTGGAATTCCAAGTAGTTTACAAAAGCCTCATTGTCATCTAAAACTCCATCATGGTTGATGTCATACCCATCTCCATCAGGATTCTCAAAGAGGTCTGAAGCATTGAGTGGGTTTACACCTTGACGTGAAGGGTCCCATGTGCAAGAACCGCCAGATTCCCAACCATCAGGTAAAGAATCGCCATCTGAATCAATGTTGTTCGGATCTGCATCAAACCACTCAAGACTTGCATTGACTGTTTCTCCGTGTGATTCGAGTAACAATCCTTCAATTGCAGCACCTCGCACAAGTGACCACTGGTATTCGCAGAGATTGGCTAAACCATCACGGTCTGCATCCCAATTCGCATCTTCTGCACGATTCGGGTCCAGTGTCCAGTTGTTGCCACCTGTAAACGAAGAACCAATCCATCGACGATGGTGAATTTCCCAACCATCAGGCATTCCGTCGCCATCACTATCGAAATTGGTTGGATCAGTACCTCTGTCACTGCTCGAAAGTCCAAGATAAGTTGCATTCGCTGCTTGTCCCGCTGCATCGTCACAAATGTATTCCATCTGAACAGTGTAATGGCACCAAAGTGTAGAGTTTTCATAGAAGAAGCCGAAGTATTCACTCCCATCACCTAATCCATCACCGTCGGTATCACCTGCTTTGGGATTGGTTGAATTGTAACCATTCTCTGTTTGACTCACATAGCGATATTCATCTAAATTCGTCCAAAGTCGTTCTAAGAAACCATCACCTGATTGGTCAAGGTCTATGCCATCTCCATCCATATCAAAAAGAGAATCCCACGGGTCTGTTGGATCTAATCCATTCGCGACTTCCCAACCATCAGGCATTCCATCGTTGTCAGAGTCATTCGCTCCTGGATTCATCAATTCAAGGTTCGCATATTGCCCTGGTGCAGAACCAGTGAAAATCGTCGTATTTTCATCGACCGTCACTGTTTGAATAGTGACAATTTCACCGTATATCGTCTCTTGGTTTTGGAAACCATAGACTGCGGAATAATCACCCGAAATAGCCCACAAGCCCTTCTCTGAACCAACCAATATCTCGTCACCGGTAGGATGGAGTGAATGGATATTGTTGTATTCTCGGAGGTATTTTCCTTCGACACCAGGATGTTCTAACAATCCACTGTGAGAAATGGAATTATCAATGAGATTCATCATATGGACACCCGATGGTGTTCCAAACCACAGGACTTGAGCGTTATTCGGAGTAGGGCCATCAAGAGCCATCGTTCGTACCTCGGCAGGATTTGCAACCATACCAAGAGAGAGTGAGCGCAATTCATCGATTGCTGTTGGGTAAGGTGTCACTTCAGGCGTGTAGTAAAATCGCCATGTAGGCTCGAAGGCTCCACGTGCGGTTGATGTCTCACCGGTGATGAGGCCTCGATCGGTACCCACATACAGGGTATTGTTTCCTCCGCCTGCCGCACCATGAGCAATTGCAGTAACAGTCGCATTCGATTGGCTTAGGGCGGTTTCAAGCCCGACTGCAATGGAATACTGTTGCGAGATTTGAGACGAAGTGGTGACTTCAAAAACTGCTCCTTGACCATATTGGCCCAATCCAAGGAGTTGTTTGTTCTGACCTTCAATATTCAAAACAGTGAGTGCATGAATCTCTTCAGAAAGTGACCAAGACCAACTTTCCAAAGGTGCGAGGTCACCATTGGCTTGGAGTGGTGCTACTGCCAATCCAACACTCGTTGCGAGAGCTAAAGCAAAGTTCGTATCTTGAACAGAGAGAAGTTGCGATTCATGCAATTCTATACCTTGAGGCATCCAGTGGTCATAATTGACAGACTGTTCTAAATCAAAAACCGTCATTCCATACCGAGTTGTCGCATACAGCATAGTACCGTCATTCTCCAAGTCACGAAGGTCATAATGAATGAGGCTCATTTCTTCGGCAGGAGTTACAAAGCCGAGAGGAATAGATTCATGGGTGTCAAGTTGATTTCCTAGCAGAACAGATTTCATCCCAGGAAGAACGGAATTGCCGTTGTCCTCGTGAACAAAATACTCCTCCAGAGTTGACAGAGATTCCCCTAAAGCAAGAGCGGTGAGGGTGCGGCTAACATCGGGAGAGATACCTCCATCTCGGTTTGCATCCCAACCGTCCAAGTCTGGATCGAGTAAAGCGTTGGTTCGATTAAGCGGTTCAAGGCCAAAATGGACTTCCCATCCGTCCGGAATCCCGTCACCAAAAGAGGGGAAAAGTCTGCGAATTGAAAAGCCATCCCAATGATAGCGGTCAGAGTCAGCGAGTAGTGGGTCGGTTCCAAGCCAAAGGTCTTCATCGATAACCATCGTTGCGTTTTCAGTACAAGCAGAGAGTAAATTTTCAAAGGTAGCATTTGGGCCGGTAGGGATAAAGGGCCAATTTTTGAAAACTGAACCCTCAGGTAATGTGGCTGAGCACCACATACCGTCCAACTCAGTTGTGTGATTGAGAGGGGCGCCGTGAATGTATTCTTCAGGAGATGAGTATCGTTCTGTCGTTGATAAGACGCCATCTCTGTTGACGTCAAATCCATCCTCATCAGGGTCGTCATAAATATCCGAACCGTTCAAAGGATCAAAATTCTGACACTCATATTTGAGGGAAAAGATGTTGAAACCACCGACACGTTCACACATGTATGCCTCATAACCATCCGGCATTCCATCTCCATCTGTATCAGACATACGAGGGTCGAGATAACTGCGTTCACCTTCACTGTCGACAACTCCAGTTAGCCCACGTGGAAATCCAGGAGCTGTACAATTTGCAGGATAAGGCCAACAAAATTCTTCTGTTGCATTCAAGCCATCACGGTCATTATCGACCAATGCATCGGATGCATTGTTACTGTCCATGCCAGGAATGACAATTTCACGACCGTCAACAGCACTCCAATTCATCCATTCTTCGAACAGATTTTCGTGGACGTCAGGGATTTTATCACCGTCGCTGTCCGTCGATGGAGGCTTTGAACCATCCGTCGTATCGGGGTGTAAATTTGAAACCGGCGATACAGCTGGAAATTGTGACATAAACATCAGACTTGCTACAACTGCAAGTGTGGTAAGAAGAGTGGTTAAACTACGACGCATTTGGAGACCAGCCTACAAAGCATACGCTTCGCAGATGTTCAACCCTTTGAAGACACTTATGAGGGTGATGGAGCGATGTTCGGACAAGTCTTCATTCATCGACTCGAAAATTCATTCGATTTGGACGAAAGTTGTCCTTTAGAAAACTCAATTCCTATGGCGAAATTACAGCATAGGTAAGCATTGTATGCGGTTTCTTCAAAGACCGTTCGCGTCAGGGTGTTAATGATTGAGATGACCATGACACTCACGCACCTTGGTACAGGCAGTCGCGGAAATGCGACATTGCTTGAAACCGAACAGGCGAAAGTGTTGATTGATCAAGGATTTAGCGGAGCACAACTTGAGAAAAGGCTTGGCCGATTAAACCTCCATCCAACCGATATTGATTACATTTTCATTACCCACCATCACGGCGACCATGGCGGAGGAGCTGCTGTTTCTCAAAAGCGATGGAGTATGAAAATTCAGGCAAATCACCGAACTGCGGAAGAACTTGGCCTCTTGCCTGAACTCACTCATCATTTCGAAGCACTCGACGTCATACGTGTGAGCGAAGATTTAGCCATACTCCCAGTCCCAGTGCCTCATTCAGGCTCAGATAATGTGGCGTTTGTGGCGAGCCACAATGGCCATCGAGCTGCTGTCATTACAGACCTTGGTTCCTGGACTGATGAACTTGTCACGCATGTTCGTGGTTGTGAGCATATTTCGATTGAGGCAAATTATGATCATAATCGATTGATGAACGGACCGTATCCATACTCGCTCAAAGACCGGATAAGCGGTCGAGGCGGCCACCTTTCAAATGACCAAACTGGCCGCTTTTTGGCACAGGTTTGCACCCCAGACACAAAGAGCATTTCTCTGACCCATTTATCCGAGAAAAACAATCAACCTCATTTGGCAGAATCCACAGTGCTTTATCACATTGATGAACTGTTTACTGGAGACATCTCAATCTCGCTTCAAGACGGTCCTGAACGCTCTCACTACATTGGCAAAAGTGTCGAAAAGGAGTTGCTTGAAAAACAAACCCGGTCAAATGGATAATCTCCAAAATCACCCCCCTATGGGGGGGTGAGAGGGTCAATGGCTAAATGATGCCAAAGGGTGTGCCGTGTGTGAACGCACAACCAAACACAGTTTGGCGCCCGTCTCTTCGACGAGACCAGAGGGCGGTCAGTGAAGTTCTCGGAGTGGTGATGATGCTGGCCATGGTCATCACAATCATGGGCGGAGTATGGGTGTTCTTGAATCCCTACATCTCTGATTTTGAAGACAATACAAATTGGAACAGTGCGACTGGAATTGCGGAACGTTTCGAGGACCGAATCGATGTCGCAGGAGGCGCGCCTGAAGGAACGGGAATACGCCATACTCTTGCATTACAGTCAACGATGATTCAATCGGTAGAAAAAGTAGAGACATGGACGATGTCGGCTGATTTGACACCGTATGATACTGTCACCGTACGTGATGAAAACAGTTCAGCACTCGGTATTTTTTCTATGAATGAAACCGCTCGAAGCATCACCATTGAAACCGAATATGGTGTTGAAAGTTTTTCGTTTGATGCATCGCATGAAGAAGTGATGGTGAGACACAACTCAACGCAGCAACACTGGATGATTGTCACCGTCTTTGATTCTGATAACAATCCTATTCATCGTAGCGTCACTTACCTCATCTCTGGAATCCAAATCACAACATCACTCGGGCAAGGTGAGCATCAAATTGCTTTGATGAACAATGCACGTGTCGAAAGATTCCCGAATGAGCCTTGGCGTGTATCGCAATATCCAAACTTGGAGATTGACCCATTGGTTAATGGAGAGTTCCGTCTTTCATTGGTTCTCAATGACGTGACCATTAATGGTTCTCTTGGCTCAGGAAATAAAATCGGGATGAACATGATGTCTCTGGGACCGATGACTCTTTTCTCAGGAGAGGCATACAATGTCAAGTTCACCGTCATAAACTCACTGAACGATTTGATCACACCCCAATACCACGACCGTATGTTGGATGAATACAACCTCAACAGAGCATCAGGTACTCTGGACACCTACGTTGGATATGCACCGTTCATGCGAGCAAGTGGTGCTGATGGTTTTACTGTAGAAACGCAAGGAGCACAGTTGTATCTTGAAGTCGATGTAAAACGTGTGGAGGTGTCTCGATGAAGTCAAATCTACAACGGGATGAAAATGCAGTTTCAGCAGCTGTTGCAACCGTTCTTCTCTTCGGTGGAGTCTTGAGCATCATAGGCATGATGATGGTTTCAATGATTCCAGTCATTGAAGAGTTAGAGGGCTCTATTGAACGACACGATATGTCTTCTCAAATGTCGCTCTTGGCACATCAGACCTCATCCTTAAGCGAAAACGGAATGCCAGGCGATTCAACAGAAATCGAACTCATTCCAGTGGACGGTAGTCTCAATTGGAACATGATGCAAAGCAGCATGTGGTATTCGGCAACTTGGATGGAAGATACGAGTTTCCGAGTCCAAGGAGCCCTTGATTATGACGACCAATTCAGCATACGGCATCCAGAATCGATGAATACCGCAGTTTGTATCGATGACCTTCGCCTTGGACCTGCGAACCCTTACCTGTTCACCATCCCTGAATGGGTCGACAGTGTTGCGATGACTGCATCACCTGGACTTGCTCTTCCCCTCGGACCTATTGAAATCGAAATATGGAATCAATCAGCCAAACAGTCAGAACTTCAACTCATGGTCGATGGGATGCACACTATCGATACCAGCCAATCTGGAGAAATCATCATCCACTCCTCTCATGAACTTCACCTTCTCCTTTCCCGAGGAGAGGGCGGCACTGCGTTGATGCAAGCAAATGACCCGAGCCCCGTTGATTTAACGGGTACCTCTTGGTCACTTCCTCTCCCAAGTGGCGAGAGCAAGATTCACATCTTGAGTGAAGTTGCAAATCAAATTATTATTACCAACCAAACCACCAATTCACACTATGCTTTACCCTCAAATCAAAATCGAGTCGGTGTGGATTTCACTCACCAATTCTCTTTGGACACACCGGGTGTCGTACATATTACAACCAGTGCACCCTCAAGACTCATTCTTCAAACGCATTCTGAAGTTGATGTCGGACAAACTGCTTGGCCAAGTACCGATGGTCAATACCTCGGACATTCCTTTGTCACACCATCACTTGAAGGCGAATTGGTTTTCACCAACCCCGGCCAGAGCAGTGTCACCGTGACATGGAGAGGCGGTGGAGTTTCTATTGCTGCGAACCAAAGTCTGAGTTTTGATTGGCCACCTGCAGAAATCGATGGAGCACCAATGCTTGACGCGAATGGAGACGTGTTCGTTTCATGGCGAGCAGATACAAACAGTTCCGGCTTGCAAGTAATACCTGCAGATGACACAGGTGCTTTATCTGGACAAGCCCACACGATTTATGCAGAGGGTACAAGCGACAAACAGATTCATCTTGTCCGTGCAGGCATGATTGTCGATTGGAACCTAACAGGTTCAACCAACGCAAATGGCTCTCTTTACGATGAAAATACTCAATTCACAATTGACCTAAACCAGGGTGTAAATCAAATGGATGTTGAAGATGGACATGCACTCCGAATGTATCTTTTGAGCGGCGAGGATGGGCTTCTACAAGCGCACCACGATGGAGCTCAACGTTGTTTATCGATTAACGTACAGGCAAGTGGATGGATTACAACAGAATTACCTTGGCAATCAATGAGTGGAAGAAGTCAAGTGGATCTAAAAAATGCTTGGCGCCTTGGAAATCACCCAGCAAGTATGCAAATCACACTCATTGGAGTTGATGGCGCTTCTACACATGCGAACTTAGGAACGGTGTGGGGATTCCATCTCTCAAGACTCAGTTATGAGTTTACATCTTCCATTGTAGGAATGGAAGTCGCTTACGTCGGAGGCGCTGTTGTCACCAACCATCCTGAATTCGAACCATACATTGTGGTATCTCCATCTGACCGTGGAGGTCCCGGGCCAAGATTTGCAGCAACAATACCCTCGTTGCACCCTACCCAAGACAGTGTCAGTGGCGCTGGAACAATGAACTTGGATATTGAATTGGTTGACCGCTCATCTCTTGCATCAACCGTCGCCTATGAAGTTCGTAGAGGATGGTCAAACCCTTATGGTGTGGCCATTGCCGATGCTTCAGCCGATGGACTGGAATCAAGCGAAGACTGGACGGTATATCCTGGGCGAATTGATTTGTTGAATGATTATGTGGGATGGGTCCCCGACCCATCATTTGCCACATCAGAAGCGGTTTGGCATACCAATGGTGAGCCAATACAATTCACACTGCAAATGGCTGCGCTCAATGCTCACATGACGGAGGTCATTTCATGAAATCCAAGAGACTGATTCATGATGAGCGTGCAGCAGCAACGGAGTTAGGCTACATCTTCACATTCCTTCTCGGAGTCTTGCTTCTTACTATGTTCAGTTTATGGGCCTATGAAATCGAGACTGCAACTCGTGAACGTTGGAATGAAAATGCGATTCAATCTAACCTCGATGATCTGGCGGCTGCGGTTGAGAGAGCAGACGAAGCGAGCCGAATAGGCGCAGTCGATTATGCAGAGAAAGTCACTTGGAGGCTTACAGAGGCAGATGAATCCCAGATGAAGATTATTCTTACAGACACCTCAATTGAATTGATTGATGAGGGTGGAACACTGGACACGAATGTGTCAATATCAGGAACTGGCGCAGGCGGTCACCAAGGCACTGTCGTTCTCGCAGGTGTGACATCAGTTTGGGTCGTTCATTCCGATGGAATAACGACTCTGCAATACGATCGGCCACAATCAAGTGATTGATTATCGACCCATGACTGCAGCATGGACTTGTGCTTGGACTTCTTTCATTCGAGATTTTGCACCCAATTCCCTAAACACAGACAATGCCCTCTGAAGGTATTCCATTCGTCGTGGTTTATCGGGTGCAACACCACCCAAACGTGAAAGTAATTCCCCGATTTGCATACGCAGGTCATTTGCTTCAGCGATTACCAGTGCTTCACGATAATGCTCCATGGCATCTTCGGCACGACCTGAATCCTGTAAGACTTCTCCAAGTAGAATCGTGATTTCAACCAACGAGAGAAGGTCTCCTGCTTCACTCATGGTTTCCAATGCGGTTGAATAGTGGTGGGATGCAACATCTGCATCTCCTACTTTGGCATAATATCGACCGAGAACAGCTTGCGCACGAGCGTGTAACAAAACATCATCACCGCCATCTGTATTCTCAAATGCTTGGAGTGCATGGTCACGTGCCCGGTCAATCTCATTGAGTTCAATAAAGGCGCGAGCAAGAGTGAGTTGTGTACCAACAAGTTCGGGGTCAGTCGAGCCCTTCAAAATCGCTTCAACCTCACCGTAGGCTTCCAAAGCCTTCGACAAGTCATTCTTACGACGCAGCAGGTAACCCATGTTGTTGTACGAGCGTGCGGCCCCTTTCTCGTCGCCGAACTGAATAAACTTCTCAAGGGCATCATGGTGCATGGAGAGGGCTTTGTCTGCATCACCTTGCTTAAGGGCAATGTCTGCCAATGCTGAAAGAACTTCTGCATCAATTCGAGTAGCTTTCGATGAAGCGGTCAAGGATTTGGTCGAAAGAAAGATCTCTTCGGCTTCTAAAAAGCGTCCGAGGAGTACAAGTATTTCCCCTCGAAGTTGTAAGATCCGAATCTGAATCTGAGTGTCCAGAGAATCAAGAACAAGGCCTTCGATTAAACTGAGTAATTCCATGTGCCCTTGGGCAACAAGGTCACGGCCCTCATCTGCAATGAGTAAAGCAGCCTCTGCAGCTTTGTCACTACGAATGAGATGGAAGATTCGTTCAATAATAATGCTCGCGGTGAAATTTTGCTTTTCATACCATAAACAACATTTTGAATGAAATTCTTTCTTTGTCTTCTCATCAAGACTGCGAAGTAAGAACTCACGAATTAAATCGTGAACATCGTAAAAATCAACATCTCCTTGCCGAGCCAAACCTTGTTCAACCAATGAGTCTAACTCATCGGTATCCAAACCCTGCTCTGCTAACGCACTTAATGCCACAGGTTCTCGATAAATCGCGAGTGCAGAAAGAACTCGCTTTTGTTCTCCACTTAACTTTGAAAAGATTTCAACAGTAACATAATTTTCCAATGTTTCGTGATAAGCGCCAGCAGAAGCACCACGATTAATCAGTTCCAAAACCAGAGGGTGACCTCTGGAAAGTCCGTGAATATGGAGCCATTGTTCATCGCCAAGATTTTCAAAACTACTCAAGAGTTGCCTTCCAGCATCCGAATCTAAGCCATCGAGTGGTAGAACGAGACTTGCGATTCGTCCTTCTGCGTCTTTTGCAGGCACAACTGGCTTGAACGAACGTGAAAAAATGACAAGACCAATTTCTTCTTCACTTCCAAGCAGGGCTAAGGACATCGCTTGGAATGTTTGGTGCAGTGTCGTGTCAGCAACTTTATGGAAATCATCAATCACAATCAGTGTTGGCGTTCCCTCCAAGGAGTCAACGAGTAATCTGGCAGCATCCGCAGGCTGCGGTACCGGTGTTGCTGCCAAATAGTCGGAAAATGTCGAATCACCAATATTTGCTAACCAATCAGCAACTGCTTCGAAGAAAGAACGAGAACTCTCCCAATCTTGACAACGATGGTAAAGCAAGTTACGGCGGTGCATGAATCGCTCAATCAATTTTGAAGCGATTGTCGTTTTTCCAATTCCCGCAATCCCTGGAACCAACAATGTTGTAGCACGAGCATCAACAAGGCTTACCATATTGTCCAACTCTTTTTCGCGACCATAGAAATGTCGAAGGCGGGGTAAATCTCCAAGTGAAGTGACAAGTTGCTTTTCAACATGCTTTGAGAGGTCTCTTTCCACGAGATCCGCCGACAAAGTGCGAGTATCCAATACGCAATTGTCATCCATATAGCGGATTATATCGACGGGGCGCATAGAAAATTCAAGGTGGTCATTGATTTCTCCTAAAGTTGAGTTGATGATGTTTCCATCAGCCATAATGCTGCGTAATTGAAATTCTCGCAAACGAGCCCATGTCTCTTCTGAAACGTTAATCCCTGGGTCGGTAAGGAAATACGCCTTACGCTTTCGAGAAACACCTGCAACGTGAGCTTGTCGTTCAATGAGAAGTCCTTGGTCTTTGAGCCCAGCAATAGCACGAGGAACATTGGAACGTGCGATAGCAACCGCATTTGCAATTCCCATTTGTGAAAGTGCAAATGGAACTTCAACACTGCTTTTGAAATCTGAGTAATCAAGCAAATGCAAGAGAATTCGTTCCTGCACTCCGGGTTTGGGTTGTACAGCCATAATCTTCTCTCCGGTTTTCCTCCGCTTCAATACTTCCCCTTTCGTGAGCAATGAGAACTTCACTGTTCAGGGACATAATTTGGGTCTGGAACCCAGTTATTGGACTCTGCATCCCACAACCAACCGGGATGCTGAGAGGCTTGAGGAGCATCGGTAACAACTTGTTGAACAGCAACAGGAGTTGTAGCGACTTGATTCGACGGAATCGAAACTGGTTCTTGACGTGCCTTAGCCCAAGCATAGGGGTCTTCCGAAGCCTTTTCTTCAGCGGATGTCAAATCTGCCTCTTCATCAAAGTCTTCATATTCAACTTGAAGGAAGAACATTCCTGCTCCTAAGAGTACAAGCACACCTATTGCAATGAGGGCAATCATTCCGATATTAAGTTGCGATGATTCTTCATCGCCAAGACTGACCTTGAACAAAGCATCTGAATTCTCACCGGGCTGAGTAAAGACTTGATCGTCCATTTCAAAGATAACATTTCGAGTGCCTTCGATACCTGAAAGTTGGCTGCTTGAAATCTCCATTTCCCATGTTGCGTCGGCATTCACACGTGTTTGATTAATTCGAACTCCGCTGAGAGAATCAAAACGAGCTTCTACAAGGCTGTTCGGCAACCCTTGGCCAGTGAATACAGCCGGATTGCCTGGTCCCAACGAACCTGTGTCTTCACGGACAACCGTGAAAGAAACTTCAACAACGACTACGTTTACTTTGTATGAATATGCCACTGAACCGTAAGAGTCTCGTGCTTCAAACATTAGACCTACGAGAGACCATTCGGCAATGTCATTGGATAGACCAGTGACATAGGCAGGATCATACTTGACAACACCATTTGAACTGAAAGTAAGATAATTACCATAATCATCATCATCGAGGTTTGTCAAATCGTCATAGACATCGAAAACAAGACCGTTGGTCACACTGGCAGTAGGCCCGTCTGGGTCTGAAAAGTGGTCGGTCAAATCAATGCTTATTCCGCCGTTACAACGGTCTTGCTTGGTTGGGTTTGAATCACAGAATAGAGTAATAGTTCCAACCCATCCAGTGGAATTGAATTCCGGGATGAGGTTATCAGCATCACTTGGATTATCAATGGTAATTCGAATACGCTCTTCTAACGAGTAATTCTTACCATCCCATGCCTTAATCACCAACTCGTATTGCTGGTCGTGAATGAGGTCAGAGGTATCCCAAGTCGTATACCATGCGCCGTTCTGAGCAAAATTGGTAACGGGGTCTGGACCGTTGTTGATTGGAACACCGCTCGTCAAATCTACAATACTAATCTCCACACGTGTCACAAGACCGTCATTGTCTAAGGCAACACCTTGGATGAGTTGAGTCTCGCTTGCACGTAGAATATCAGTATTGAGTGGCTCGCTTAGTTGGACAAACGGAATAGCGTTATCTGTATCGATACTCAGTGTTCGAGTCTCAAAAGAACATTCCGTCCAGCCAGTCTTTGAATTACAGAAATCACTGTCTGAAGCCCAGATACGGAAGTCATATTCTCCTGTTTGCAATTCTTGGAATTGCCAATCATATGCCCATGCAGTTGAACCAGGGATGTCAAAGTTTGCAGTGTATCCGTTCGGGCCATTGATGTCAAACCAAATCGAATTGATATCGCTGCCCCATGTGCCTGAGTAAGGGTCGCTGGCAGTTCCAGTGAAGGTTACTTTACCGTTGTCATGGGAAGTTCCATCATTCGGAGTATCCACTAAAATTGAGGGTGCTACGAGATTGAGTTTGTACTTTCGAACTTCGACTGGAGAGTAGTCCAGGCCATCGTATGAGCGAACACGGAATGTGACATCCCCTTCACCCTCTGGATGAGCAGACATTTCCCAATCAAAACTCCATGATTTGAAAGGATGGTTCGATTTTGTGATCATTCCAGCTGCGCCAGATGTGTCGATTGCTGAATACCAATCTGTCGAACCAGGTGGTTGAATTTCCACACGCTTGATGAGTCCAAACTGATTTTGGTAGGCGACATAATCAAGAGGATATGGGCCGCTAATTCCGTCCCATGAGGAGCCAGTAAGTTCAACGGTTGTCGCAAATGAGAACCCGTCATTTTGAGTCACGGTTACACTTGGTTTGAGATTGTCGAGATTGATGACATCGTCGATAGAACCGCTGAGTACGAAGTCGAAATCTTTCTGACCTTTGCCAAACATGAATGCTTCGACAGAGTAGAAAGGCAACTCACGCCCGTTGATGCAGTCGCTGTCTTCAGAATCGACCTTGGTATCACCATCGTTATCATATCCATCAGAACATGAATCTTCATCGATGAAGACAGGATTGCCTTGAGAATCGGTTACACCAGGGATTTGAACATTGTTTTCACCAACTAAATGGTTCCAATTTCGGTCGAGCAAGAAATCAGATGGGAGAGAGACTTCAGGTGTGAACCCAAATGCGTCTGTAGTCAAAGTGTAAAGTGGAAGTCCAGTTGCATCACGAATAATGACTGTTGCTCCAGCCACATTGCTGTTCTTTGCTTTGACTTGATAGCGAACCAATTCTCCTTCACGGACTTGACTGCCCCATGCCGAGTTCTGATTTTGAACATGAATCTTTGACGAGTCAAAATTCTGCAAGTTCGCATATGAGAATACAGTCGAGTTATCAATCACTTCAAGAGCCAACGGCATGAATGCAGGTGGCATGACTGCGGTTGAAGGAACTTGTAAGCACTCGTCCAACACATAGGGGCATTCTGGACCGAGCCAACTTAGTTGAACAGGATACAATTCGTTACCGCCTGCATCTGGAATGTATTCAGATTGAACGGTTACACGAGATTCTGTAATGTTGTAGATTTGGGAAGCATTCGAGTAAGAGTTACCAGAGAAGTAAGCAATCGAACCGTATTTATTGCCATAATTATCGTCAAACAGACTGATGTTGGCAGCAAAGCCAGAGACTTCCATAGTGTTTCGTTGTGCATTGACGATACTGCCTTTGATACGCATACCATCTCCACCGTTATTGACCACAGTGTTATCATAAATTGTGGCAGATGACATGAACACGTGGATAGCAGGACATGGGAAATCGCCATCATACATTTGTGAGTTACATGTTCCCGTGTTGTTGGAAATCAGGTTATTTGCCAGGTACAAACGAGCTGCGGTCGGTGTAGGAACATTCCATCCCTGGTCGTTGAAGTGGTATTCTCCAATGAGGACAGCCTCCTTTGCTGTATCTTGAATGGTGTTGTTTTCAGCACTCACATCAGAGGTGCCGTAAATCCACAACCCATTCCAACCACCGATTGGTCCAATGATGTTATTATTAGCAATAACTGATGAAGACCGAATACCAAATCCTGAGCCTTCTGCTGCACCTGAAATGGTGTTTCGGTTTGCCTCAACGATTGCGCCATCATAAGCAGTGATTCCTGAACCATCAGCAGTCGTGATATCGTTATCATTCAAAATCAGTGTGTGATTAATCGTTCCAGTGACTTTGTGAGAATTTGTGTCAATTCCGCTGCACTTGACGTTAATTGTTGAATTTGTAAGCGAGCCTGAACTCTGTTTCAAGAACAAACCATAGGCGTTTTCATCAAGGTCGAGGTTTGAAAGATCAACATACGACTCTTCGATGTAAATGAGGCTACGGCCACCACCTTGTTGACCGCAATCTGCTTCGGTGTTACCGGTGAAATCGGAGTTCTGAATGCGCATGGTTCCAAGAATTCCAGCACCAGCACCATAGGCGCGAACTGCAGCAGCATCGTATCCATTGCCATCGATACCGAGCGTGAATGTTGAATCATCAATGGTTGGTGATGCAAGGTCCAGAGCGATGATGTTGGAAGTGTTAATGTCTTGGAAACTGAGTCCAGTTGCTGTTGTCGAAGAACCGTCAAAAACCAATACACCGTATTGCTTACCGCTCACCTGGTTTGTATCGAAGGGAATACCATATGCATTTTCAAAGTGGGCGTATTTGATTGATGTGATCGCTTGGTCTATCGTGGAGCGAATAATCATTCCAGAACCACATGCTGTATCACCGTTGTAATTCGGATTGTTGCTGTTATTCGAATAACAGCGGCCTTGAAGGGTGTAATCAGAAGGAGTTGACCAAATGAAGCGTGCTTGATTACTTGCTGAACCTGAACTTGAACCACATGAAGTGTCACCGATACAAATAGCACCCTCGACATCAATGTAGTATCCATAAGGGATGTTTACAGTCGTGCCCGCATTGACAATGAGTTTCGCTCCTTCTGCAACGGTAACGTCTCCGTTAAGATTCATGGTTCCTGACCAGGTTTCAGTTCCGGAAATAATTCCAGACTTCGTTTCGTTCACAGCAGATGCGGCTGGTAGAGTTACCAGCCCGGTTAATACTGAGAGCAATAAAAGTGCGACTAACGATATGCTTTTGTGCGATGTTGTGTTCTTCAAAATAGACACCTCTCCCTTCTCCCATCTCACCCTCGAATATAATACTGCGCCTCAATTGCCCGTTTAAGAATATCAAAAAGGGAAAAGAATATCACAAATATCGGCCTATTTGTATCATATTACTACAAGAGTATCAGTTATTCGGCCTTCATTAAAACCCAAACGAGGGCGAAGTGCAACCTTTACAGTGCCTTTTTGGCAAATGGATGGCTCAACAAGTCCACGGTTGTAAGGCCAAGTCTTGATACCAATCAAAGGCTTGAAGTTGTCCGTAGCCCCACCGGTTATCATGCTCGACAGAGGGTTGATATTTGAGTGAAGTCTCTTTCAGTGATGTCTTGACATGATCAATACAGTCACCGTTTGAATCGGCTGTTGGCTTAAACTGCGGGTAGGCTTCGAGAATTAAGGAGAGAGCACCAGTGACAAATACAGTAGAATCAGAAGTACCACTGCTGGAATACCACAGGTCTCCCGCACCTGTGCTGATTATGTTTTCACCAGGGGCAATAACTTCTGGTTTGAGATGAGGACTTTGTCGAGAAGTTCCATCAGAAAGCGTTTGAGAGCCTGAGGAGGAGTTCGCCCATACAGTCTGTTCCTGAGTCGAGGCTCCGACGGTAATGACGCGAGGCACATTACCTGGAACTGAGACTAAACCATCATCACCAATTCCACCATCATTACCTGCAGCAGCAACGACAAAAATCCCTGAATCAACCGCACGTCGAACTGCAGAAACACTCGAACCCTCAGTCTGCATCTGAACTTGTTGCTCACCACCCAGAGAAAGAGAGATGATATCAGCATTGAACTCGTCTTGACACCACAAGATTGCACTGGCCACTGTATCCTCAGAACCACTGTTCATATTTTCGTCATCAGCTCCAAGGGCGGCTACAACAGCAAGGGTAATGTTTGGCGCAATACCCATTTGATGTTCACCTGAAACAAGGATACCTGCCATCAAAGTTCCATGAGCAACATAGCCATAGTCGAGTGGTGAATTTGAATTGCCAATCATGTCCTTGAATGTGACTTCAAGACCAGTAAAAGCGGGATGACTCAAATCAATCCCAGTGTCAACCATGCAAACCTTGACTCCCTCGCCACTTAACCCGGTTTCCGAAAACTCATCAAATTGTGATTGTTCCATGGCCCATTCAGACTTCGGTGGCGAGAGTTCAATAAACAAAAGTCCGGAATTCCAGACGACAAGTAGAACGATTACAAGAATGGCAAAGAAGATACCATTCGTTGCGAGGAATCTCTTACGACGCATGCGTGGAACGGGTGTTGGCTGATACGGCGCCCAACCAGTCACTTCAGCTCTCCAACCGTCCTGGAATCCCACTGCTGAAGGGTCAATTGCAGAGAGGATTCGAGAATCTTCTGGCTCAGGAAGTAATTCAAAGTTATCTAAATCACTCACTTTTTCACCTCTACAGCACCACAGCAGCAAAGATACTTGCGCATCTTTGGCTATAATGTGTTGTCTGTTTCTTGAATCAGAATCGACTGGATGATGAACGGCTTCGAGCTAAGCGAACACCGCCGTAAACAACCAAGGCGCCAATGACGAAGATGACGAGAGTGAACCATGGAGATTCCTCGGTCGTTTCATCAATGTAATATTCGAAACTGAAATCTATCGTCTTGTCTTCACCAATTTCCTGAGATACTTTACCGCTGTCCTCTCCGAGAACTTCAACAGTTACTTCAAATCGAACTGTACCGCTTGAATCTTCAGGAGATACTGTGAAGTTCGCATTCGTTGTAGATTCGGCATCGAGCGAAATCGTAACGGTTCCAAGTGACTTACCATCAACAATCTTCGCTGAAACTTCAACATTGCCAGTCGCCATCAGACCAAGGTTCGTGACTGGAATGACAAGTTGGTTTTCAGTATCTGCTGTCGATTCAGAAAGGGTTCGAATCGCACCTTGATCGATATCAAGCCGTAGACTTAGTGGGATAATATCAACGTCAAAGGTATCTGAAAGTTGTCCGTTTGAACTGGTTACTGTAACGGTAACGGTCTTGGTTCCTTCAGTGAAATTTGTCGCAGAAAATACAGTGAACATTTGAGAACGAGTAACATCCTTCGTGATGGTTATGACTGATTGCATTGGGGTAATTTCCCAATCTTCAGGGATGTTGTCTGCAAGTTCAATTGTAAAGGAATCATCACCGTTACCCAAATTGGTCAAATCGAAGCCGAATGTCTGGCTTCCTGCGTCAAGTCCTACAACTGTTGGAACATTTGAGAATTCAAAGTCATAGATTTGCGGAACTTGAACAGTTACCGCAATCTCGCTTGAAGGCGTTGCGTCAGAACTCAATCGGACCTTGAGCGAGTGAGGCTCTTCAAGATGCCACGCATCAGATTGGTTCGGTGCGAGGATACGGACACGAAGCACTGTTGATGAATCAACGGTGGTGTCATTGGAATCTTCTCCAATTCCGAGCGTAACATTGTGAGATTCAACAAAGTTTGTACCATCCCAGAACTCAATGCTCCAGTCTGCTTCATCTGGTGCGATTCCAATTTGTCCGACGACATCAAACACTTGAGAAGTTTCAGTGCCGTCATATTGGATGTTCAAGTCGAACTCAATTGCTTTGTAGGCTTCTTCTTCTTCAATTGCCTCAAAGGCAAGTTCGGATTCTGCATCAACTGTAGCATTCACGAGACTGTTTTCAACCATTGTGATTGAAGTGTCTGAATTGGCTATTCGGTTGTAGGAAAGAGCAACTGGTGAACGTCCTTCTGCAACGAGTGTAACTGCACCACCAATGTATTCCATCTCTAAGTTAAGGTCATGTTGAATGGTGACAAAGGATGAATCCATTTCAATTTCTTCAGCAGGCATCAAAATACTGATGGTTCCGTCGTTCCCAACAGGCATATCCCATTCAATGTCAGAACCGATTCCAAAGGTTACAGAAACGGACTCATTCAAGAGTGCAGAGCCTTCGATATCGTCAGCACCTGCGTGATGGTCAGCCAAGTCGATGGAGGTCCACGAGGTGGTTAAATCAATCCAGCCACCGAGTGACATTTCAAGATCGAGCGTTGCACCATCGGAAATACTTGCATCGAGTAATCCAACTGCGACACCGCCACCGTTTTCACCAGCATCAGCTTGTGTTACGACAACAATCCACTCACCTGGCGCAATTACTGCAGACCATGTCAATGTATCATTTGCGAAGACTGGAGTTATGTTGAGAACATCTCCTGCCATTCCGCTGGATGGATAGAGAACAACCGTTGAACCGTTCAATCGACTCGCATCGTTAATATCCGTTACGTTACCAGAAACGACGACGTTTCCTGCAGTCATTTCAATGTCGTGAGACTCAGGATCAGAATGAACTGGGTACGCACTTGAGTTCGAGATATTGTAGACCTCTGTGCTGAAACCTTCCTTACTTACAGTAACTTGGTATTCATCGTCAATTGGGACAAACAAAGACCAAACACCGAACTCGTTGGTCGTTACATTGGTATCAATTTCAGAATTATTCATTCCAACAATCTCAACTGTAGTATTCGCAACACCTTCGGTTCCGCCAGGAATGTCATTATCGTCAAGATCCCAGAAGACCTTTCCACCAATCTCTACTTCCAAATCTGCGGTCATTAATCCGAGATCAAGAACGCCTTCAACAGCTGTGTTGGTGTTGAATGGCCCGTATTCAAGAGTCCAATGTCGCTGCGGTGATGTCTCGTTAAGGAAGAGACTCCAGTTACCTGGCATTATCTCCTCTGACACGTTACCGCTTTCATCAGATTTCGAAAGCGTCACATTGCCAAAGCCATCATGGCTAACCAATGTAACACGAACGCCGGACATGTTTGTCTCAGTGCCTGTTTCTTGAAGTTGGAAGTTCATTTCTACAACATCAAAGGTAGCCAACGTCAAATTGTTTCGAACGGATGAATCTGCTCCAACTGTGAATGAATAACGAAGTGTTTCGGTACTCTCGTTATCGGCTATGAAAGGAGCGACAATAGCGACCCAATCTCCAGCAGGAACATAAGAGGCAAAACTGCCATTCTCATCTGAAGCCATGTTAAACCACAGGTCATCAGCGTCATTTCGTAGTAAGAATTGCTTCTCAACTGCTCCACCACTGTTGTTTGTGAGTTCACCTGTAACCAAGTACTCATTGCGCAGTGGGAATGCAACCGCTTCCTCATATGCTTCAAGTCCAACAATGACCGGATCAAACACATTTGCTCCGATAAGTGCGTAATCAGAGGCATTACCGTCTTCTGGATTGGTAGAATTGAGTTGAAGTGTATAGAGTCCTGGTTCTAAGACAACTGTAATATTTCCTGGAGATGTATAATCCGAAGATGTGTAATTGTGTTGCTGTCCATGGTCATTAAGTGGCACGAGTGAGAATGACGGGCTTACTGCCGTTCCATTGGCAAAGACGCCATCTGCACCTGCATCCATGAAGAGATTCAGTTCTATGGTGATGAATTCAGGATTGACAAACAATTCAACCGGCATTGGTGCGGCATCTGGCTCACTGATGATGTTGTAATTGAGAACCTCTGAAGAATTCAGTGCTTCCACATCAACGGTGAAATCCCAAGCGCCATATTGCAAGTTAAAGATGAACTCGCCGGTATCTGTGATCTGTGTTCTCCATTCCAGTCCGTCACTATCGGTGGCAACAACTTCCTGAGCACTATCATAGCCAGGAGCAAGACCGTCCCACAGGGATGCATTGTCATAAAGGAATACGAATCCAGTGACACCGGTTGTTGGTTTGAGATACATGAGGCCAAGATCTATTTCAGCATCACCTGTGAGTTCAATCAATTGACCTCCGGACATCTGAGAAGCGATACTGAATGTGGTCATGTGGAAATCATTTCCACTTGGCAAACGGATACTGTAGTTCCCATCTGTTTCAACGACCGTCGAGAAGGACAAATCATCCGAGATAAAGAGAACATTCAGACCAGAAGCTGGTTGACTTTGGTCAAGTTTGATATTTTCGTCTTCTTCAGCCCAAACTGAGTAGTTCAAATCACTGTTAAACAAGCCACCATCGACAACACGGATACTTCCGTTGACCCATGTTCCAATTGCATATTCACTTGAAATTGACAAGTCTTCTGACTCGAGAGAAACATGGTCGAACAAAATGTAGTCATTTCCAGTTTCATCAGAAATTGTGTATGAACCCATAGGCAATTCGATGTAAACAAGACCGTTTTCATCCGATGTTGCATTCAGTGGACCAAAGAGAGGGTCGTCATTCGTGAAAGTCACAACTCTTCCCGCAACATCGGTGTAAGCCTCTTGAGTTTGAGGATCAACAGGAGAACTGAGTTGCAATGAAACGTCATGCATTTCTGGAACATCCATCAGCAAGGTAAAGTTCTCTGATGAATCTCGAACAGTGAATGTTTCATTCAATTCATACCAGCCATCTCCATCTACGTCGACGCGGTAATAGTATTCTCCAGCAGCAAGTGGGCCTTCAGAAAAGTTTCCAAATTCATCAGTAGTAATTTCAGTTACTGCTGAAAGTCCCAAATCAATATCAACAAGTTCGAACGTTTCGTTGGCGTATGCAACGTCATAGAAGTCTTGAAGAGTATCTTCGAAGATTGAACCAGGCATTGACATTTGCAAATCATATGAGGGTGAAATTTCCACAGTCACGGGGTCTGGAAGGAGAACTTCCTTGCCGTTATCCAACTGAGCAATCATGTTGTAAACACCAGGAATTAATCCCGTAATGTAGAATGAACCGGGTTGGACCATTGGACCAGAGAAATCACCAGGGCCGACAAAGAGACCGGTACCGTTGAGAGTTCCTGTTCCTTCAAACGAACCTGTCGCTTCAAAGGAGTCGCCAATGTGTTCGGTGACCAAGGTGGAAATGCCATCAGAAGTGATTCTTCCATTCGCTTCAACTTGTCCATCCAAAAGATAGATTTGAGGCGAAGCAGATGCGTCTTGGAGACAAAGAGACTCGTTTTCTGGCATTGGAGCAGTTTCATTATCAAGACAAGAGACCACATTTTCAGTCGCTATCCACGATGCAGCAAGAGTACCCTTACCGTTCCAAGTTCCGTTACTTGTGTAGACACGGCCGTCCGCAATTGAACGAGTGAATGTTCCCGTGAAATCATCAGCAAAGGCTACACCTTCGCTTTCAAAGGTTCCATTTTCAGTAAAGGTGACTTGACCGGTACCCTGGAGGATACGACTGTCTTCAGAAGAGAATGAACCATTGGTTGTCGTCAATGTGTAATTCTCGGTCATCGACCAAATGTTACGTAGAACGAAATCTGTGCTGACCAACGCATCACCATCAAAAGATTCGTGACCTGTCCATGTTACTTGGCCTGAAACACCACTGCTTTCAACAGCGATATCAAACGAAGTAGGAACATCCACAAACCGGTCTGCTTGTTGAGCAGTGATGTTGTGCTGGTATTCACCGAGCCAACTCATGTTGGCAACTTCACCGAGAATTGCGGTGATGTCGTTGATTTGTCGGTCGTCATTCGTTACAGTCAAGATATCGCCAAGGTTTTGGGAAAAGGCACCGGTACGGATGTTGTCTTGGGCAGTCGTTGGGTTGTAGTCTCCCGCAAATGCGCTCACACGGATACGTCCAGCTGGAGCATCAAAGGACCATTTTCCATCGTCATCAGCATCTGTGAAACCGATTGGAACCCAGTAGGTGTCAGGATCAAGGTCTTCTGTGCCTTCACCAGAGAAAGCGTCACGCTCAATCAGCAGACGGACACCCGGCAAACCTTGGCCGTTGTCACTCATCGTAACTTGGCCTGAAATTTCAGCACCGGAGTAATATTTGAGGATTTTAACAAGAGTATTGGTTGAAGCGATGCCTGAGGATTGTTGTTCAGCAGTTACAGAACTGTTCTCTTCAGGAGTATACCAATTTGCAATAACAAAGTGATTCTGCATTGCGCCAGGCAATGGCAGTGCTTGACTCAAGATACTACCTGGACTTCCTGATTGTCCGAAGTGCTGTGCTGGTTGCGGATTCGATGACCCTGCATCAATACCCAGTGAAGAAGCACCGTATCCTACATAGGTACGAGCGAGCATGGTGTCGAAGAACGCAGCATTGTGGTCAACACGTACGTCTTGAACCTGCAACGGGTCAATATCTGCACCAGATTGTTGATTGAGGAAATCTTCCGTAATTGCTTGGTCGACTTCTTCACGAGTCATCTCATCAGGGAATTCTCCACGCATTGTTTCGTAGACCTCATCCATGTAAGTGGAAACGTCTTGGCCACTCAGAATAGTTGGCGCACCAAAAATACCCATTGGCTGTCCTTGGTTGTAATTCATATCTTCAGTGTAACGTCCAGCACGAGGATACAATCGGTTGTCGATTGCAAAATACCGGATTTCGTGATCACGATCGACGGTTTCACCAGGAGCGCCATCGTAATCTTGGACTGAGTAATAGCCTTCGAGGTTAATCAAATCATCATACATGTCGATGATTTGGTGACTTTCAAGAGAGAGAGAAAGCAATTGAACGGTCAGTGAAAGACGGGTGTTCTTACGGTGAATATTGGTTGCAACAGAATCGTATTCTTCGACGAGGTCTGCAGTGTACCAATAATCCCCAACAATGTAATGTGTGGTATCATAGATATTATCTGCTCCAGTACGAATATTGTTCGTGAAGGTTCGGTTTGCTTCGAACAGTTCTGACCAGTCACCGTCAACACATGTCAAGGACAGTGCGTCGGTACAGAGAATGCGTTCTCCGTCTTCATAGACACGCCAATAAGGTGTTGATTGGTCAAATACTCCATCGGTTTGGTGGTAACCTTGTGCTAAAACGACATCATCGTTCGTTTGGAAGACTCTGAAACTGTTGAGTTCTGCCAATTCGATCATTTCGTCGTGGTCAACATTTGTCGACATAGTCGTAAAGAGTTCCATTTGTGCATCACTGAGGTAAGAATCAACGATGTTACTGTATCCTGAAGTGAAAGCAGTATTACCTGTTCGGGCTTGGTTGTATTCAATGTCACCTTGGCCAAGTTGCCAGATGAACATCGAAACTAAATCTTCTTGACTTCGTGCGAGTAACATGTTCCCTGTAGCTGGAATTCCAGACTGGAAGTTATCGGATACAGAGGGGTGTTCACCAGTATCCAGCGCTTGGAAACCGTAGTCCCACCAAGAGACGAATGCTGGACGTTCTGAATAGGCCATATCCGTATCTTGGGATGCAAGCCACTGATACGCAGTATTCCAACCGTTATCGTTGAACCCAGAGCCAAAGGAACCGAGATACCAGTTTCCGTCGTAAGTGCTGTCATCCAGCAAAGAGAAACCGCCAACTTCCCATCGGAATGCGTCAGGGATAATGTTGTAAATCGTTTCATCAATGTCATCTTCAGCGTTGTTGCTACCAGGGATAGCGGCATCAAGACCGTATGTGAATTGTTGTCCAAACAGCATAATCATGACGAGCATGATAGCAGAGAATGACGGTGTGCGCCATACGGCAACACGTGCGCCACGAATCCGGTCTTCAGGTGAGCGAATACCGAGTTTCTTCCACGTTTTGACAAGTCCGCCCCAATTCGCCCACTTCCAAAGTGAGACAATACCCCATGCACCGAGAACGGCAATGGCTGGCGTAGCGTTAAACATGAATCGAGCAGCGGTCCAAGCCATGAATGAGGCTGCGAGAATCCAGATACCGAAGACGAGATTTGTCTGTTTGCGCTCACGAAGAGCAGACCACATGCAAAGAACACCCATAATGAGGGAAAGAACAAAAGTAATTGGTCCGAACTGAGCGAAAAGTTGTCCACGATTAGGCGCATTTGCTTCAGCAACAGTTCCGAAAATCTTTGTCTTGGTGAAGTAGCCACTGCCTGTGAACAGAACATCCCAAGCATTGGATAGATTAGCTTGCTTGAGAAGCCACAATGCCAAGAAGAACACAGCACCAGCAGTTGCGAGGACACCCAAAATGAGCAACCAAGGCTTGTCTCGGAACCCAGTTGTTACGAAACTGATAGCCAGGGTGAACACAAAGATGAACAAGAACGGTTGAAGTCCAGTTCCATCAAGAACCAGATCGATTTGTGGGTGACCGTAGAACGGCAATGCCATCAAGAAATTGACAGAAAGCATAGTCAAGAACAGAACATTCAGCGTTGTAGAATCGCGGCGTCGGAACATGTTAATTGAAACTTGAGCAGCATAAGCCAGGAACAAAATCGAAGGACCAACAACGAAACCTTTCCAACCGAGAGAAACAATACCGAAACTCACACCAGCTAAAACTGCAGATGCAAAAGCTGCCTTTCGATGTGTCAAAACTGCCGAAATGGCTGAGATAAATGCTCCAGGTGTTGCTGATGAGGAACGGAGGAGTCGCTCAGTACCTGCATACTTGACTGCACGTAACCAGAACATGAAACCGAGCGTAATGAACAGCATGATGAATGCGTCGTGGTCGGCAAGTGCCCATGTTGTGTGGCTCACGTGAGCCGGCATGAAGGCAATGAGCCAAGCAGCAATAACTGCTGCTTTGTCGTTTATGTGTTCACGTGCAATTGCTGCAACTGGGAAAATTGTAAGTGCACCGTAAATTGCAGGAAGTGCCAAAATAGCCCACCAAACTGCGTCTCCGTTGTCAAAGAACGGTTCCAGAAGCATTGCTAAGACTGCAATTGACCAAGTGAAAATCGGAGGTCGAGGATTGATTCCACCGACGGGGTAGAAACGGTCTGCATCAAAAATCATGTGTGCATTATTGGCGAGGATGTAATCGACAACTCGCTTCATGTACCACGGGTCAGAACCGCCAGTCATGTCCCAGTTTCCTGTTCCATATGCATTCATCGAGGGGACGAGATACCATTGTGTTCGAATGACTAAACCAAAGAAGAAAGCCAGGCCAATCATAACGCTGGCCCAGTGTTGATTCCAAAACAATCGAGCTCCAGAATATTCGTGGTCTTCACGGTTTACCCAACCGCCCCATCGATCGTGCGTGGAAATCGAGTAAATTCCAACGCCGATAAAGAAGGTAGCGCCAAGCCAAATGAGGCTGCCCCAACTGTTATCCAACATTGCAAGTTGGAACATTTCTGCATCATACCATGTCGAAACTTGATACAACATCCACATTGACGAAAGTGTCATGGCACGAGTGTGCCAGCGTTCGGCAAACATTCCGGCTACGATAAGCGCAACCATTCCTGTGAAGAACGCAGACCAATAACTGAAGTAGCCGTGGTAACCTTCAACGGTGTTGATTCCCAATTGGTCGGCTACAGAAACGCTGTCGTAGTGCCAAAGGCTAGCAATGTGAGCGAATGCCCAAACTGCGAGAGCAACTTGCAATGGTAAGTTCTTTTTGTTGATGAATGATGATGTATCATCGTTCATGAAACTGAACCAACCTTGTTCGCTAGCAGGCGTCAATTGTCCACGAGCAAAGGTAGCAACAAGAGCACCGAGCAGAATAAACACAGTCAGATATGAAAAGAACTGATAACCAACTGCTTGATTTTTCAGATTCAAAGTCGAGACATAACTCGGTTGTTCGTCAACACCTGCCATGTTGTAAATCTCTGGGAGAATCGCAAGAGCATCTCCTGCCATGATGATTCCTACATTGATTCCAACAGCCGTGAAGATGAAAATCGAAGACATTTCGTATCGTCCTCGGCTGGTCATGAAATGAACGCCAAAGGTGACGAGTGCGAACAGAAGACCTGTAAATGCACCGTAGCCTTGGAGATAGATAATTTCTGCACCAACAAGAGCAACGGCCAGTGTTGAGAGGGAGAGAGTGGCCTTTGAGAATGATGCAGATTCAGATTGGTTGAGCATCGATGGAAGAAGTCCAAAGATGCTTGCGGCGATGACGAAAATCATCGGCGTCATGTTGTCTACGTTGAGCTCGAAGTCTACTCCGACGAGCTTGATGGCTGCGATAGCGAGCAGGACTGCTAGGGGGGCAATGAGCCATCCCAACGGTGCTGCTGGCGCAGTGCTTTGTGTGCCAGTTTTTTGTTCCATTTTTTTTCCCTCAAAGGTGTTTGCGCGACAGCATCAAGGCTGAGGCGTCTTCGCCACTTGAGAGGCTCTTTTAATGACTCCGCTAAAAGAACAACAGATGAAAGCAACGCTGTGTTGCATTTCACTGGCGTTTTTTAACCCCTCTTTTTAGGGTATTTTGAGGGGTTAAATCATCGACTAAAGTGCGCGATATGCAATGTCATTTCGATAATGTGAGCCTTCTAATTGAACCGTTTCAATGAGTTCATAAGCCAACTTCACAGATGCTTCTAGAGTCGGTGCGAGCGCACTGCACGAGAGCACTCGACCACCGGTAGAAACCAGTCGGCCTTGGTCATCAAAACCCGTACCTGCGTGACTCACCCAAGCAGTCGCCTCGCCAGATTGAAGAGGAGTATCTTTCACTCCATGAATCAATCGACCTTTGATTGGAGATTGTGGGTAACCTTCTGCAGCAAGAACTACGGTTGTGGCGAATAAATCGTGAAATTCTACATCTAATTCTGCCAAACGGTCAGAGGCTGCGGCCTCGAGAACTTCAAAGATGTCAGTTTTCACTAGAGGCAAGGTGATTTGACATTCTGGGTCTCCAAATCGGACATTAAACTCGACGACATTTGGCTCTCCCGATTCTGGAATCATGAGCCCGACATAGAGTACTCCTCGATAGGGAGTTTCGCCAGAAAGTAAGTAACGATGCATTGGTTCAATAATGGTTTGAATAGTTGTTTGACGGATTGCTTCGGTGACAACTGGAGCAGGACAATAGGCACCCATTCCCCCAGTATTTGGCCCTTCATCACCGTCATAAGCGCGCTTGTGATCTTGACTTGCAGGAAGACAAACGTAGCCTGAACCATCCATGATGACCAGCATACTGGCTTCTTCACCTGGTAAAAAGTCCTCAAGCAAAACCTGCCCATCACTCTCGATGGAACTCTGAATGAAGGCAAGAGCCTCTTCCCGATTTTCGGTTACCACCACGCCCTTACCTCCTGCCAAAACATCTCGCTTGACAACCCAAGGATTGCCTGAAAAGTCATCTAACGCAGCATTAACATCACTGGTGCTTGAGAGAACATGAAACGCAGCGGTCGGGACATTTGCTGCTCGCATGACTTGTTTCGCATGAAGCTTGGAACCTTCGAGATTGGCGAGTTCGGCGACGGGGCCAAAACACGGGATTCCAATGGTAGATAACCGGTCTGCAAGTGATGCGCACAACGGTGCTTCAGGTCCAGCAACAACCAAATCAGCATCAATCCTTTGTGCAAGACTCAGCAGTCCCTCGATGTCCGTCGCAGAGATTGAATGATTTGTTGCTAACCGGGAGGTTCCTGCGTTTCCTGGTGAACAATGGAGTTCTGAAACATGTGGAGAATGCTTCAACTCCATACAAAGAGCGTGTTCACGTCCACCTCCACCTACGACGAGTACCACCTTCCCTGCCATAGTCTGCTTGGGATGACGCCATCACATAATCCCATCGCGTCTGCATTCAGACAGTTTGCAATCTTGCGTCGTTTCTGAGGGGATGCTTCAAAGACCGTCTCTTAAGCCACGATGTAAGGGAGTAAGCCTTTGGTGAATGCAATGAATTTCCTAGGACTCTGTTTACTGACACTTTGGCTCTATTTACCTGGGTTTTTGGCAAATACGTTTGCCATGATGTGGGGTAAGTGGCTACCGAAAACTGGATATGGCCCCTGGCCAATAGATGGTGGAAGAACACTCAGTGATGGAAAGCGTATTCTTGGAGACGGTAAAACGTGGAATGGGCTTATCGGCGGTTCACTGACTTCTGGATTACTGTGTATGGTTCTTGTGGCATCTCTTGGAGATGTACCGGATTCAAGTGTCGCTCTTGATGAAAATGGAATTTTTGCCCACCCACTGCAAGGATCAGATGGAGCATGGTTTGCAATTGGAGGAGAAATGCTCACCGCATTCATACTCGGAAGTTTCCTTGGCTTCTTTTGCCTTGTAGGTGACAGCACAGGTTCTTTTGTCAAGCGTCGACGTGGACTCAAGCGTGAAGGAGATGTTTCTTCAAAGGCTCCGCTGTTGGACACCCTGCCTTTTGCGATCATGGTATTTTTAGCAGGGCAACTTTTCTTGGGAACATCAATTCTCGCTGATTCTGAATTGCGATTGCCAATGTTAGCATTGGTCCTTTTTACGCCAGTTTTGCACCGTTCATTCAATGTCTTCGGATACAAAATTGGTTGGAAAGACGTGCCCTACTAATCCGGAGAGAAGCCTATAATGTGGGTTTACTACGCACACACATGCGAACCGCTCTCTGCTTCACCCTCTTGTTGCTTTTCACCTCTTTGAGCTCAATTGCCGGGGTCCATGCTGAACCGCCAACCGATGGCACTACAATTCTCATCAATGCTGATGAAACTTGGACGGGGAACCATGCCATGAATGGTAACATCGTTATCGAAGACGGTGCGACATTGACCATTGAAGGCGATGTTACCCTTGCAACAAACAATGCCATTACCGTGCAGGAAAACTCTACCCTTTCCTTATCCGGCTCCCTTATTGGCGAAGAATTAGACTCTGGACTTGCCGTTATGAACAACACGCAACTTCATCTGAACTTTGGAGATTTAGCCGAAACTGGGCAATTGAGAGTTAACTTTGACCAAACGATTCCAGATTCTGCCATGTTCAATATGACCATCGGCGAACAGACCAGCGATGCTGCTGGAAGTGACCACGTATTCATCGATGTGTCGCTCAACGGAACCGATTTGTTGGCAGATTTCTATATCTATTACGCTTTTGAAATACAGATTGTGTCGATTCAAGCACTTCATTCCGGAAGTGGAGGATCACCTCTTCTTCTTGCCAATGAGATTAACCAAACCAATGGCAGTTTGAAATGGAACAGCGCCTCTTTCAGTCTCGAAGTTTTTGGAACATTACTCCTCGGTGGGGCTACAATTTACGGTGCCGACCTCACATGTGCACACATGTGTGACATCCAATCAAGTTCAATCATTGGAAGTGCTCCTATTCACGTCAGTGACGGCTCAAACATTGTGGTGAACTCAAGTGAAATCCTTGGTAGCCGAACCGATGAAGATATCATTGTTCACGACCTTGCACAAATCACCTATACTGACAACCAAGGCACTGGCGGATATACCGATGGTTGGATTCGTTTGCTTTCTCAACGCCAAATCCAAACGAATGCAGCCAATATTACGGTTCACCAAACAGGAATTGGTTATGGCAGTTCTATGCGAGATGACATCACCGATTCAAACGGAATTATTGACATCGGTGGTAGTGAATGGAAAAGAATTGTCGAGTGGGTTGACCAAAACGGTGTCTACCATACTGAACAAGGGGAATTGACGCTAACACTGAGTTCAGGCTGGGGCGAGTTTACCACAACAGTCCCTGCACCACATACGCCTACAGCTGTCATCAACGTCCCTTTGCCTTACATCGAAGTTGTATCCATTGATGCTGAAGACACAACTGCAGAAGTCAACAAGAAAATTGGCGCCATGGTTACTGTGCGAAATACTGGTGAAGCATCAGCGACCGTCAACATCTGGTGCTATGTCGGAGACAACCTTACCGAAACTACTGCTCTCACGACTACTTTAGAACCCAGTGAAGAAAAGGAATTGCCAGTCTCTTGGTGGGCAAACACGGATGGTGCTCAAATCCTCAACTGCAGAACATTAATCCCAAACATATTGATTCCAATCGCTGAAGACATCACGAATGTTGAAGGAGGAAATTCACAAGAAGTCGGTTGGTTCATCGGTGAAGAGACTGAAGACCAGCCACTCATCGTCTATGGGATTCTCGTCTTACTCATCGTATTGGGAAGTGCCCTTGTCGCAAGAAAAGCAGCCACGAGTAGGAACTATGGAGATGTCCCAGAGTTCGATGAAGTCGATGAAAACTGACGCTTCAAGGTGTGCACGTTTCCATTGGCGAGTTTGCTTCTTCAGAATCAAAGTCAAGTTGCCACGCATTGTCACTCACGACTACACCGGTTCCCGGTGATGCATCATTCATAGTCGAATAGAACTGATTTGTGACGATAATTTGGAAATTATAGCAACCATCATCCTCGAAAAATTCATCTCTTTCTATGAACTCATACAGTCCATTTTCATCCATTGTATTTCCTGGCATTGCTAACCAGCCATTTGTACTGCCAAAGTTCGCTAAATCATTTGATACAGGATCCCATGTTGCTGCAACTCCGTCAACCTGTATAATGGCAGATTCATACGTTTGCGTACCGTCTTGGAGAATCTTCAATTGAATCGTGTAGTCTGATGAAATTGGCAAGCGTTTTTGATTGGTGCTGGTCATATCATGCTCCCCACCGTCGCTTGCAGCAGCAGAACTGGAAAACATTCCAACCAACGCCTCAACGGTGACGCCGATGACAAGTTGGTCGCCATCCTCTGTAGTTTCAGTGCGCATAATCAATTTCGCAGCTGCATCCTCAACTTCACGATTGATTAGCGTAGGGGAAATATCAACAGTAGTAGAATCGCCACTATTTGAGGCTACACGAATCGAATATGTCTCGACCGTACTCAAGAGGTGATCTTGAGAATTACCCATGAAAATTGTAGCGAGGGGGACTGTGAATTTACTTCGGTCATTACTCATGTCTTTTGTTTCAGACCAAACAGATTCACCATCGAATAGAATTTCTGCAGATGCCGAAGAAAAGGAACCTCGGACAACAAATGAGAGTTCATTTGAATCTTCATTCACACTTATCTCTGATACTCCAGGGCTGCTTCCAAGTTCAAGCCCTGCAAGATAGGGAACGCTGGTCAACAACAAATAGGCAACTGCGAGAACGACGGTTTTTTGACGGTCAATTGAATTCCATACCAGATAAAATGAACCTGCCATAATACCTATGACGACAAGACCGAATGGTATTGGTCCCGTGATGTCTTCAAACCAGTAGTTATCTAAAAACCACATCAAGATAAATCCAAGCCCAGCCAATCCAAGGCCTATTGGGTTCGCAGTCGTAAAGAAAGTTTCACCCTTGGGCATTGATACGGAATCAGTAACTTTCGTGACTTTTACCGTTACTTCTTCTGCTTTGGAGACTTTTGCTTTTACTTCTTTAGCATCGTCAGTCTCGGTTTTTGAAGCATTGGCCTTGTCAAGTAATCCACCCATAGTAATCCCTGTTATCACGGCGTTTGGTGAGGGGGATTATCAAAGCGACCCTTGAATGAGTCAATTACTGCACTGTTCGCGAGGGCTGTAACGGGCGCCGTTACAGTCCAGGGGCTGATTCATACCAGACATCGCCTTCTTCCTCTTCACGATCTTCTGCGAATCGGCGACCTGCTGCTGCTGCTGCAAGGGCAATCATTGAGATGGCTGGAACGACTTCAAAACCTGGCAGATAAACACCACGAACGTAGACGGTAATCATTTGAGATTCACGAATACATCCACCGTTGTTACAAGCGAACTCTGATTCTGCGAAGAAGTCGAGAACGTGGTAAGCATCGCTCCATCCTTGAGTCTTTGGCGTTCGGGCCATGACACGGACCTTAGTTGCGGTTGGGATTGCATCGATTTGGACCTTAACAGCAGGGAGGTTAATCGTGAAACCAGCTTCTTCGAGATTCTCTCGACTGGTTTCTGTAATTCCTACTTTCATGAAGTCGATTTGATTACCGAGATTGTAGACCTTGAATTCGAAGTTCTTGTCCTTCTTTGGCATCAATTGAACGAATGGTTCGACAGCTTCAACTTGAACCAATGAGTATTGCATGATGTTGACAATCATGTTGTTTTGGGATGAAGCAGTATTAATCGGCGGCAATGAGTTAATCTCTTGCACCGTTGCAGAAACCGAGAGAGTTCTACTTTGCATGACCATGTAAGGTGTAGCACGGACCGAAATTTGGAAATCAACTTCTGAGTTACCACCGATATACATGTCACCAGGGGCCGCCGTCGCTAATCCGTCACTGGTCACCAGGATACTGATTTTCTCTTGGTAGGTCGTAGGGTTGTTCGCAGTACAGGTCGTGAAACCGTTGTATGTCGAACCTGGCTTAACTTCAATGTTAATTGAAATTGGAGCACATGAAAGAGAAATAGCCGCAGTTGGCGTCTGTGCAGCCGCAGGAACAGCAACAAGCAATACAGAACAGAGGTAAAGGCCGAGTAAGAACAGAGAGCGCTTCAACATACAGGTCACCTAGTAGTCTACCCCAGTGATGAGACCCTCATAACCGTTGCGCCATAGTGGTTCTAAAAATCGCCTACGTGGACCTCAAATTAAAAGTGGGCCCGAAGGGACTTGAACCCCTGACCCCCCGGTTATGAGCCGGGTGCTCCAACCAACTAAGCTACGGGCCCCTACGCCAAGGGAATAGGCGCAAGCCATGAACTTACCTCTGCATCATTCAAACTGTGCAAGCGAGGACTGTGACGGTTTTACCCATTCGCGAACGCTAATTTCAAGTTCATCTCGGATTGCATCCGGTACGAAAATCAAGGCCCGTTCATTCGGTTGAGTCAGTGAGCGTACAAGAGGCGAGTGATCCGCTGCGTCTCTGCCATCTTCAATCAAAATTCCTTGCTCATACGGCATGTAGCCACGTTTGGAAATTCGAGCGGTAATGATGTCAATTGTAGGATTGTAACCTGCTGCTTCCACAAGAGGTTCGAGTCTTGGCAGGACAACATCCACCATTTCAGTTGTTAAACCTTCAATCCTCAACGACTTGTGGAAGTCCCTTCGAGACAGTAAACGCATTGCATAATGAGACAGGACATTGTCTTGATGTTCTGCCCATTCAGGCAAAGCCACACGGATATGAGCATCATTCAGGGAAGCATATCCTTTCGCGTTCAAAGAAGTATTGAGCAACATATTCTCGAGTGGCCCTGAAAGTTTGAGCGTACCTTCCTGGGCGAGAATACGGGCTCGAGCAAGCATCCGAACAAGGTACTTTTGAGTAAGCATGTTGACTTTGTGAAAATACACTTGATGATACATGTGGTAACGGGTAACAAGGTAGGCTTCAATGGCAGGGAGACCCCACGATTTAACGATGAAATGTCCTTCTTTGTTCACCCGTAAGGCACGAATGACCCGAGCGATATCGAAACCACCGATTTGAGCACCGGTATTGGCTTGATCTCGAACCATGTAATCCATGCGGTCAACATCTAATTGACTGGCAACAATCTCTTTCATGAATGGTGGAATTGAAACACCTTCGTGCTCGGCTTGTCCATCGAGGAGAGCGAACAAACGATTACGACGCTTTGAACCAAGAACTTCGAGAAGGGCTTTGCCAATTTCTGTGTCTTCGGATTCCAATAACACTCGACCCCAATGCTCGTGAGAGTGATAGGTTGCAAACACTTCTGGAGTCTCCAAGAGGTGAGAAAACGGAGGATGGCCAATATCATGGAGTAATGCCGCTAACTGTATCAGTTCACTATCTCCCTCTGAAACCAAACCTGGCTGAACTTCATTGAGCGAAGAGACGAGGGTACCTGCCAAATGATAGGCTCCAAGGGAATGTGAAAAACGGTTATGGTTTGCCGCTGGAAAAACATACTCACATGTAGAAAGTTGTTGAATCAATCGAAGGCGTTGAAATTCACGCGTATCGATAATCTTTGCATGGTTGGCAGGAACAAAAATGTCCTTGTGAATCTCATCACGAATCACACGGTCACGCATGGCCATCCCCATCAAGCGGTCTACTTTTCCATTAAAAAGGCCCCGCACGCCCAGAATCTTTAGAAATATCAATCTCAAAGACGGAATGATGGATGGCAATGCCTAAGCACGGGGGTTATGTGAAGCAACTATGGCGGATGCTCTCAAGGACATTATGCTAAAAATAACGGATGACAATCCAGCTACACGAGGACAGAAATTATGGGTCATGTTTGCCCTCTCTGTATTCCTCGTTGCTACATTAAATTGGTATGCGATGGTTCGAGAACCACAAATAGTAGAAGTCGAAGATTTGATTCAATACAAAAATGAAGTCGTTTTGGTAGAAGGAGAAGTCATCTCTTGGATTGAAGACCGTTATGGAAACGGAGAAGACCGTGTCGATTTGGTCATTGAAGACGACACAGGTGTGATTCAAGTTCGCTGGTATTCAACCGGTGAAATCCCACCCATTGGAACGAATGTTACTGTCATGGGTGATGTCGTTGATTATAACGGACGCTTCTACATGCAGGCAACGGGTTCAGGCGCGTTATATTGGGAACCGGAAGATTTACCAGAACTTCAACGGGTTACGCTTACTGACCTTGCAATTGCACCCGAAGACTATGTTGGAGAAATCGTCACTGTAAACGGATTCATCAGTGAATCTGTAAATCCAGATGCAACTTTTACAAGCGCATACATTAGCGACGAAGCCCACCAGATGCAACTTCTCATTCAATCATCACCACGAGTATGGATTGAAGCGGATTCAAAAATTGAAGTGACTGGCATGATTGCTTACCAAGAAACAAGTTTGAGATGGGCACTGATGACTCAGGGGCCAACAATTCTTCTCGACAGAAGCCATTCACCCCAAGTCAAGATGCTTGAATGGGCTGGAGAATCGACATGGAGTTATGAGTCTGGAAGTTTAGTATCTATGGCAGGTCAAGTCACAATTACGAACGGTCAATGGACTCTTTCAGGACCAAACGGCAATGAGATTTGTATTCTTCCAACGGATGAGGATGCCTCCAATGCCATCTCAGAGGGATACAACGGCTCTACATACGAGGCCACAGGTCGCTTAATGTGGAACGATGGTCGAAGCATGTGGTGCATCGATGCGAACAACGGAAATGGAACAAATCTCATTGACCCAATGTCGGCTATGTCGATGCAGGCAATGCTTTCTGCGAATCCTGCTTCCATGCTGATGGATCCGAATAAAATCTACACGCTCAGTACGTTCATGCAGTATTCCTTTGAACCACTGGATACTGAAGGCTATTTTGTCGATAGTCAAACCTACACGTTTGGCCAAACTCGTGTTGCGATGACATTCCCCTCCACACGAACCGAATGGATTGAAGCAGGACAAGGAATTGTTGCAAATGTAACCGTTTCATGGGATGATGAAAAAATGATGATGCGACTCATGGTCGATACCTACCAACTGGTCGGAGAGCCTGCGGCACCTCAACCTCTTCTTTGGGATGCTGGAGCAACACAATGGGGTTATTCTCAAAATAAATTCGTTCTCATCGATGGGAAAGCGGCGATGCATGACGACGGATGGTATCTTGAGCGCCCAGGTTCAGAGCAATCAATCAAACTCAATGTCCGACTCAACGCCATAGGTACCGACTCACTTCATGAAAATCAATCGCTCACATGGAGTGGCCGACTCCGACAAATCGAACATCCTACAGATTTATCCTTGGTGTTCTCACTGGACGAGGCTGATGCTTTGGATGCAGATGGAGACCGCCTAGCAGACAGTTTTGAAGACGCAACTGGTTTCAATTCCAATACTGAAGATTCTGATGGAGACGGAATCAACGACCGGGAAGAAATGGAAAACGGAACCGGACCGAATAACGAAAACTCCTGAGGTGAACTTATGTTTGATGCTTACATGTATGAACTGGGCTGGATGTTTGCAGCCTTGTTTTTCGGAGTAGGCATGGGAACACTCACAGGAATCATTCCAGGTTTCCACGTCAACAATGTCGCTCTCATTCTTCTTGCATTAGCACCTGCGCTGTTTAGTTTAGGAATACCACTTTCTGCAGTAGCTGGAATTATTGTTTCAACAAGTACCGTTCATACATTTCTGAATTATATCCCTTCAGCGTTAATGGGGGCACCGGATGCAGACCAAGCGCTCTCATTACTCCCCGGACACAGAATGCTGCTTTCAGGAAACGCTGCACGCGGTGTTGCTTGGTCAGCTCGAGGGTCTCAGTTGGGCCTCTTCTTGTCACTTCCATTAATCATCGTTGCACGTATTGCTTTCGGACCTGAACTTGGATGGTATGAAGATTTACGGACGATGCTGCCCTTCATTTTACTGACAATTTCTTTGCTCTTGCTAGCAACTGAAACGACTCGACTCGATTGGCCAATGTGGTTGCAAAAGACAACAGGCGGCCGATTTGGAACGGATTCTCGATTGGCTGGATTCTTCTCAGCAACTGCCTTTTTCTTGTTAACCGGTTTATTCGGATGGACCATTATTGGCCCGCATTCGCTACCTGCTCGCTCGCCTCTTGATATGCCTGGAGCAAGTCTACTGCTACCCAGTTTAGCGGGCCTGTTTGGAATTGCCAATCTGCTTGATATCTACGCCACAACCTCTCACCTTCCTCCACAAAAAGAGAATTGGGATTTACCTCCGGCTCGACCGCTAATCGTTCCGTGCTTTTGGTCCGGTGTCGCCGGTGCTTCAATGGGCGTTCTTCCCGGAATGACTGCCTCACAAGCCACAGTTTTGGTGATGGGTGGCCGAAACGTCGCTGCTAAATTACAAGGAAAGCAAGGCTTTGGGATGGATTGGGAAACCCGACGATTAACTGAATTATCTGACGACGAATTACTTGAAATTGCCAAGGCAGAAGCAGATGAAGGAGTTGAAGGCCCACAAACAAAGCAAGATTTGGAAATCATTGCCATCCTATCCGCAGTCAATACATCAGTTACTGTCTGTGTTCTTGGATTCCTCTACATCATCGGCCGTTCACGTTCAGGTGCAACATTAGCTCTCAAAGCAATGTATCCAGTCGACACATGGAGTACCCTTGAACCAACTGCAGACTTCATTCGATTGTTGGCCATTACTTTGGCAGCAGGTTTACTGTCGATGCCAATTATGCGGTATGTCGGAAAGGGGATGCTCAGACTACACGCTGCAATACCGCTTCAGCAGATGATTATGAGCGTCATCATATTCGTGGCTTCACTGGTCTTTGTGAGTACCGGATTCATCGGCCTGGCTGTTATGATCGTGGGAACAATGCTTGGGCTGCTCCCTCCCCGATTAGGAATTCGACGCAGCCACGCAATGGGTGTTATCTTAGTTCCAATCACCTACTTACTGTTCAAAAACCTCGTTGANAATGCGGGATTCCTCTGAATGCTCNAACCATTTCTTCGGAATGNCATAGGGAAAGTGATATGCCCTTAGACCGAATCCATAGCATGTTGGTGATACNATGAATGCCGTCATTCGCTCCCTCTGCCTCGCAACNCTCATGGTGCTTTCGACTTCAGTGCCTCTTGNNGTATCATCGCTTGGAGACACTTCGGAAGTGACAAACACATCAGGCCGTTCAATAGCTTGCTCAGGAGATATTTGCCTCAATGAAGCATTGCCGAACCCCAATGGCTATGATGATGCGGCATGGCCAGGTGGCGAGTGGATGGAAATTCATAATGCTGGCAATTCGACCGTCGATGTTCGAGATTGGTACCTAACGAATAAGGCTTCAAAGACACTTTATTTTAATTCGACATCAATAGTTGACTATGATGCGGCAGATTCGGCAAGCTGGGAAATTGAACCGGATGAATACATGGTCATCGCTCGTAACGGCGTCTCAAACTCAGTGTTCTACCTCGCCAACACCAACGATATTATTTCTCTCTACGATTCGAGTGGAGTGCAACTTGACCAAGCAACATGGACTTTTTCTTCATCTGGTGCACCTTCTGGCTCAAGCCTCGAAGAAGATAGTTTCAGCGCCACGAACGACTGGGTTGCTACTAATGGACCAACTCCCGGTGCGATCAATTCCGGTGGTTCGACCGGAGGGCCGACCGTATATCCATCCGATTTAGTCATCAATGAAGTGATGTCAAACCCTTGGCCGTCCTACGACAATGAATCATGGCCAGGTGGCGAATGGGTTGAAGTCTTCAATTCAGGAATGGACACAATGGATTTAACGGGTTGGTCTCTTCAAGATGCTGCAGGAAATGTGCTTGATTTCGATGCTGACCACTTGGTAGGATATACAGCAGATGCGAGTTCGATGACAATCTTAGCTGGTGAAACACGTATTGTGGCGGTCAACGGTTCAGGAACCTCTGGAGTCTTGAACAATGGTGTTGAAACATTGTCATTGTTCTGGCCTAACGGAACAAAGGCTCAGCAAGTTTCATGGACAGATACAGAGGCTGGTTTTTCACTGGTCGAAAGTTCATCATCTCANTACTGGGGCTATGCAGCCTATCCAACACCGAATGCCAGTAATCCTCTAGATTTTGCNCTCATTGCTACGACTCCATCTGATGTCGTNTTTTCTGAACTTTTGTCNAACAGCAGTTCAGATGGAATGGCTTTCCCGGATGGTGAATGGATTGAATTGTTCAATACCGGCNCCTCTACTGTCGATTTGACCGGTTGGTCAATCATTGACGGNATGGGCAATGTCACATACCTAGACCCGGGNTCGTTGGTGTTTAACCAAACTCAAGGTTCGACCTCCATCGATGCTGATGAACGAAGACTGGTTCAGTTTAGTGGAGATACTGAATTGTGGAATTATTACAACCAACTCATGCTTCGGGATGCAACTGGAATGGTTGTAGACACCGCGTGGTATGTGACTGACTATGGTCAAAATATATCNCTGATACCTGCAGAAAATGATGCGGACCCTTGGGTTCCTTCAACNTGGATGACACCTGGACAGCCAGACCCAGTTGAAACTCCTTCAACGGGNCTCGTGANCTTTACCGAAGTGTTCCCTGATGCTGTTGGCAGTGATTCGCAACAATGGCCTTTGGGCGAGTGGCTTGAGATTTACAATAATGGAACCTCTGCCTTAGATGTTGGAGGATGGAAATTACAATCTTCAAACAGCCGTTCATTGACTCTCCATCAATTCAACATGCCCTTACAATCAACATCCATCATCCAACCAGGGGAAGTTGCCCTTATTGCACTCAACGGAACCACCAGTTTCTACCTCAAGCACACAACTCCTGATACGATTGTATTGATTGATGGGAATGGCGACATGGTCGACTCAATGTCGTGGACTTCGACTGTTGAAGGTGAATCGCTCATTCCAGCAACCAGCACTCATGCTGGAGCTGGACCAATGGGNGACGGTGCGTCAAACACCAGCGATTGGGTGCAATCTGCATGGGCAACACCTGGACAAATAAATCCTGTATGGCCTGCCTATTCAGGGTCACACGATCTTGTAATGACCGAAATTTTGGCCTATTGCAATGATGATTCAATCGAACCGGTTGAGGATTGGGTTGAAGTTATGAATACCGGCACTGAAGACCTTAACCTGAGCCGCTGGAGATTGGATTCAAATGACGGAGACCGAAGATTCTTCAGAACCAATTCAATGTGGAATACAAGTGATGACTCGATGATTCTTGCTCCACAAGAACGCGCTGTATTGCTTATGGAAAACGACATCATTTCTGGTTTAGGTGACCAAATTCAACTCTCCGACCCCGATGGAGTCCTTGTTCAAACTGCACAGTGGAACATTGTCAGCGATTGCCAAACCATGGGGCCTGGAGAGACTGAAACGGATGGTTGGGAGTTACTCTTGTGGCCGACACCAGGTGCTGAAGAGCCAGATGAAAGTCTGTTTGCAGAAGCACAAGACATCGTCCTCAGTCGCTTTATGCCGGAAGGTTCGACTGACATTTCAAGCAATACCGAATTCATCGAAATTACCAACATTGGTGACAGCCTTGCTTACATGAACGGATGGACATTAACACTCATCAATTCTGCCAATGAAGCAACGGATTATTCGTTCACAGAAGTTGCGATACCCTCCAACGGTTCAGTGATTCTTGCATCTGATGCAAGTGGCCTATCCGTGTATGAAGATGGAACAATAGTTGCCTTTGATTCGGCTCTGTCAACATCTGGATTCACGCTTCCTGATTCAGGCGCGACCCTTCAGATCATCACACCTGCGGGTGTTCTTGCAGATACTGTCGCCTATGGAAACGGTCCTGTTGAAGTTCAAGGATGGAGCGGAATAAGTTTGGTCGAACCAGTTTCGAGTATTCCACTTCTTGTCTACCACCGAGGAGATGGATGTGGCAATCTGCCAGATTCTGACTTAGCAGTGGATTGGCAACACCGATGGGGGCGCTTAGGCGGTAGCACATTCTGTGGTCCAACTCTTTTCTCGGGTTCAAGCGTCGTTACACCACTCATCGGCCCTCAAGATGGTTTAGTGGACTTGCTTGCATGGATCGATGATGCAGATGAATCACTGCATGTCCATCTCTATCAAATTGAACAGCCAAATCTGGTTCAATCACTCATCGAAGCACACAACCGTGGAGTTCACGTTACTGTTGTCCTCAACCATGCAGAATACTGGTGGAATAATTACGACAAGAATAACCAACTTGGTACGGCAAATTATCTCGCGACCGCTGGAATCAACACACTTTGGTTCGGTGGTCAAAGCGATGAACCTTACACATACATCCACAGTAAAGTGGCTGTGAAAGACAATGAAAGTGTGTGGATTGGTTCAGGTAACTGGAAGAGTTCTTCGCAACCTGCACCCGATGAACGTGGAAATTCCGAGTGGGGCGTTATTGTCGATAACACAGAACTGGCTCACAAAGTAATGGAACAACTCGCATATGATGAATCGGAAAGTCGAACATACATCACCCAAGTAAACCCGGGCTCTGGACCTTCGGACTGGACGATGGATTCTCTCAAATCGGTGGCTAACGGAACGCTCGCTGAACCGATTACAGCCGATGTATCTGGTCGATTGATTACCTGTCCAGATACATGTGTGGACGGTTTAGTATGGATGATTGAGCAAGCCGATGAAGAAATTCTGTTATCTCTTCAGTATTTTGATGTTGAGTGGAGTTGGGGTTGGGGAGACAATCCGATTGTCACGGCATTGGAAAATGCCGCACAAAATGATGTCCGTATTCGACTGATTTTGAACGGCGCATACCTCGACAAGGACATCCAAGAAGTGGTTGATACCTTCAATGAAGAATGGAATACAACGCTCGGCTATGACATCAGTGCAGTGGTCATGAGCGAAGACGATGAAGTATCCAAANTGCACAANAAAGGTGTNATTNTTGATNNNGANCANGTNCTCATNTCTTCNATNAANTGGGGNGATTCNGCNCCNACNCGNAANCGCGAAATGGGNCTTATTCTCAGCAGTNCNGAAGTNNCCGCNCCNTTCCTNGCNGGATGGCANAGNGATTGGNTTCGAACCGATAANGTCACNGANACNGANAACGANGGNCTNCCNGANTATTGGGAAGTGGCAAATGGACTCAACCGAACAACTCGCACCCTTGGCAATCTCAATCTGCTTGAAGGTGAACACGATGCAGATGGAGACGGCTTGACCAACGAAGTCGAGTATGTCTTTGGTAGCCATGCAACGAATGCAGATACTGATGGCGACTGTATACCTGATGCAGTTGAAGTATCATGGGCACAATCAACAGCGGTGGATTCATCGATTGATGATGTATCTCCAACTGATGCATTGACACTTGCAGATGCGGATGGAGACGGTGTCAATGAATCCGAAGCACTTGGATGCGACCTTGGTGGAATCCTTGTGGATGATGACCAAACGGTTGTTGACAACGGCTCATTGGATGATGATGGAGACATGGTCATCAATCGAGACGACCTTTGCCCGAACACGACTCCAAACATCCCAGTTGACTTGAATGGCTGTTCGACTGAACAAAGAAATTCTAATTCCAAGCCAAGTGCGGACACGAGTTCGAACTTCGGAACAGGAATGATGCTTTTCTTCATGCTTGGAGGTATTGCCTTAGCGGGTGGAGCATACCTTATTCTACGAAATATTGAAACAGAAGGTGAAGAAATAAAAGATTTGATTACATTGGAAAGCGAAAATCTCGACGCCCTTGCCAATGGNGAGATTGATGCAGAGAATTGGGAAATGCCAGTTTTGGATGGNAGCGGTGCAGAGGCGGCATCGACTGGACTCTCTGCNGANGATCTTGCNCGATGTCCTGGCTGGCCAGAAGCGACAATACAGTCCTATCTCGACCAAGGATGGAGCATAGACCAATTGGCGAGCTACTATCAAGAACAAGTCGATGAACACTCTTGAGCATCACAAGATTGACAAGGTACCGTATATTGCTCANTGTGATTGCTATGGCATACTCATCAAGTAACCCCGTCCTCTCAAACCGCTTTTGGAACAATATCAGTGGATATGAAACCATGTCCTATGAAGGCACAATGCAAAAAATTGGAATCCTTTTTGGAACAATGGTCTTTACGGCCATTATGTTAATTGCTATCGGCATAACTGTCGATATGAATATTCTCATTGTGGGAACTGGAATTGGTTTTGGTGGTGGATTCATCACCTACATGATTCTCATGTTTAAGCGCCCNGAAAACCCTGCTANNCTNATGATNACCTATNCGGTTTTTGAAGGGTTATTAATCGGTGGTTTATCNCTCATGTTTGAATCGNNGTATGAAGGATATTGTCTTCCAAGCCGCTCTTGGCACTGTTTGTATTACGGGTACGATGTATGGATTGTATGCAACAAGAATCATCAAGGCGACTCCAATGTTCAAGAAGATTATATTCACACTTGCAGGAGGTATCATGATGCTGTATTTGGTCTCGATCGTTTTNTTTTTCCTACCTGGNAATTTTGATGTGCCTTTTCTTCATTCATCCGGCCCCATTGGGATTTTGGTAACTCTCGTAATCTTAGCAGTTGCCGCATTCCTTCTCATCATCAATTTTGATTTCATCGAAAAAGGAATTCAACAACGCTCACCAAAAGTTGGTGAATGGTGGGGTGCATTCGGATTATTGGTTACCATTGTTTGGATATACATCGAAATGCTCCGACTTCTTGCCAAAGTCCGCAGTAACATCGACTGAGGGGTGGAATGATGCGAAGCATCCCTGTAGTGGACTTTTCCGATTACACCAGTGGTGATGCAACNCGTCAAGGAAAGTTCATTCAGGCCNTAGGCGATTCACTCAAGGACATCGGTTTTTTTGCTCTCGAAAATCATGGAATCCCTNTGGATTCAATTGAACAAGCTTACGAGCAAGGTGATGTGTTTTTCTCACTGGACGAGAGCGTCAAAAAATCATACTTGCAACCACACATCGCTCACCAACGAGGATACACAGCATTCGGAGTTGAACATGCCAAAAATAACCCTGCTCCNGATTTGAAGGAATTTTGGCAGAGCGGACGCAGCCATCCGACAACCGGTAACGTGCCAACTTATGTTGCGAATGTTTGGCCTGACGGCCATGCTCCAGAATTTAAGCCCGTTATTGATGGTCTGTTCAATCAAATGGAATCTTTGTCTCAAAGCCTTTTACACTCGTGCAGTCTCTATCTTGGCAAAGACAAAAATTGGCTCAGTTCGATGTCCGAAGACGGTAATACAATTATGAGAATAATTCACTATCCTCCACTTGGAAACGACGTCCCAGAAGGTGCTGTTCGTTCTGCTGCACATGAAGATATCAATTTCATCACCTTACTTGTGACTGCTACCGCAGACGGACTTGAAGTCANGGACCATGACGGGAGTTGGATCAAAGTGCAAGGCGATGCACGCCATATCATTGTCGATTCCGGAGACATGCTCCAAAATCTCACCAATGGATTGTTCAAATCTACAACTCACCGTGTCGTCAATCCAAGCAACTCGAATGTGCGCCGTTTTTCAATGCCCATGTTCGTCCATCCACGTAATGAAATTGACCTCACACCTCGCCAAGAGTTTGTCGANATGACNGGTGGNAAGCCTCTGTTCCAATCGATAACTGCAGGTGCGTATTTGCATCAACGCTTGGTGGAAATTGGATTAGCAGAAGATGAAGGGTGAACAAATGAGCAGTGACCTCATTGAACGCTTATGCGCATCTATTCGTAACCATGAACCCATGGACATGTCAGATTTGGCATTGTTCATTGAAGGCGTTGCACAACACACGTTTCCAGTCGATGAAATTGAAACTTGGCTGCGGTGCGTACATACGCACGGCATCTCGGTAGCAGAGACAACCGCACTCACTCAAGGCATGATGAATTCGGGAGCAGTTCTTGAATGGCAAGGCTTGGCAAATGTAGTTGATAAACACAGTACGGGCGGGGTTGGTGACAAGATGTCGTTNATTCTCGCTCCTGCTCTTGCAGCTTGCGGTCTGCGAGTTCCTATGCTTGCTGGANGNGGATTGGGGCATACTGGAGGAACGATTGACAAACTTGAGTCCATACCTGGCTTCAATTGCAATCTTACTCCAAAGCAAATGGAAGATGCGGTTGAAAAAGTTGGATGTTGTATCGCTGCTCAAAACGACGCTATTGCACCTGCTGACGGTTTGCTTTATGCGATTCGTGATGTAACGAATACCGTTGATAGCATCCCTCTCATCACTGCATCAATCGTTTCTAAAAAAGCGGCAGAAGGTTTGAATGCTCTGGTTTTGGATGTGAAATGCGGACATGCAGCGTTCATGAAAACCGAAAAAGACGCCATCGCTCTTGCTGAGTCAATGGTTGGAACTGCGAAGGGTTTGGGAATCGATACTGTTGCACAAATAACAGATATGAATGAGCCAATTGGCAGCCATATAGGTAATGCATTGGAAGTTCTAGGCAGCATTCGAGTCCTGCAAGGAGAAGGCTCTCAAGACACTCGGAACTTAGTTGCACTCCAAGGAGGACAATTACTCGCATTGATCGGAGACTCTGTAACGCTTGAGCAAGGCATGAACATGATTCATGAGGTTCTCGAAAACGGCGAAGCATTACGCATTTTCACTGAAATGTGCGTTCAGCAAGGCACGCGAAGGTCGGTCGCTGAAGAACTCGCAATTCATCCTGAAAACATCTTGCCTCAATCAAAGAAAATCACCACACTTCACTCGCCAAAGTCGGGGTATGTGGAATCCATTGATGCCATGATTTTGGCTGAAGTGGCAAGAGAACTCGGTGCAGGACGCTTTACCATGAGCGATTCGATTAATCACGGCATTGGATATGTTCTTGAAACTGCAAAAAACCACTCTATACAGAAAGATGAACCTTGGATTTCGATACATCATGACCTTGAGTTGAGCTCTGAACACCTCAATCGTCTTCGAGATTGTTTGAAAATTATTGACCAAACATCGGGTGATTTTCAACGGCTCATTACCACCATCACCTAGTTGGCTTGATAGAAGTCGTCATAAAGGTGAGGCTATTCGCCCACTTTGCCGATTTAGCTTAGCTGGTGGAGCGTGGGACTGTTAATCCCAAGGTCGAGGGTTCGAACCCCTCAATCGGCGTTTACAACAAAACCTACGTGCCATCCTCAATTCTAAATTTGAATGTAAAATCACCAGGGTGAGTCGGTTCATACTATTCCCATTCAATCGTGCCTGGGGGTTTGTGAGTAATATCGTAAACAACACGATTTACCGCACCTTTCACAGTATTTGTGATGCGTGTACTGATCTTTTGCAAGATTGAGTGAGGAATCTCAGAGTATCGTGCAGACATTCCATCCATTGATTGAACAGCGCGTACAACAATTGTTTCTCCATAGGCGCGCACATCGCCGTGAACACCAACGCTCCGAACGGGAAGGAGCGCTGCAAAGTATTGCCACGGAATTTCCATTTTCCCTTCAGCAGCAGCTG
>NHFA02000032.1 GCA_002170315.2 Euryarchaeota archaeon TMED99
CGGTCAACCAGATGCCGATGCAGGTCTGTGCATATGGGGCGAGGTCAATGATCTCACGACTGAACAACTTGAACGTGGAGTAAAAGCGTTCGGCCTCAACATGACATTAACCGGGCCAGTCCCTATTACGAACGCAGTTACTGAGCGAACTTTCGATATGTTCTGGGATATTTTCCCTCTTGCCATTGTCCTGGTTGCCATTGGTCTGTTTGTGTTTCACTGTGATGTGTTGCAGACGGGACTCACCGGGATTCGTCCTTTGCAAGGTTTGAAAGTGGTGATTATTTCGGGTCTTCCGACGTTATGTGCCGTATTCTGGACATTAGGTATTATTGGTTGGCTGGATTATGAAGTGACGATGACGGTTATTATTGTCGGGCCGATTTTATTGGCACTTGGCGTATCGTACGGTTTACACATTACCAACCGTTATGCCGAAGAGGGGGGTACGAAAAAGGAGAAAATACGTGGCGCACTTTCCTCGACTGGAAAAGCGGTCTTTTTGTCGGCTGTCACAACCGTCATTGGCTTTGTATCGCTTGTTTTTACGCCGATGGCACCGATTCAAACAGTCGGAATAGCGCTTTCTGGCGGTATCGTGGTCGTCTATATTCTAACGATGTTTATGGTTCCGAATCTTACCCTTTTGTTGGATTTGAGAAAACCAAAGCACCCACCTCTGAAAGCCTTCGTTAAAATTGTCGACGTTCCGATGAAATACAATCGTGGTGTCATCGCCTTTTTCGCCATTCTCATTCTTGTTTCTGCTACGTATGGGCAAGCAAATGTCAAAGAAAACATCGACATGTTAGAGATGGCGCCATTCGATGAGCCATCGGTTGAGGGTATGAAAGTATACAGTAACGATTTCAATTCAGGGCAACTCGGAATGGTCTTGGTTCAAGCGAACCTCACCGGAGATACCTCGATTGAAGTTTCGCAGCAAGATCCTGCGGAAAACTTACGTCAAATCGATACGCTTGAAGGGTTGTTAAACGACGTTCCTGATACTTCTGCAGTCTCCATTGTGTTCTTGATGAAATCATCTGGTATCGCCCCTACGATTGATTGCCCAGGATGCAGTGAATTTGTTCAAGGCCTGCCGCTCTTACCACAAGACATCAAAGATACTGCTGGAGTTCTTCTGGATAGTTCGGTGTCGGGTGGTGCATCATTCTGGGATTTGTTAACCTCGCCAGATGCCTACGGTCTACCTGCATCGAGACAGTCTGAAGTTTTCCTTTTGAACGTCTTTTATTCTTCAATTACCGATGAAACTCGTGGTATTTTTATCAGTGAAAATTATGACCGGAGTTTGATTTTAGTTGATATGCCATACCTCCCTGTTGCTGATACCAGTTCGAGTGTGGAAACAATTGACCAACTTACGGATACTTTCAGCGGCACTGAGCCAGGTGATTATGCTACGAAACTGACGGGTGTTGCTCCTACCACAATAGAAGTCAATGAATTAATTGTCGGCTCACAATGGACTTCTCTCGGCTTCGCAGTTGTTCTAACACTTATCACCTTGGCCATTGTATTCAAAGATATCAAATATTCACTTTTGACCACTTCACCGGTCATTGCAACTGTCGCTTTACAGTGGCTTGTGATGTGGAGAATGGACGTAGATTTGTCATTAGTCACGGTAATGATTGGTTCAATTTTGGTGGGAGTCGGTGTAGACTTTTCTATCCACATATCCAACCGTATACGCGAATTGGGTGGCGGCCTTGATGCCATACGAACCGCTGCAATTGGCACGGGTATGTCGCTGTTTGAGGCAGCAGTCGTCACCAGTTTAGGTATGTTTACTGCTTACCAAATACCAATCATAGCGATATCGCCGTTCATCACCGTCATCCTGATCTTGCTTTGGGTTGCAGCAGCAAGTGCATTGATTTTGTTGCCGGCAATTTTCGTTACCATGGAAAAGGCGGGATTAGGTGCAGTTGGTGGACGTTCTGCAATGGCTCGTCGCCTTGGTCTTGGCGAGAAAAAGAAACTCGATGTCGATGTATTGGATGCAGCATTAGTCGATGATGTGGTTGATGCTTGGTAAACAACAATACAAAGAAGCCCCTTGCAGTGGGAGTTGCATGGTCAACTATTGGCTGATGAAATCTGAACCCCATGTCTATCCGTTTGAGCAGCTTGTAGCAGATGGCTCAACCCATTGGGACGGCGTTCGTAATTATCAGGCAAGAAACATGATGCGTGACGATATGAAAATGGGTGATTTTGTTCTCTTTTATCATTCAAACTTCAAACCCCCTCATGTTGTTGGCGTGGCACGTGTTTGCAAAGAGGGCTATCCAGACCACACTGCGCAAGACTCTACTTCGAAATATTTTGACCCGAAAGCAACACCTGAGAATCCACGTTGGATGATGGTCGATATCGAAGCAGTCACAGCATTCACGAACATCGTACCATTGGAAGACGTCCGCAACAATCCTGCATGTGAAGACATGCTGTTGGTTCGTAAAGGTCAACGTCTGTCTGTTCAACCCGTTGATGAACAGCATTTTGATACTGTTTTAGCAATGGGCGGTCTTTCTCGTAAAGACCTATGAGTAATTTCAAACACATCAGGATTATGGGAGCGTGTTAGAATGTCAACAGAACAGATTCCAGTCGCTGCTCGAGCATCGAGCATCGAGTACGCAATTCGTGATGTCGTTGTTCCTGCAACAGCACTTGAGCAACAAGGTCATGAGATTCTCAAACTCAATATTGGAGACCCCATTGCATACCCCGGTTTGCCTACTCCAACGCATATGGTTGATGCATATGTCAAGGCACTGCAAGATGGTCGCAATGGGTATTCTCCATCCTATGGACTGCCAGAACTTCGTGAAGCGATTGCGAAGGACGAACGTCGAAAGGGGTGGGATGCACAGAGTTCAGACATCTATGTTTGCCATGGAGTAACCGAAGCATTACAGATTCTTTTTGCCTCAGTTCTCTCCGAAGGTGACACAGTCTTGGCCCCTGGTCCACATTATCCACCTTACATGGCCTATCCACAAATGTATGGCGCTCAAACTATTGAATACAAATTGAAACCCGATGATGGATGGAAACTGGATCTTGAAGATATTGAATCAAAGATGGATTCCTCAGTCCGTCTTCTTGTCTTGATTAATCCGAACAATCCATGTGGGAGTGTTGCGGGTGAAGAAGACATAACCAAACTCCTCAGCATAGCTCGAAAATGGCCGAACTGCATGATTGTTGCAGACGAAATCTATGACGGACTTGATTTTACAGGATTACAAAAAAGTGTGGCAAGTCTTTCAAAAGACGTTCCAGTTTTTTCCTTGAACGGAGTCTCAAAAGTCTACTATGCACCAGGATGGCGAATCGGATATATGGCAATTCATGATCCGACTGCTCGATTGTTGAATGTCCGTGATGGAATTGAGCGAATGCTTCGTTCACGTTTGTGTGCTTCAACACCTGCTCAACTTGGATATCTAGCGGGGCTTGAATCTGATCGTTCATGGATGGATGTATATTCGGACAAAGTTTTGGCACAACGTGATGTATGTGTCGAAAGAATTTCACAAATCGAAGGTCTTGAAGTCCAATCTTCAGGTGGCGCATTCTACATGTTTGTTCGATTAACAGATCCGAAGTGGGCGAATGATGACAAACAATTTGTTCTTGATTTGTTGCATGAAGAGCATGTTTTGGTCGTTCACGGTAGTGGTTTTTCTCCAACTTTGGGTAAGGGCCATTTCCGAATCGTCTATTTGCCGAATATTGATGTTCTTAATGAAGCATTCAATCGAATTGAATCTTTTTTGCTCCGCCATCGGTGAAGAGAATGAATTATGTCGTCGATGCTTTGATGACTTAGAGTGATACCGAGTAATTCATGGGCAAGACGGGTCTAAGGCTCCGTGTATTGATTTGGTCTTCTTTGATGGCCTTTTTTTTCGTCCAGCCAGCATCCGCAAATCAAGTTGCAGATTTCAATCAATTCACCTTTGATTCTTTCGTACCAATATTGATTGCGTTCGCTATTGCAATCCCGGTTTGGAGAATATTCATTCCGAATCAACTTGCCAATCTCCAGGTTGCATTTGAAATTGATGATGACCTCTATGAAGTTCACAAAATTACTGGGAGTGTTTCAGATGCCCGGATCCTCCTCAAACAAGGCGCAGTAGGTTACGGAATCGGTCTTTACATGATGGGAATGACCGGTGTTCTCATTCTCATAATGGAGTTATTATTCGACCCTGAAGTCTACTTTGAAGCAAGTCTGCTTCTTGCAGGTATTCTCATTCTAATACCCGTTCTCATTTCCCCATGGGAAACATTGAACGCACAAATCCTTGGTAAGGGCAACAATAAATCAAAGCGGAACAGAATAACAGGCTTTGTTCGAAGAATCATAACTATTTCTTTGCTCATCGGTGCTACGATTGCCACCTTGTTGTATGGTATTCAGAGTAGTCCACAAAACACTCTTTCGCCTGTATGGCTTGCAGCTGGAATGTTGACCTTCATGTCACCCACAATTATGGCCTATGGTCGTATTATGGGTGCTTCTTGGAACATGCTCATCATTAACAAGTGGCGGACTTCGAACGGGAAACCAAACCCGATAGACCCCGATAAACCACGATTCCTTAATCGATTGTTTTCACTGGTTCTTGTTTTGTTCTTGATTACGATGCCATTGACTGCATTAAATGGAATTGTCACAGTGTTTTATGTCTTATTCAACAAGCCCGCTAATGCCGAAGAGGTTCTCAATTTCGGTGGAATCATCGGCCATTCTATTTACCAAAGAATCGACATTATTTCCGAGTTACTCTTCCATTGGCAATTTATCAAGGCACTTCCTCAGTTCTTGTCTCTCTATCTTTCTCTGAACATTGCTATTGTTGGTCTTGCGTTCATATTTGAACTAACTCGCAACCTTATCCTAGGAGGGCAAACATTCGGAGGCCTCTTTGGCGTGACGCTTGATTCACCCCGAGAAATTCGAACTGAAGTGAAAGCACAAACTCGGCAACTCACCTTTGCGTTTGCAGGATTTTCAGGCTACACAGTCCTTCTTCTGGTTTTGGTTTGCTACAAAGAATTTGGAGACCTCATGCCTTACACAGACGTGCTCGAACGTAACGGATTCGACGAGGGTAATCGATTATTGACAACGTGGATGTTCATCGCTTTCGGACAGGCTGTATTTTTATTCACCTGGCTTCTTTCTATTATTCGGTATTCTCCATTGCTCAAACTTCGTTTTGACTTGAACCCTGATGAACGCCGTGAAGGTGCAGTTAAGTTCGCTGGAGGCGATTGGATGCGTGAGTTGGTTGATGAGGCTGCAATTCGAGAAGACCTCGATGGACTCATTCAATTCCAACGTCGTTCAATAGAGGGCGATTCTGCCCTTGTCCGTCATGAAAAAGCTCGCGCTCACATGTGGGAACTCGCACTTCGTGGTTTGTGGCCTAAGGCAATAGAAGAAGCCCGTAAAGTACTTGCTCAGGCAGGTGGGGAAGACGACGTTGCACGAATGATTGTCGCAGTGGGATATATGGCCTCAAGAAGATTAGATGCTGCACGTGAAGCACTTCATGGATTACAACAGCCTGAAGGCTATGATGAGCCGGAACTCTTAGCATTCGTTTGTGAATGGCTGGACCCTTGGCAAGGCATGGTCACTGACGATGACTTTTGGGATTGGGAAAATAATTCCTGCATCGACCACCTTCAAGGTTTGATGAGAATGTTACGTGGTTGGCAACCTTCTCCGAATGATGACTCTATACACAACGATCGATTGACAAGAGTTGCCCAACTTTCGATGATTTCGCTCATGCGTGCTCAAAGAAAACATGACGATGCGCTCGAACTCTCACTGAAATTAATTCGGGATGAGCCAACTGGAGTTCGCCCACGAATTGCTGCATCACTCTGTCTCATCGATAAAGGGGATTGGCACAGCGCACGTTCAATTTTAACAGAACTCAAAGAAAGTGACCCACAAGACCCTCGGGTGCTCGCATTGAGCAGTATTCTCGGCCAAGTTGTCGATGAAGAAGAAATGGAAGTTTCTCTTGCTGTTGGTAAAGGTAAGAAAATGAGGAAATGGATTAATTCCGCACCAGTCAATGCAATTGCAGGTCTCATGGTGCGTGGTGGAACAGATGAGGCGATTAATGCGAACATTCTGATTGCATCACATGAGGCCACACGTAGGGGTATGCCACCAATTTATCGCGCAAGTATTCTAAATACTATATTCCATCTTCTTGTTCTCATTCCTACATGGATTGTTCTCGGAATTTATGTATCGCAAGAAGTCGGCCAAGGCCAAGGAGTTTTAGTGGTTCTTACTCTGTTCATGGTTCAATTTGGTAGCAAGCGTTTCAATCGCCAACAGCAACGCGTTATTCGTCATCGTGATCAAAAGGCATTGATTGCATATTCAAAACGTATGAAGAGATTCAAAGTTCAGCCTGAAAGGGAAAATATTCCTGTTGGCACACACCTGTTACTCTCTGGAATGTTGGTCACCGTCAATGGAGTTGTGCTCGATGTTGGCATGCCTGGATGGATGACTGAACGCCTTCCACGAGATTCTGAAAAGTCAGTCAAAGCCCGATTAAAGCGTCAATCAAAAGCGATGTCAAAGTCTCGCCCTCCTCGACTACAACCACTCGGTGAAGGTTGGTGGTTAAAGCGTCCGAAGGAAGATGGCGCTGATGTTCCTGCACTTGAACGACTTATCGGTGCTGTTGCTTACCGAGGCCGACCACAATACATACAGAAGAAAACTGGTAAACAATCCTCACGAGTTGGTTCGAACAAAGCCAAAAACCGACCTGTTTCAGAAATTAACCTGGACCGACGAGGTATTCCTACCAACACGCGAATTTCTGAACGTTCAAGGCGACATCCAGGGCCATCGTCAACAGTTAACGTCGGAAGTAAGATTCCAGGTCCAAATGTTCGTCCGTCTACTCTTCGAGATGCTACAAACGATGACGATGATGATTTCCTTTCATTTAACTGACCCATTGTTTGCCATCAATGAGTTCAAAGACCGACTTCACAAACAGTGTTTATGCAGCGCGAACGTGGAACTTGGTCTCCGAGTCAGTCAACTCTTTCAAATGCTCAAGCGGTATTAGATGCAACTGCAGCAAGTGGTGATTTGTATCGCAACGGGTTAGGTATGATTGCTTCTGAGAATATCGTATCGCCAATGGTTCAAAAAATAGTTTCAAGTGACCTTCATGGCAGATATGCAGAAGGTCTACCAGGTAAGCGATATTATCAAGGTTGTAATGATTTTGACACCATCGAAAGTCTTGGAATTGAGTTGGCTCAAAAGGTATTCAATGCTCCATTTGCGAATATTCAATCAACTTCAGGAACCGTTTCGAACATAGCCGCACTCAAAGCATTGGCCAAGCCAGGAGATCAAATCACCGCTGTGTCAACCGCTGATGGGGGGCATATCTCTCACGCTCGAATGGGTGCTGTTGGACTTCGTGATCTTGATTTGTCAACTTATCCTTGGGATGAAGAACGAATGGAACCCGATGTTGATGGTGCTTGTGCGCTGATTCGTGAACTTGAACCAAAGGTTGCACTTGTTGGCCAATCGGTTTTCTTGTTCCCAACTCCACTTCGCGAAATTGCGGACGCTGCCCATGAAGTCGGTGCTTCGGTCATGTATGATGGAGCCCATGTATTGGGCTTGATTGCTGGTGGATGCTTTCAAGATCCATTGCGTGAAGGTGCAGACCTCATGACCGGTTCATCACACAAAACATTCCCGGGGCCACAGGGTGGTTTCTTACTTTCATCGAGTGAAGACCCGACATTCCAACGTAAGTTGAATACTGCGATTTTCCCTGGAGTTTGTTCTTCATATCACCTTCACCACGTCGCTGGAAAAGTAGTCGCTTTGGCTGAGTTTGAAGAATATGGTACTGCATATGCGCATGATATTGTTGCCAATGCCCAAGAATTTGGTTCGGCAATGGCTGCTGAAGGTTTTGATGTTCTTGCAGAGTCTCGAAATTACACTGAATCACACCAAGTACTCACACGTCATGGTGATACCGATTCAGGCGCAGGTGCAAAAGCTGCGTTGTTGCTTGAAGAGGCTGGAATAATTACCAATATGAACATGCTTCCAGGCGATACAAAAGCGATGACTCCATCTGGTCTTCGACTCGGCGTGCAAGAATTGACTCGTGTAGGAATGGGAACACTGGAAATGCAAGAGGTTGCAAAATTGTATGCGCGAGTTCTGCTTCACTCTGAAGACCCTAAGTCTGTTCAGAAAGATGTTGCTCAACTCAAGTCTAATTTCCAAACGATTCGTTATTGCTTCAATGAAGAGAATGCGAACGGCTACCCCTTTTGAGAGAGAAAAATGACCAACGAAGACAGCCCACCATCTTCAACGAAACTCTTTGAAGCGCTTCAGAAAGAATTTACCTGTTTCAATGATGGCTCCGTTCGTGACTCACGAGGAATTCTCAATACAGTTTGGAAAGTGAGTGATTTCCAGCGCTGGTGGCTTGCTTTTGAAACGCATGCAGGTGTGCCGCTCGGACGAAAGTTAATGAATGCAGCAACAGATCAAGAGGAGTATTTTTTGAATGAGTCATCACTTTTCGATGTTGGCTGGTTCATGAAGAAACTCAAAGTGAACGCTCTTTTGACTCAACGTTGGCAAAACATGGGTTGGGGGCAGTATTCTCTTTCGAAAAATACAGTTCTTTCTCACCTACTTGCACCTGTATGTAGTGGATTTGCTCTCGCAACTCTTGAAACTTTGAAGTCTCATCGATTCAAAGTCCAATGGAGGCAAGTCTCGAATGTTCAAATTCAACTCGAAACCAGTGATGATCCTCGCTCAATATCCGTTGCTCCACCGCCACCTCAGTTTCATTGGGATTCAAAACCAATTGATTCTCTACCTCAACAAAACAAGGGGCTTGCTCTTGATTTGCAGCTGAATGAGTATGGTTGGTCACATTCCGGTGAGCACTGTTTTCTCTTACCAATCGGTGTTTTGCAAAGGTTGTTTGAGTCTGTAAACATGCAAGGTCTTCAACTGCCTTCAGATGTGTTAGATGCTTGGGAGTTTCCAGAGGAATTCAATTCTTCGCATGCGCTCAGTCTTGTTCTTTCCTCTCTTGCAATGAATGACATGGTGTCTCAAAGTGAACGACCAATTTACATTCAAAATTTGAAAAGTTGGAGTCAACTCGTTGAAGCATATATGGTTCCTTTCGGTTTTGGGTCGTTTGCTAGCATTCGTGCACTTGATGAACAAGGAGGCGTTGAATTTGAACTCCGCCCTTCAGCACTTTTGCCACTAACTCTCGGATATTTGATAGCATTTTGGCAACGTGGAATAGGTCGGAAGGCAAGGGTGAAAATGGCCTCAAAGAATGAAAATTGGTCGTTTCAAATTACATCGTTTTTAGACTATGCAGAGTGAGATATACCGCCTCAATTTTGATTCAAATCGATTTGAGAGAGAACACATTGAGAGTTAAGGTCTATAACCGAAACACCAAGTCGCTAATTTTGCACAGATGTGCACGGTGTTCAAAATGTCTCTTAGTCACAACCAAATGGCCTATGCTGCAATCATCTCAACGCTGATTTTTGGCTCCCTCTTTGTAGGATTTTCAGGGTACTTCCAAACAAGCGAATCGGTTGGTGGTTTCGAAAGTGCTGCCGAAGAGGATTTGATTGGTTCCGGAACTTCGATCAGTGCTGCTACAGACACCGATGGTGATGGCCTTTCTGACTTACTCGAATCAACTCAATACGGAACTGACCCTGAGTTAGCCGATACAGATTTTGATGGAATGAGCGATGGTTGGGAAGTTGCCCATGGTCTTAATCCACTCGATAATGGTGAATCGGAAGACCTCCTCAACGACCCATCTCAGGCTGAGGAAACCGATGATGCAAGTATCGAAAACGAAACTGATTCGTGGCCAGACCCTGAACAAGGTCCGAATGGTGACCCCGATAATGATGGACTTACAAACCAAGCTGAGCAAGAACTCGGTACCGACCCTCAACGCTCAGATACAGATAATGATGGACTTAACGACCGTTGGGAATCGATGTATACTCAAACTGTTCAAACTCCTGGTGGCGAAGTCACTTTGTTTAATCCACTCAACGGAAATTGGGATTGTCTCTTACTTGACCAAGCCATGATTGATACTTTGACGACTTTTTACGACTCTGATGATGCTCTCCCTTCATGGGACAGTCTAGCGAATGCAATGGGCTCCTACTCTTGTGACATGGTCCTTGACACCGATGAAGACGGTCTTCCTAATTTCCTTGAAGAAACATATGGAACCGATCCTACCGCACGTGACTCCGACATGGATTTACTCGATGACATCGTCGAAATCGGTAACTTGACTGCAACACTTTTCACCGGTGTTGGAGAAAACTGTAATGTTCCTCTCCTCGACCCAATCGTCCGAGCATCACCATTTGCCGGCGTCGATAATTCTTGGTTCTTGATGGACATGGATAATGATGGCCTTCTCAACGGTCCATCGGATTGGGACACTGATGGCGATGGTATGCCAGATGGATTCGAATTTTGTTATTCGAACGTGAATGACCATCCCCAAAACGATGCATCTATGGTTTTGAATCCTGCCAATGCTTCTGACGGCTACGGCGATTGGGATGAAGATGGCCTCAACAATTTCGAAGAATATCAAGTTGCGAATATTTTCGGCCCAACGAATTTCACCTCTCCATGGCGTCTTGATACCGATATCGATGGTATGCCAGACGGTTGGGAATCAACCAATGGGCTCCACCCTCGTGACGGTGCGAACGGTAACCTTGACCCTGACCATGATGGATGGGATGTCGATGGTGATGGTGGCGTATTCTACAGCACATTAGACTCTACAACAATTGTAATTGGCGTCGACGTCATCAAAGATCAGTGGGTTGAAGCGAACGCTACTGTTGCTCGTGGACAAATCACTCTCGCAGGTGGTCAAAAGCAAACCATTGCAATGCTTGCCCCAGTTTCTGGTTATGTTTACCAAATCAATGTCGCAGTTGGACAAGCGGTTGAATCAAGATTGTTCAAATGGATGGAAGTTGTTGAGCCGGAAGAACAATTCACGAATTTGATGGAATACAATGCTCGAGATCGAGACGGTGACGGTATCATTGATGGCCGTTCGACCGACCCTCTGAATCCTGATACCGACGGCGATGGGTTGTTGGACGGAATTGAAGTAATGGGTTGGGAAATCTTAGTTGTTAACAATGGTGTCATCAAAACGTGGGTCACTTCAGACCCTGGATTATTTGATACCGATGAAGATGGTCTTTCTGATTATGATGAGTTTGCAAATACCTGTGCCGGTGGTTCGAATGCTTCGAACCCAGATACTGATGGTGATGGCGAACTTGACCAAATTGAGGCTTTAACTGGCTATTCTTGGGAGGGTGTTGCTTACTTCACCAGTCCATGTATGTTTGATACAGATAACGACGGACTCGAAGATGGTGAAGAGGTTATTGCTGGTAAGGATAATTTCCTCACGCATGCCAATAACTCCGATACAGATAACGACAGCTTGGTTGATGGAAACGAAGTTCTCTTCGTACCTCGGCCGTTCCAAAACCCGACCAATCCCTTACTGAACGATACAGATTCTGATGGAATGCTTGATGGTTGGGAAATGCAAGTGAAATCCGCTGAAGACAATACCAATTCTCACAGCCTTTGGGTTGCAACCTCTTCATGGCAACGCCCTGGCTGTGTTTCATCTCAAAACAATGACTGTTCGATGGAAGCAGGTGGCTATGTTTGGCAAAACAACCTCGGTGGTTTCGTGAATGAGAAGAAATTTAGCGTTGCAGAAATGAACCTTACTGGGTTTGTGGTTCCATTGAACGACTTCTGTAATTGTAACGGACGTTGGGCGCTGGACCCGTCACTCGATTCACTTAAGGATGACACCTTTGATATCGATAATGATTCTCTCGCTAACGGGGCTGAAGCACCAGACAAATGGAATACAAATCCAGTTGATGACGATACTGACGGCGACAACCTCCCTGATGGTTGGGAAGTTTACTATTCAGGTCTTGCACTTGAGAGTGGGCTTGTCGACAATGGTTCTATCGATGCATATGGTGCTCGTGGTGTTATGGACCCGTCAATGCCTGACAGTGACCTTGATGGTATCATGGATGGTGAAGAAGACCCTGACCAAGATGGCTTGAACCGTACTGGACTCATCAAGAAGTATTGTTCCGGATACAATGATACGACCAATTCCGATTGTAACATTGACCCAGATACCCCAGATGGGAAAAAGTTCTATGACAACCTCGAAAATTATACCAATTTTGAAGAGAAAGAGAATGGAACAAATCCAATTACCAACGATACAGACGGCGATGGCTGGAATGATGGCCCAGAAGTCTATTATCAAGACCATGACGATGATGGAATGGCTACTGGCTGGGAATTCCACTTCCAGTTCGACCCTGATGACCCTGCTGACCGCATGATCGATACCGATGGCGATGGTCACGTTAACTACTGTGAATTCAAGTGGGACACGAACCCAAGAAATCCGACCAGTTTCCCAGGACAAGGGGAATTGTGCGATCCATTTGCTCAGTAAGTTGCTGATACAACCGCACATATTGGCCGAACATTGATGTTTGGTAGTTGCAGAGTTGATGACATGGGGGGGAGTAAACGCTGCATTTTGATGCTGGTTTTTTCAATCATTGCTCCAGTTTTACTTACATCTTCAGTAACTGCATCCTCTCCTCATGATGACTTACTCGGATTCACACTCTCGCAAGAGCATGGAGAAGTGTTCGATGATTTGCTCTATCTCAATGGCAGTTCAACCGTTTCACTTACTGACTTTAACTGGGTTCTTTTATCGCTTGATAGGGGTGCTCCTCCATTGGAATCTGGTAAATTAACCAGTGTTACTGCTGTTGCTGAAAGCATATGGGATTGGGAGATAGAAGTCAATGTGTCTGCGTACGATTGCACATGCCTCATCCATATAGTTGATTCATCGACCGAACACCCTCCCATCATCTCAAGAATTGTTTACTTGGGTCAACTTCATCACATTCCTCACATCCTTCCATTTTCTTCAACAATGAATGGTTTTCTGAATGAAAAACCATTGTTCCACCTTTCTCAATCAAATCTTGCTCTCGAAATACCAGTCGTTATGCCACAAATTGTCAATCAAGAATCATTTGTCAAGCTACGCATATGTCCTGCACCAAACGGTTTATGCCTTACTGAAATGGTCGATTTCTTCAACTTTAACACCAGCGTCGGTGATGAACAAATTCTGCTGGAACTCGACCGCACTGGTGTTGATTTGCTCGATGGCTTTTGGCTGTTCAATATCACCCTTTCCGATGCACTGTTAAGGTCGTCAAACACTGAACATTTCATGGTGCTAATGGATCAAAACCTTCCCGAAACTACATTGTCGTGTGATGCAAGCGATGCAGTGAACGAAGGTGTTAGTACTGCCTCGCAGCCACAATCCCTCATTGTGGGAGAAGGCACTTCAATCTCATTTTCCGCTTCTGTCGACGACGGTTATGTTGGGGGTCAGAATATTCTCACATGGACGCTGGTCCTTCCAGATGAATCACGCCGTGCACTTCTGCCCAGTGAACAGATTTCAGAATCTCTCATTACGCTAAATCCACAAATTCCAGGCATTTGGTCTGTAGAACTTTTGGTACGTGATACCGCTGGTTGGTTATCTCATTCATCTGTAGAATTTAATGTTGATAATATCGCTCCTGTTGCCATTGTTGAATTGGATTCCTTTGTGGTTGGGAATGGAGCAACAGTTTCTCTTACTGCGGGAGAAAATTGGACGCTCAACAGCAGCAAAAGTTCAGACACTCTGAATGATGAAGCAGGCTTGATTCATACTTGGTATGTGAACGGCAATACATTCGTTACTGGGAAAACAACACTCCTCGCCTCTGACTTTACGAAACCTGGTCTATATGATGTTGTTTTGATTGTGGCTGATGATAATGGTGAAACCAGTGAACTTACTTTCCAAGTTCAAATTAATGATGATGTTGACTCTTCTGAAGTGAGCTCGAAAACACTCTTGGTCTCGGGTACTTTGTTCATCTTCGTGCTTCTCACCATTGGCTTACTTGTTTCTTCTGCTCGTAAAAAATCACGACAAACCGTTGTTCCAAAGTGGGTTTCGAGTGGTGATTTATCTGATGATAAGCCGTCCTAAGCAATGGTTTTTGTATTGATTCCAATGCAATTATTGAATACTGTAGAACACTTGGCATCATCATGAACGAAGCAGCGATGCGTCACATTGGCCCTCAACCAGATGCTATTTCTATGGATGAGTTCAGGGCTCGACAAGTCCGCCTTACCTCACAGTTGCGGCCTGATGACCTTTTGATTCTCTGTGCTCCTGAAGAGGCTACACATTCGAATGATGTTCATTATCCATACAGAACGATGAGTGACATGCTCTATTTTGCTGGATGGATTGAACCTGAAGCAGTCTTTACACTCCGTTGTGTTGAGGGTTCATGGATTTCAACTCTGTTTGTTCAACCCAAGGATACGCTCAAAGAAATCTGGGAAGGTCGACGACCAGGAGTTGAGGGTGCACTCGCCAATTGGGCTATCGATGAAGCCCATTCAATCGATGACATGCATGAAGTTCTCTCTTCTTACGTTGATCAATCACATCGCGTCCTCATGCGAACTGGAGTTCGAAACGAGGTTGATGAATTGATTCGTCTTGCTATTGATAGAAGGGATCGGGCAAGGCAACACTTTGGAACTGGGCCAGTTTCTCTCGAAGACCCAAGTGCTCGCATCGCTGAACTTCGCCTGCGAAAATCTCATGCAGAAATTGAGCAGATGCGCTTTGCTTCTGATGTCAGTAGTTATGCCCACATTGCAGCCATGCGTCATTCGAAACCGGGTCGTATGGAATATCAATTCCAATCAACCATTGAAGGATTCTTTGTCTATGCAGGCACTTCTGGTTGGGCCTATCCATCGATTGTTGGATGTGGTGATAACGCTACGATTCTTCACTACAAGGTGAATGACGATGTCTGCGAAGATGGTGAAGTCATTCTCATTGACGCCGGTGCAGAATTTAGAGGCTATGCTGCTGATATTACACGTTCATGGCCGATTAACGGTAAATTTACGGAAGCTCAAAAAGAGATTTATCAAGTAGTATTGGATTCTCAAATGGCTGCAATTGATTGTTGTCGTGTTGGTCAGCCCTATACCGCACCTCATGAGGCTGCTCGAAAAGTTCTCGCTGAAGGATTAATCAAATTGGGAATTATTGAACAAAGCCTTGAACAGGCTCTCGATCCTGAAACCGGCGATCTTCGCAAATGGTACATGCACAATACCAGCCACTGGATTGGACTGGATGTCCATGATGTTGGAATTTACAAACCAAATGGTGAACCACGTCTTCTTGAAGAAGGAATGTGTTTAACTGTTGAACCCGGTCTGTATTTCGGTGCATGGCGTCCTGATGTCGAATGCCCTGAGCGCTATGCGAACATCGGTATTCGAATTGAAGATGATGTCCTTGTCACTTCGGGTGAACCTGATGTTCTCACTTCTGCTTGTCCAAAGACAATTGAGGAAATCGAAGCAATAACTGGAAAAGCATTCTGAGGTGTCACAATGGATTGGTCATCTATCCTTGAGCGTCAAGCCTCGTGGCAGGCTGATAGGTCGCTTGAGTTTCGACTTTCTGAACTCGAAGCAATTGAATTGTATACCAATGCTCCACTCCATCAGCTCATGAATGCCGCCCATAAGCGGCGAAATGCTATGCATGGAGCAAAGAAAGTCACCTACCTTATTGATAGAAATATCAATTACACCAATGTATGCACAATTAACTGTCAATTTTGTTCTTTTTACCGTCCACCCGGTCACGATGAGACCTACACGCAAACGACCGATGAAATCTCAGAACGCATTCGTGAACTGGAAAGTATTGAAGGAGTTCGTATTCTCATGCAAGGTGGTGTTAATCCAGAATTAGATTTTGAGTGGTATGAAGATTTAATTCGAGAACTTTGCATCCGCCACCCAACCATCGACATCGACTGTTTTAGTCCAATTGAGATAGAGGGTATTGCCGAAGTGAGTCAATTGACGACACTTGAAGTTCTCAAGCGACTCAAAGACGCTGGAATGCATGGCTTGCCAGGTGGTGGTGCTGAAATGCTTGTCGAAGATGTACGCAAAGATGTCTCTCCCAAGAAAGGTTCACCGCTGAATTGGCTGCGTGTAATGGAAGAGGCTCAGTCTCTTGGTCTCACGACCAGTGCAACAAATGTCATTGGCTTTGGCGAGTCTTTCGCACAAAGAGTTGAACACATGCGGCGAATCCGAGAATTGCAAGATCGATCACTTGAGAACCATTCGATTGGATTTACATCTTTCATTGCATGGCCTGTTCAACTTGAAGTCAATAGTTTTGGACGAAGGAATCGTGGTCAAAACAAGGTTGAGTTAGGATCTGGTTCATCCGAATACCTTCGTCACGTAGCAGTATCAAGATTATTTCTCGACAGCATACCAAATATACAATCCTCATGGCCAACAATGGGCATTAAGACTGCACAACTCGCCTTGTTTGGCGGTGCAAATGATGTCGGTTCAACGATGATGGAAGAAAACGTAGTCTCAGCATCTGGTACAACCAAATTCCAAGCATCTGAACGTGAACTTCAGGATGTAATTTTACGAGCTGGATTTACACCTCAACGACGAGACAGTGACTATGTGTTCCTTGACACGCCTTTGAAAGGAGCGCCTCTTGAAGGCCTTGCCTCCCCTCCGCCAGTTCAATCTTAAACTCTCTGAGTTCATGTTGTGGCGTTGTAGTAAACGACCCAGATTTCTGCGTGAATATTTCTTTGACCATTACCGATTCCATCAGAAGGAACATACTCTTGTCCATTCATAAGACCACGATAAGTGAGATGGTTAACTCCGCCATTCATGTCGCTCCAACTTGTGATGTCATAGGTCCACTGTTTGACGTCTTGACCGGCGCACCAGCCTGCTCGACCAAATGGCCAGGAACCAAATTGATTGGCAACTACGCCATTTTGTACTTCATTTTCGCATCCTTCACTTGAAGAGACAATGGGATGCCACTCATACGTGGTAAATCCATTCAGGTAGTAGTGGTGTTGGTGATCACAAAACTCGGCACAATTTGCATTGTCTTGGCCAAAACCATGTCCTGTAATCGTTGCCACAATTTCGACCTTGTCTGCCCATGATGGAACGGTAAAGTTGAGGTCTCGAGTATATTTTGAAAGGTTGTTGTATGTTCCATCAAATTGCCCTCCAGTAAATGCAAAATCAGCATCTTGGCCTCTCAACCCGCTGTTCCAGTTACTTAACAAAAAGGTGACAGTAAGGTCACCCTTGTTTGCTCCTCGATATTTGAAGGTTCGATTGTCATCATTGTCCAACATGAAGAGATATGGAGAAATATCGGTCAGCCATTTTCCTTCTCGACCGTACGTGGTAATCCATCGCATAAATTCAGTGCCGCATGAAGAAGCGTTATCCCTCTTGCAAATACGTAGGTTTGCTTCATAATCCCATTCATGGCATCCACCGGTCGTTCCATCACTTTTCTGATGTCGATTTGAACGTTCATCACACGCATGCTCGTGGTAGACTTCAAGCGTATCATAATCGGTCAAGTTACTCGGGAAGGCAGCTGTTGTTGTACTGGTAAAACCACCACCCCAGCCACCGGAATGTCGGTAGAAGTCGAGTGCAGTGACCTCATGTATCGCAGAATCTTGCCTTCGTATTTCCACAGGGAATTCAGCATTCCACTGGTGCGGTTCATGGATGAGATGCTTTGGGTCATTACTCGAAGTTGTCCAAGCGTAAAGTGAGCCGGTTTCCCGAGCCATTTGGAATCGGTCAATGCCCATGTAAAATGGAGAATTGAAATTAGAAATCATTTGACCAAGTCCACCGGAAATGGTATTTGCTCGTTGGTCGATGTAGTGGATTCTTCCATCCCAGTCTTCTTCTTCACTTGGATTAAGGGCATTTTCAACAGCTGCTTTTCTGTTCACGATGTCGGTATGATAGGTTGAATCAAAAGAACCGAAAAAAACGTGCACATTGTCGGGCAACCCTCTGAGAAAGGGTCCAGGACTCTGTCCCCAAGTCCCCGAGTTTGAATTTCCACTCGAGTCAGTGTATTTGAATAAAAAGTAGTAGACGTCGTAACCTGTCCATTCTTGCTGGAAATAAAAGGTTCCATCGAGCGTTGGTACTGAGAAGTTTGGAACAACTTGAATTGGCCCAGTGACAGATGTTCCACTCTTCCATGCTACAGGGTTTTGGACAACAGCACATCCTTGCGCATCAATGGTCCATCTTTCGGGAGAGTTTGGACAAATATCGACATTTGCAAATACCCCGTCATCATCAAGGTCAGCGCATCCAATGACATTGACAATCAGGCCTTCAGGTGTTCCAGGACATTGATCGTTCGCATCATTCACCCCATCAGCATCGGTGTCTCTCTGTGTCGCTGAACACCCGACATCATTGACCTGAGTAGCGTTCAGAGGAGTTTTCGGACATTCATCAAGCGGATAACCTGTCGCATTGACATCAAACACACCATCATTATCATCATCTTCATCTTCAAATTCATCCGCACACCCATCGCCATCAAAGTCGGTATTCTCATCGCGAATCCAGTTTGTCAGACCCTTTGGGCAAGCGTCAGATGTGTCGTTTAATCCATCATTGTCATCGTCGAAATCTTCATCCAAGTCAGAACATCCGTCACTATCCCAGTCACTAAAACTGCTTGATGCCCAATTAAGGAATCCGTATGAGCACGCATCATCTGAATCAGGTATACCATCGTTATCATCGTCTTCGTCGTCATCCGTATCATGGCATCCATCTGAATCATAGTCTGCATCGGGCGTACTCACCCAACCAAAAGATGTTCCACAGCGATCAAAGTCATCAATGACTCCATCATTATCATCATCAAGGTCCTCTTGAAGATCGTGACAACCATCATTATCTTGGTCACTCGCAGGAGTTGATGACCATCCATCTGCCGCACCGTAGCCATTTGGACATTGGTCATTGGAATCTAAAATCCCATCGCCATCAGCGTCTTCACCAGTGTTTTCAAGCAAGACTTGTGTTGTGACAGTATCACTTTTCCTGGTATATTCGCCACACTCTGCAACGGTAACTAATTCAAAATTCTCATTTGTTTCAGAGAAGTCGAGCAAGATTTTCCACGCACCAATATCGTTGAAGTTTGTGGTGGTTTTCACATCGCCAAAAGAAGTGACCTCGACCACACAAGTTGAAAGCGAACTGTGTTCTAATTCTCCCTCAAACCATATGACTGAGGGTTCTTCAAGTGAAAGCACAACGGGAGCAAAGAGAACTGGAGCATCTTCAGTCGGGGGAACTACAGAGACTGTATGTGTCAGTCCTTCTGGAACCGGTTCGGCGAATACGGCATCATTTTGAGGAATGAAATCAACCTGGACAGTGTAATCGCCTAAGGTTTCTGGAACAAAGGACAATTGAAATCCGAGAGGTGTATCTTCTAGATTATAGTCTGAAAAGAGAGATATTTGAGGTGTGATAATCAGAACTTCTACCTCCCAGTTCTCTCCTTCACTTTCAACCTCAAACAACAATTGGGCAGGAGTTCCATCAAATTCTATGGTATCGGTAACAACCCCCCATGAAGCAGAGAGTTTTACTTCGTTTGACTGTGAATCAGGAACCTCTGTCTCGTCTTCAACTGTGTCAACTGAACCGAGACAACCGGAAATGACCAAGAGACTGGCAAGGAGGATAGCCGCAAATGTCTGCCTTTGCATGAAGAATTGACGTCTCAGCCGAGACTTGAATGTGTTGCTCAAATCAAATGGTATCTGATTCTGTTCTACCATCATTGGTCGGTAGTGTTTCGTTGCGAATAGAGTTTTTTTGGTGGCTTACTGCCAATGGCAGAACCCACAAAAGTGGCCCGTCTTTCTTTCTCTTAATATGAACAATTATCTCCCAATGAATTCGTATCATCGCCGTTGAGACTGTGCCTGGCCACTGTGATTGAGGTGGTTGAAGAATGATCTCTTCATCAGAAATTGGTGCTTCATCTCCATGTTCCATAATTCGCATTGGACGTAAAAAGAGGCCTCCCTCTGCCTCGTGATGTTCCATAGGAGCCTCTTCTCCACCTCCGGTGCCATCATCAAGACCAATTTCCCAATGGTGTGGTAATTCGGTTGTGAGTCCAGGCGGTGGTTGTTTCGATTCTCTTCGACCCAGTGCACTGAAGACTGCATCTCTTGCAGGGGGGAGCACCCCAACTCTCCACATGACCTTGATATCACTCCATTCCTCTCTAACTTCAGGAAGTTCTACCTTGATTTTCAATGGCTGACCTGCAACTGGCTGTTCTCGAATTTCAATGATTGGTCTCTGAGGTGAAGATTTGAGAAATTTACGTTGCTGTACCAAATCTGCAAGATTTGCACCAACTCGTAATGCCAGTGGTGAGAACAGCAAAGGCACGATGATGACTGCCAATACTGGATAGTCGAGTAAACCGATTCGTATGGTTCCTGTTCCTATACCCGGCACTCCAAAAGAACTCAAAATTGGTTCAACGAACAGATATCCCAGCGTGATGAGTAACACAATAACTGTCTTGGAGATGTAGTTTCTTACTACTGAGTGAATCGGATTCGGGGTGAGATACCATCCTCGGCGCTGTTTTTTTACGACACGCGGCGTTTTACTGTCTTCCAAATAAAACTCATTCCTTTCAATATCCGTATCATCATAGGGTTTTCCATCCAATAGGAATCGTTGCTCTACCAACCAATCATTCTCACTCCCGAGTCGGAAGCTTGGTGAATGGTTTGAGAGAGTTTCTATGATTTCACTATCTTTACCTCTACAGAGTACATTTTTTCCAGTAGAAATTGGTAATTTTGATGGATTGAATCGGTATGACTCAAAAGGTGGAAAGCGAATGCGCTGCTCCAATTCTAATTTTGCGATAAAATCACACCCTATCTAAACATAAGCCGAGTACCCGCTTTGAGAGCAAGTTTACGGAATGCTGGAACTTTTTTCAACAGTGCAAGACCCAGCGGAACGGGTTTCTCAATATCGCCAATTTCATTGATTAATTCGAGAACATCTGGTTTTGCAAAATTTGTAAAATGTGCTTCTAATTCTTTATCTGGAACATCACTGACCAGTAAATTACGTAATGCACGAGCCTTGTCTTGGTCTTTTTTCATTGCAGCGAAATGTTTGGAAGTAATTTTTTTGAGAGATTTTTCGGTTAGATTATCGCTCGTTATTGCCTTGCTGAGAGGTTGCAAAATTCCCTTAATTTGTTTGAATCCAGGTCCAATACCACCACCTGTGGTTGGTTTCGCCATTCCAGCAGCATCACCGAGTAACATGACGCGATTCGTAACAGTCTTTCGAACCATTCCACTGGGTATCGGGCCACAAAATCTTGCAATTTCCTTGATGTTTGAGAAACGATCTTTCCACAGGGGATGGTTGAGCAAATCATCATAACATTGTTCGACACTCCGTCCGTTCAAACGTTCAGGTGTGGACCAGACGCCAATTCTATGGCTTCCAAAACCTGATGGAATGACCCATGAGAAAAACCCTGGTGCGATCTCGGAGCCACTATACATGTCGAGCCATCGTTCATTGCCTTCATAGCCCAACACTTCTGCCTGAAATCCAATCATCATTTCTTTGGGTCTTCCCATTTTGAAATATCGACGAGTCCAACTGTGCGCACCATCGCAGCCAATCAGTAATTTCGTAGACAATTTCATTTCCACTCCATTCTTATCAATAACAATCGAAACATTCTCTTCAGAACTCTCAGCAGATACTGGTTGTGAATTGAGCCATAATGTGGTTCCCGATTCCATGGCCTGCTGAACAACGCCCTGGTCGAATTTTTTTCTGCATACGACATAGGTGCGTAATTTCCCATCTGTGCCGACTGGTACGAGGGTTCCAGATGGGCCATGAATTCGGGCCCCATCAACCTCTTCCAAAACAGAATCGTAAAGTCCAACTTCTTGCAATGCCTTTGGTGTGACAAGACCTGCACATTGGAACGGTCGACCAATTTCTGAGTGTTCTTCCAACATCAATACACGATGACCTAGTGAAGAAAGATGCGTCGCAGTACGGCCGCCTGTTGGGCCGGCGCCGACGATGATGACGTCCCAATCGGTCTCCTTCATGGTGCACCACTACAAACCGTTGAACATCAACCTTCGCTCTGTGAGAGCAGGTTAGCGGGCATTCTCAGCGTTTTGCAAAACGATAACCGATCGATTCGTTCTTCTTGAGGTAGAGTGTTGCAGAAAACTCTCTGTTTGTCTTTTTCGAGATGAAATCATCAAAGGGTCCGAGTTCTCGCTTTTCGATGAGAATCTTTGCCTCTTCACGTGTAATGGTTCTTTTCGAGATTTCTCTTAAAATTTGTATTGAACATCCTGTAGAACCTTCTTCTGGTTGATAGTGAGTTTCAGTTTCAACAATGTTGACCTTGGTTTTTGGACATACAGCAACGACGCCTCCAACGACGGGGAATTTCGTGGCATCGGCTGCAGCTTCTCGTGGAGGAAATTCAAATTTAATTCGATTGTTATCTCGAACAAGATATGCCTTAAACGGTCGGCCACGTTTTGAGATGAAATCTTCAAGAAGACCTGACTTTCCATTTGTCAGTATATTCTTAGCCTCTTCAGGCGTAATTGGTCTCTTGCACATTTCCTTTGAAACACCTCTGAATTTACATTCATCGTGATCGCATGCATACATTGTTTGACCAATTCGGATTGTACCATGATCACATGCAGGACAGGGGCATACCTCTTCATCAGACGCATCAGATGAAGATTCTCCACCACCAACAAATTCAACCTTTCCTTCATCGGATAACTTTACTGTTGCAGTATAAGGTTCCCCTGAGCGGTTGAAAAATCCATGAAGGTCTTCAAGTTGGCGTTTTTCAAGAAGACGCTTTGCAGTGGCATGGTCAAACCAACGCCCCGAGGTATCTTTCCAGAATACGAAAGAGCAACCTTTGTCACGGCCTTCATTCAATTCGCATTGGTATGTCATGGTCGTTTCAATAATCTTGCCATTACACTTCAAGCATCCACCGATTGAAGGTTCATTGACATACAATTCAGAGCGGTCATGATTCTTTATTTTCTCTACCATGACCGTGGTTTGTTCAATCACTGCGTTCATGTAATTCTCTCGTGGTTCTTCACCTCGTTGAACACGAAGTAAAGATGACTCCATTTCACCAGTCATTTCTGGTGAAGTGATCCATTCTACGGGAATCTTTCTCAAAACATCAATGATTCGAATTCCATGGGCTGTTGCACTTATGCTTCCTCCACGTGAGCGTTGGATATATCCTCTGTCGACTAATTTTTCAATTGTGTCTGCACGAGTAGCTGGAGTTCCCAACCCTTTATCCTTCATTGCATCTGAAAGAGTTTCATCGTCGATTTGCTTGCCTGCATGTTCCATCAATCGGAGCAAACCGGCTTCCTTAAGTCGGCCTTTCGGCTTCGATTTTTCTTCTTTGAACTCATAAGATTCGATTGTTCCATCACAAGGATTGCTCGGTAAAACATTCCAATTCTCAGGAAGCGACTGTTTCTTTGGACGAACGGCTCGCCAACCTTCTTCTTTGATTGTTCTCGCTTCTTTGGAGAATTTCTCTCCTTCCAAAGTTGCAGTTCGCTTTTGAACATCCCATACCGCCTCGGGGTGCCATGAAGCCAAAAATGTTCGAACGATGAGGTCATAGAGTCGTTGATGGTCCGTATTCAAATTTCCTTCGGGTATTTTACCAGTGGGGATTATCGCAAAGTGGTCACTCACTTTCGAATTATCAAAGTTTCTTCCAGCATTTTTCATTCCCTCATCAACAATTCGTGTTGAATGGACATTGTAGGGATCCTGAGCGCCGAGTTGTCGAATTGTTTTGGCAATTTGCTCATGCATATCTTCGGGCAAGTGCCTTGAATCTGTTCGGGGATAGGTCGTAAGTTTATGCGAGTCATAGAGATCTTGAGCAACGCCCAATGTCTTCTTCGCAGACCATCCGAGAATGTTATTTGCTTCTCGCTGAAGACTTGTGAGATCAAAATTTAATGGTGGCTTTTCAATCGAATCTCGTTGGCTTTGTTGAATTGTTGCAGTGCCACCTGACGTCAAAATATCTTTGAGTTTGTCATGCTCAGCCTGTTCAATTATTCTGTGTGCCTTGTAATCCGGTTGCTCAGGGTCGTCAACATGGTTTGTTCGCTCCCAACGACCGGTCCATTTTGCATCTCCTGATTCAAAATTGGCTTCCAATTGCCAGTAAGGGAGGGGCGAATGACCGAGAACGTTCAGTTCGTGTTCGACAATCATTGCTAATGTAGCGGTTTGAACTCGACCAAGAGAGATGGCTACTCGCTCGTTCTTTTTACGAGGCAAAAACGAGTTAGCAATGCGTGAACCGTTCATTCCGATAATCCAATCAGCCTCTGAACGAGAATATGCAGCATCTCGTAGAGCAGAATATTCATCACCATCAAGTCGATTTTCCCAAGCCTGCTGAATTGCATCCTTGGTCATTGATTGCAGCCACATTCGCGAGTTTTTCACCTTTGATTTTGTGTGCTGGACAATTGTTCTGAAAATCAATTCACCTTCTCGTGCAGCGTCACAAGCATTGACGATTTCGGTTACTTCCTTCGATTTAATCAGTTTCGTAATGGCAGAAAGTTGTTTTTTTCCACGACCGCCGATAGGTTTGTACTCAAATGATTCAGGAATATATGGCAAACGGTCAATGGTTTTACGCCAATCTTTGAAGGCTTCATCATAGTCATCCATGTATTTCAGTTGCAATAAATGCCCAATTGCCCAAGTGACGATAAGACCGTTTCCCTCCCAGTGCGTATCTTTTTTTGATGACGCTCCGAGAACTTGGGCAATATCGTTAGCGACACTTGGCTTCTCGGCAACTATGACGACACCCATGAATGAATAGGCGACCGCCGAGGCTACTTGAACTCTCTTATACCTCCATAGAGAGGCAGATACATTGTATCTGTAAAAAGAAATCAGAAATTGACTTCACGCTTTAGAGTAGCCCAGAACGTGACTTTTCTTCATCCCATGGCATCTCAGAATTTGGACCTCCGCATCCAACACATCCAGGATATCCTGCGACATGAAGTTCGTTACAAACGAGAACCACTTCCTTCCATCCGGGGTTTCTTTCCATCTTTACCCATCGCACATTCGGTGCTGGTTCTGTCATTCCAATTGATGCAATCATTCGAAGATGTTCCCCCTCTTTTACATGGACACATACATCATTGCATTGTTGGATTTCAAAGGTTGGAAATTGTAATCGTTCAGGTTGAAAGTCACTAATTTCAAGTAAAACAGCATGCATATCCTGTTCAAATTCAGGTGGCAGTATCAAGTGAAGATTTTCTCTTCTCAAGATTTGACGAGAAGTTTCCAAAACCACTGGCCACAAGGGGTCATCTATGCGCACAGACAGGCCTAGTGGGCGAAAGTCTTGAAGGATACCGGTCCGAGCCATAGGCATGGGCATAGGTTACCGGGTCATTGTTCGCCCCGCGTTACGTGTTCAGGATTCAGAAAAAGCCCACGGACGGGCTTTGATGATGCTGCGTTTTCTTTCAGCAAATCCGCTTACTCGTGGCATGCTTTCTCTGCTTTATCGTCCACGTAAAAAATTGACAGTCAAGTGTTTTGGTCAAACCTATAAGCATCCCTTTGGAAACGCAGCAGGTCTTGATAAACGAGCTGAAGCACTGCGAGGTTGGGAAGCAATTGGCCTTTCTTTTATTGAAATTGGCGGCGTTACTGAACATGAGCAAGAGGGAAATCCCAAGCCTCGAATGTTTCGAGCATCCTCCTCTCTTTCTTTAGTCAATAGAATGGGGTTCAACAACCCCGGTTCTGTTAAAGTTGCATCGAAATTAAAGCACCATTTTTCTCGTCATGGTTCACCGAATATCCCGTTATGGGCAAATCTTGGCAAATCGAAGATAACACCACTCGATGAGGCTCCAAGTGACTATGCTGCTACGATGGATCGTCTCTGGGAATATTGTGACACCTTTGTGATCAACGTATCATCACCCAATACCCCTAACCTGCGAGAGTTGCAGCATGATGATGCTTTAGAATCAGTCATTCAGGCGTGTCAAGAAGTCAACTCACGACATTCGAAGTCATCGAAAACTGAACTAAAACCTTTGTTGATTAAAATTGCACCCGATGTCACTGATGAGCAATTAACTGCAATTGTTCATACTGCTCGCAGTGCAGGTTGTGACGGAATTATTGCTACGAACACAACTCTTGAGCGACCTGAAACATTTCCAAAAGGTGAAGAAAAGGTGTTCACGCAAACCGGTGGATTAAGCGGAGCACCACTGTCGAATCGTTCCACTGAAGTAATACATCAAATCTATTCGATGACCAATGGAGAGTGGCCGATTGTTGGTGTCGGTGGGATTCTTTCTGCGGATGATGCATGGGAAAAGATTGGAGCAGGTGCTACTCTTTTACAGGCATACAGCGGTTTTGTCTTTGAAGGTGCGGCACTTTCTAAATCAATAGTCAATGGGTTGGATAAGAAGTTAAGTGAACACGGATTTAAGAATATTGAAGAAGCAGTTGGTTTCAGTCATCGTGGTAATGATTAGGTGAGTCGTTATGTTTTCTCGACGAACTCGAATACTTCTTATCGGTGCGGTCATTACTGTAGGATTACTTGGTGTCATCTTAATTGAAGCACCAGAGCCAACCCGTACCGTTGATGAACTCATGGATGAACCTTCATCGTATCTTGACCGAGAAATTGCTGTGCGAGGGGAAATAGTCGATGGTAGCATCGATGAAAATCAAAGTGTATTCTACCTTCATGGAACGACGCACACTTTGCTCATTGACTATCTCGATGCTTCTGTATCAAACGGGTTAGGGGATAACCGAACCGTATACGCACAAGGCGTCCTTTACTACCTTGAAGGCGAGTATGTATTCGAAGCACAAATAATCAAGACTTCATGCCCTTCAAAGTATGAAGAAGAGTCTTGAGCAGAATTAAACTCCGAGTCTGTGTATGGGTTTTGTTCAAATATAGTCAGTTGTAGCACCTGATGGGATAGGTGGGGAGCTAGGCGTACCCTGAACCACAAATCGTCTTTACGGTGGGCTGAACGCCTTTGGGCGGCGAAAGCGGCTCCTTGGTTTCTGCATGCGGACGTTGATGTCTCGCCCCCACATGACTCGGGTGCTGTGAACTGTTTCCGGAGGGAAACAGGAAATGGATAGCCGGGGGAATAGGTCAGGCCGGGAACGGAGCAGCCCTACTCGGAGCCATGGGTGCTGTGGGGTAACGGGATGGAGGAAGTGTGTGGGTTTAGCTGAGGAAAGCGCACGTCAACCTTTGGAATTCCCACTCTGAGGTCTTTTGATGGTTCTTTTGAACATGTATTCTGTCTCCCATTTTTTCATTTGGTCGACTGCTGGCCGTTTTTTCCTGACCAATTGGCAGATTTTCTTTTTGTTAAGTATTGGTTGGGAACTTCTTGAACTCGTACTTCCATATGAATTTGCAGTTGAGGATTGGGGAAACAAGGGAATGGACCTTGTCGTCAACACTCTAGGTTTCTTAATCGGAACTCGTCTTCGCTATGACGGCCTCATTGATCAGATATCAAATACCACATCACAAAACCAACCTGGGCCTTGAAAATCGGGTACCTGTTCCCATTTAGAATGAATCTCTTCTCCCTGTTTGAGTTCTGTGAATTGCAATTCATGACTGGTTACGGCCTTAATTTCAATTTCTCTTTCCACTCGATCTGAGTCCACCCATGAGACTTGAGCCGAGAGCATGACATCCGTTTCTCCCCACACTGCAGATATCTGGCAATCAACAAGCCATTGTTGATGTATTTCTGAACGGTAAAGGACTTCTTCAAGCCATTGAACGAGCAATAAGTCCCAATGTTTCACCCCATCCGTAACTGGCGAACTGATCTGCCACTGAGAGGTGTGACGTACGTGTTGGTTGATTGATTTTTGAGCCTTCGGGGAGAGTAATATGTCCTGCATTCCAAGGGTTGCTTCACTGATAAGTCGACTTGGACTCGCAGCAAATGCCCGTAAACCGATATCAGCGGTCGTTGGCCTTGGCCAAGCACTCATAGCAACACCTCAACGTTTTGAAACTTGAAGGTTCCAAGACATTTCGCCAATCCTATCGATTAAATCTTCGCGGCTAAGAACAAATGATTCTGTTTGATGAGCTCCCAATATACACTCGCATGCTGCATTCGCAAGCAGGGCAGTGTTTCGAACAGAGAGACCTTTCGAAATCGCAACTGCTACTGCAACAGCAGCAGCATCGATGAGACCAATCATTTGTCGCAAGTCATCAAGTGTGCACGGTGCATGAACCACTTCCTCGTCACTTGAATAAATTGTAACACCCGCTTCACCTGAAAGGACAACTAAATGTTCCCATCCATGCGTTTCTATCAACTGTAGTGCTGCTTCGCTCCCAGTAGAAACTCCAAGCCTTCTCCTCATCAGTTCAAGTCCTTGAGACTGAAACAAAATCCAATTTACACCATGTGTACGGTGTAAACCTGTGAGCTTTGGGTCTGCAATAATTTGAACATTATTCTCTTTAGCAGCAGAGATAACTCGCTCTGCACCAGCATCGTTGACGACGCCTTGCCCATAATCTGACAAGATAACAACATCTGCAGAAGTAACTTCCTCAATTGCTTGGTCATACAGAGAAACGGATGCATCAGTGGGTACGGGGTTATCATCTTCGACATCCCATCTCAAGAGTAGTTGTTCATCACTGACTAGACTTTCACGCGTAGCGAGTAGACGAGTTTTCACCGTCGTTGTTCGACCATCGAGTATTGAAATACCGTTTGTAGAAACACCTTCGTCATCGAGTAATTGGAGAATGTTTAGTCCTGCACGGTCATCACCGACGACGCCGAATAAATGACTTTGCAATCCCATCGACTTCAACCCTCTTCCAACATGTGCGGCAGCGCCAACATCTTCTTCTCGCATCGTTTCACGAAGAACGGGAACAGGTGCTCTCGAGTTGAGATTATTCGCATATCCATGAATATAGCAATCCATCATGATATCACCGATGAGAACAACTTTACATTCTTCGTCAGCTTTCAATTGACCTTTGAGTTTGTTGAGTTCTTCGTAGACTGCCTCTTCTTCGTCTGACATTCCCATAGATAACCCTCTCATGTGTTCGAACGTAATCATTCACTTGATATTATCGCGTAATTCTGCCAGTAGGCTAGCATGTTCTGCATCAGTTATTCCAAGAGTCTCACGAAGTGTAGCCAACATTGCACCTTCATCACTGGTGATTACTCCATCATTCATTGCTGTCGAGAGTGTTGATTTGTAGGTTAAATGTTTTTCAGAAACAAGAGGAGATTGTTTTGCCTCCTCAAGCAACTTGTCATGGGTAAGTCGATCAAATCCATAAGCGATTCGTACGGTTTCCAAGAGTGCGATTTCATCATCGACCAATTCCCCATCAATCATTGCCTGCCTGAGCATGTCTCGATATATTTCTTCAGGTGGTGATGCCTTCTGTTCTTTCCTCGCCTCATCCGAAAGACGACGAACTCTCTCTGGATGCATGCCAAGAAAATCGACGACTTCAGACAACAAATACTGTTCATCACGAGTGATTTTTCCATCTTCCCACGCACGAGCGAATAACCTGCGGACCAAATGTTCTCCTGCCTGAGCATCCAAAGACGCGACCCCTTCAGGATTCGATACCGGGGATACTACAGGATGTTCATTGTAATTCATGCCTTCATCAATATGTGAAAGAAGATCAAGTGTTGCTTGACCGCCCTTTCTCAACTCTGAAAGAATTATTTTTTTACCGTTCTGCGTAACCAACTGAGAGAGTATTTTTTCACGTAGCGCACTCGCTTTTTCCTTTCCATTTGGAGTAAGTCCATACACTTGCCTACGCTGCTTTCCTCCAGGTACGTGACGTTTAGATTTGGTTAAGTCACCGCGTTGTTCTAAGCGTTTTATGGTTCTTGGAACGTGCTTTCTTTGAACATGAACTGCAGCAGAGATTCCAGCCTGAGTAAGTGCAGATGGTGCTTCCCATTCACCTTCAGGCAAATTGTTGTCACACAAGTGTAAGAGCATACGCTCTTCAGTGGTCAATGAGCCAAGATACCCGTCCACCATGGCAGTCCCTGCGTTGTCGAAGAAGTGAAGGCACATAGGGCCATCGGTTACCCTAAACTCAAATGATGTGATGATGACGGCGGAGCATGGCGAGGCAGAACCGTAAGTTCACACCGCGCCAACGAACAACTCGACCACTTGGTGCCCCCCTCACATCAAACCAACCTCCTGTACAACCGCTTCAACCCCCCTCTCATCGTGATGGCGCTTGGTTTCTTGAACCTCCACTTTCTTCAAGACTGTATCAAAAAAGTGGACTTGGGAAAATGCAGAGTGATGAGAGTATCCGACTTACACCAGAAGAAATCATGTTCTGTCATTGGCATCGTCACGTTCCATTGCCAAGTGAAACATGGTTTGAAGAATTAATATCCACAGACGCCGACATCATTGCCCGTAGCATCATCTTTGATACTGCTCGAAGTGGAGGGGAAATTCTCATCCCTGTCGAAAATATTCCTGAAAAATGGGATATCGATTTGCTTGATTCAACTTGGGCATTGCGTTGGAATCGCGAACACATATTCTCGAAACAACCTCCTGTGGCCCATGTTCGGTGGGCTTGGACAACAGACCAGATCGATTGGACTGAAATGCTTCAATGGACCAGAGAAGTACATTCTCGAGATATGGTTGCTGAATTTTTTGTTATCGATGAGGAAATGGATGTGACGATGTATCTACTCGGACTTGATCAGCCAGGTGGCCATCAGACACTTTGGGAATCTTTTTCCTCAGAAGAGAAAGACCATCTCTCTACTCTATGGGGGCAAAGAATTGCTCGAGGAACGGGTTGGTACATCCCTCGCGTGAGGAATTGGCCTTGGGATACAATTGGTGTCGAGCACCTTTCCGGCCGTCACCTTCGCCAAGAAGAAGGGGAATTACTTTCTGTGCTCCTCAGTAATCTTGAGGTACCAAAAGAACTCCATCTCTACAATGATCTGATGTCACGGGGAGTTTTACTACGTCCTGGTTTCAAGTTTGGAAGTCGTTGGCGTGTTTACGAAACTCCAGTAGGTGAAGCCCATGCTCCTTGGCTTGTTCAACCAGTCGAATTGGCACCATCAACTTGGGAAGGCGCATGTCTAGCAGTTCGATTGTCCGAAGGTGTGAATAAAACATGGCTCTGTGCCCTTCAATCTGAAGATAACTGGTTTTACCTACACATGCAACGATGGTTACCGGGTCGAAATTAGTTCACTCTCTTTCATCGAAGGAACGACCCCATGCATCAGTTTGGGTTTCTTTCTCTATGTATGGTGTTGATTCTTGAACCGGGATTTTGGTGTTCTTTTCCGTTGTTGGTTTCCTCTCAAACATACCGATTGCTACCCATATCATGCACACAATTCCAGCACTCCCGAGTAACTTCCCAGGTGTTCGCCACTCGTCAATAAAATTCCTTTCTCCATCGACTGCTGTGTATTTGAGTTCGATAGTCCATCGATGTCCGCTTTGTGAGATGAGGATGAGTTGACCATCGACAGACATTCGGTCCTCGAGAAGTCCATTGGGGTTGATTTCAACAAATGCTTTATCGCTCCCATCAAGTATGATTTGATTTGAAACTGTTCCGATTCTTGACATTGGTCCATCGAGCTCAACGGTAAATGTTTGAGTTGAATTACCTCGAGATGTGATTGGAATTTCCAGTGTTGATTTCTCATATGCAGCAATTGTTCCAGAAGCTTCAACCTCGTAGGGTATTCTCCCGAGAGTCAATATTTGAGTTTTAAGATACAATGAATCCTCACCGCAGTGAATGAACCCTTCAAGCACAGAAATCGCATTTTCTGTAGCCAGAGCAGTATATTCGAGTTCAATTTCTATGTTTTCTCCATCGATTGTGAAATTTTGCTCTGCAAATCCTCTTCCATCCGATAAAACCAAATCATGCGTTAAATCACATGATTGGATACTCGAAACAACAAGTGGAAGATTGTCTGTGAGTAAATACACTCCGCCATAATCGGGTATGTCCACATCAAATTGTGGAGAGCAATTTGGAGCAGTGAAGTGAATCTCGACAGTGATGTTGATTTCCACCGTTGCCACCCAGGGTACGAGGAATCCATCATGCGTGAATATTTGTACACCGCTTGCTCCAAAAGAGGTGTTGTTGAGGAATAAATCCGTAGCCTCGCCAGAGTTTGCCCCATTCAATAAATCCGTTCTCCCATCAGCCTCTATGACTCTTAGCCACGGCTGGTCTGAATCTCTGTTGAGTTCATTCTTTTCTTCATCTCCAACGCTTCGGTCTTGGTATGTTACCAAAATACCAGAGCCTGGGAGGTGCTGATCGAATCCTGAATATGAACGATATTCAATCCAAATTGTCTCCATTTCGTTGAGCGGAATTTTTAGTGAAGTTCCATTCTCACTCATTCCTTGAAGTTGGATGCTTGGGCCAATGCAGGGTGCTTGAGCGCTTTGAGGCCACGTCAAATCAAGTGTTTGACTCCGGTCTGCTTGTAAGAGGTCCATCGATGCAGCAGTTGGTAATGCGGGCCATACGCCACCACCGTTCCAATTTCCACTCGCCATGATGTCCCAATCACCAACGCCTTGCCAATCATTCAATTGGTGAGTTTCATGAACGGGGTAGAGGTCAAGCGCTCCCATTTGATGAAGCATTTCGTGAAGTATTGTTCCCATTCCGCTGGAACCCGTACGTAGACTTGCCATGGTATAATGGGCGACTTTGAGATTGAGCTCCACAGTGATTGGTTGATCAAACATTGTGAAATGGCTCCAAATTTTAGATGTTTGTCCAGGGTTTTCTTCCTGACCCTTGGTTGAATGAAGAATCAAAAGCCTGTCGACATATCCGTCGTTATCAAGATCATATTCATCCCAATCGACCAGATTCTCATGGTCATTTACCGTTTGCTCGGCTAAAATCATTGGAAGAAATGTACCATCGGCACCGGTATCTCTGTTTCCATCTGTGTCACTGCCATAATCTGCAAGTGCTCCATTAGCACGTGTTACTTTGGTATGTACATCAATTTGAATTTCAGTGGACGAACCAGATAATTGAGTAATGTAGTTACGAGCCACATCATCAAGCAGGGTTTGTGCTTGACTGGGCCCCCAAGCATCTGTTGCGGGCTGTTCTTCAAAGTCGGTGAGGAGAACAAGCCATCGCTCATTTTCTTGAAGTGGCAGCAGGTTGACGTGTTCTTCTTCGATAGAAATCGTATTTTCAGTCATCCATTCTTCTATGGTATCGTTATTTGAAAAACTCCACGAGCTTGCTAGTAAAAGTACGATGATAATGGGTATGCCATACCTCGGACTCATGCTTCAAGGAAAGCCATTGAGTGTTTGAATGCTTGGCTTTTATGGTTCGATTACATTACAATTGCGTGAATTCCTATTGCTTCGAGTTCGGGCTGAATTTTCACTGCTAATTCCGTATCGATTCGCAGAACAACTTTTTCCGGTTCATACGTTGATTTCAAAACTTCATTTTCATTTCGGGTATCAAGTATCAGTTCGCTTAACTCCGAATTTTCAAGAACAGAAACGATGCGTTGACTTTGCATTGATTTTGGCCATGGGTCATGAAGACATGCAATGGATAATTGAAGTTCGAGAGCGTAATTTTGTGATGGTCTTCGTTCAAAGTTGAGGCCTCTCAAAGTACATCCCAGTGAGGAACAGTTCTTTTTGAACGATTCAGGTAATGAATCAATTGAACAACCGCTAAGAAATACATCTGATATTCGATGGCGCATTACTTTTTCAAGAACCAATGCTCGTTCTCTCGGCGAATCACAAAGTGAGTGGGATGGATGAACTGGGATTGGTAAATCAACAGTTTTTGGAAGTGCAGTGGTATTTCCGTCCGGTGAGCAATCAACGACCATCATGTGACGCAGTTCACCCTCTGCATCCATGATGGGTTGGAATCCTCGAAAGAGAGGTGGCATTCCTCTAAGCCATTTTCTTGAACATACCTCGATGGTTGAAACGGCCAATATTGCGAGGGTAATGGCCAAACCTCCAAATTCAGGAAGTGATGCGAGCAGAAGTAAAACGACGAGCCCATATATTCGAATTCTCCACCAATCAGCGGTATCCTCATTGAGCATACCGAGTATGCCTGCTAGCATCATCGCAAAGATTGCACATGCTACTATTACTTCTGTCCAGATGACTGCAATCACCAGTGAAAGCATGTGTACTGCGTCATATCTCGCATCCAATTTCATCGATTCATGTGTTTGGTGACCGGTATCAAAAAACATTGGAAAAAGCAATCCAATTGTGGTTATAACGGCAACAATGGTGCTCAGGGCTCCTGCAAGAAACCATGTCTTCATCCAAGTACGCTCGCTTGGTAGTAAGCCAGGCTTCGAAAATTTCCACATTTGGTGGAGTGCAATTGGCATGACGGTAATTATTCCGAGCAGTGCTGCAGTCATCCATCGTACTGCACTCCATTTCGCAGGGTCAAAGAGATTAAGGCAGTCATTTTCACACGGATTCAGTTGTCTCAAGAGGTCATCTAAAAGTGCATCAACCTGCGTTAACCACGCAAGTGTGGTAACGGTTGCCAAAAAGAGAGTGAACGTCACACGGGCAGTCAATTCATTCAAATGTTCCTGAACATGAATCGATGAATCCTGTTCAAGTTGAAATGACATGGCATGGCCTCAGGTTCCTTGAAGGAATATGAATGCTCAAACCATGTCTTTGGGTTGAGCTACAGCACGTGCTTGGACAATGGTTCGGTATACCCCGTATATTGCCCAGAGAGCGAGCATGCCGAGTGTAAGCAATACTTGCCATGATTGGCCACCATCAACAGCCCATGCAAAGAGAAGCAGCATGATTGCTGCAACTGCACTTCGACGAACTCCTTGTGGAATGGCGAGGCTTCGATCAAGATGTTCTGGTCCGCCACCGAACTTTCGCTCGTAAAATTCCCCTTGAACAACTGCAGCGATAATTATGATAGAAAGGGTCGTGAAGTAGAACAAGTTACCTTCATCGAAGAATAATTCTGCGAGTTCTTCTTGACGTTCCGCTTCTACCGCTTCAGGGTCTTCCTCAGCAACAAAGAGTGCATCATAGTCTCCAACGCTAATAGTTCGCATTGTTAGGTTTTCAGCATTGTCGTTGGTGGTTGTTCCTGGAGGACTAATCGAAAAAGAGAGGATATTCCATGTATCACCAGCATCGAAGTTTCCATTACCATTCACTGCATTACCGACGAGTTGGAATGGAATAGAGCCAACATCAGAACTCGGAGCCGTCCAAGTAATTTCCCAATCATTGCCAACATCGGATTGAGATACGCCACCGGTAGGGCTTCCTGCATCTTCAACAGCCATTGAGCCTTCACCAGGGGTTAAAGTTCCCATATTGTAATCCCAAATCATGTAGCCACCTTCGAGATTCGAGGCATGCTGCAGAGATATCGTGAAATTATAGGATTGATCGACAGTGTAAGCACGCGGAACCCCTGAGATGGATACGACCACATCGTTTGACGGCGCACCGTCTCCGTGGCAACTGCACCCTGTCTCAACAACGAGGTTTTCACCATTCTTCCATGGAGGTCCACCAGGCATAGCGAATACCGGTGCGACCATAAGAAGACTGACCAATACAATCAGTAACAAACGTGAATTGCGCGATAGCATCGTCTCACCCAAATCTTTCCACCAAGCCCAGCCCTTTGAACGTTCCTTTTACTCATGCCCCTAAGGGGCATGAAAATGAGCCGTCTTCTTCGGTTCAAATCTCCTTGATTGCAGTATTCAATTCAGACATCATAGCCTTTCCATCACCGAACAGCATCATGGTTTTGTCCATGTAAAACAAGTCATTATCGACACCAGCATAACCGACGGAGAGTGAACGCTTGATGATCACAACGGTTCGAGCCATATCTGCATCGATAATTGGCATTCCTGCCAGAGGCCCTTCACCACTTCGAGCTGCTGGGTTTGTCGTGTCGTTTGCACCAATAATGACGGCAACATCACAATCTGGGAATTCACTGTTAATTTCATCCATTTCAATCAATTGTTCATATGGAACATTGGCTTCAGCAAGTAAGACGTTCATGTGCCCTGGCATTCTTCCAGCAACAGGGTGAATGGCATACTTGACTTCAGTATCAAACTTCTCAGCGATCAAGTCAGCAAATTCTTTGACTTGATGTTGACATTGAGACACAGCCATTCCGTAACCTGGAACGATAATGACTTTCTGTGCACCATCAACCATCATTGCGACTTCATCAGCATCTGAGCCAACTTTAGTTCGGCTAACTGATGCCTTTTCGCCACTGCCGCCAAATGACTTGAACAAAACATCAAGTAATGTTCGATTCATTGCCTTGCACATAATGAATGTCAGGATAAGTCCTGATGCTCCAACGAGCGAACCTGCGATAATGAGAACTGAGTTTCCAATAATGAATCCAGTGAATGCTGCAGCAATCCCAGACAGTGAGTTGAGCAAGGAGACAACAACGGGCATATCTGCACCGCCAATAGGCAGAACGAGAATTACACCGAGCAAACAAGAAATTCCAATAATTCCCCACATGTAATCTGTGTTTGTCGGCTCACAAATGCTGTAGTAAATCAATACGCCAACTGCGACTAAAAGCAAGACTTTGACGCCGTTGAGCCAACTTGGACCCCATGTTGGAGTTTTAATCCACTTCCCAAAGACGCTGATTCCGCCTTTGAGTTTATACATTGCGAGTACTGAACCAGTAAGAGTCATCCAGCCTACCAGGGCAGAAAGACCTGCAGCAACCATGGTTACTGTCAGTTCAAGACCTTCAGGAATGGTGCTGGAATTTTCGATGTATTTTTGGATTTCAGACAGAGCTACAAGCGCTGATGCCGCCCCTCCAAATCCGTTGAAGAGAGCAACCAATTCCGGCATTCCCGTCATTTCAACACGGACTGCAAGCCAATAGCCAATGAGTGATCCTATGACGAGACCAGCAAGAATCAGCGTCCAATATGCTGGGCTGCTGGCCAGTTCCATACTCAATATAGTGGTGAGGACAGCAACGAGCATCCCCATTGCACCGAGTTGATTTCCAAATGGTGCAGTGCGTGGATGGCCTAATTTTTTGAGACCAAAAATAAACAAAGCTGCAGAAATCAAATATCCAATTGAAACCCAATCTTCCATATCAAGCACCTCTTCGCTTCTTTCCAGCAATCATATTGAGCATTCGATTTGTCACCGCAAATCCCCCGACGACGTTGATCATGGCAAGAACAACTGCGACAAAAGCAAGAATACCTGAAACGACAGTTTCTCCACCTTCGTATGCCACATTGGCTCCTAAAAGAGCACCGATAATGCTGATACCTGAGATTGCGTTTGCACCGCTCATCAGAGGAGTGTGAAGTGTCGCAGGTACTTTTGTAATCAATTCAAATCCAAGGAAAATGGCAAGGATAAACAGGGTGATATTTCCGATTAACATTTCAGGGGTCATTCGAGCACACCTCCAAGGCGTGTTTGTTTAGGGTGCAAGGCACCATCATGGCAGAGGAGAACGCCTCCCATGCCGTTGACATAGAAATCAGAGCCCTCAGGTGCTCCAACAAGGATATCGTCATCTTCACTGATGACGACCTCACCCTCTTTGACGAGAGATGTGATGAATGTTGTCAAGTTGTTTGAATACAACATACTTGCAGTTGTTGCGAGAGTTCCAGGAAGATTTGATGTTCCAACAATAATCACTCCATTCTCTGTCGTCTTCACTTCACCCGCTACTGTATCCTCACAATTTCCTCCAACATCAGCATTCATATCGACAACGACTGCTCCGGATTTGAAATTCTTCACAGCACTCGAAGGAACGGTAATAGGAGCAGGACGGCCAAATATTCGTGCAGTTGTAACGATGATATCAGCATCAGCAGCAACGCCACATACAGTATCGTTGACCTTTTGAATAAACTCGGGAGTCAATGGCTTTGCATAGCCTGCTTCGTCTTCAAAATCATCCATTCCATCGACCTCAATAAAACGTCCACCAACTGATTCGATTTGTTCAGCAGCAGACTTTCGAACATCAGATGCATAGACAACTGCGCCGAGTCTTTTTGCTGTTGCAATTGCTTGTAGGCCTGCAACACCGCTCCCCATAATCACGACCTTTGCAGGTCGGACAGTTCCGGCTGAAGTCGTCATCATCGGAATTCCCTTTGGAACATGTGCGGCACCGAGGAGTACTGCTTTGTATCCAGCGAGATTATCTTGACTGGAATTAACATCCATTGATTGTGCTCGTGAAAGTCGACGAGGAATCATGTCCATAGAAAGAAGGGTGATCCCTGCATCAATGCATGATTGAACATGTTGTGGATTGCGGAACGGGTCAGCAACACATGCAATGCGTGTTCCCTTACTGACTCCTTCAATTCCTGGGAAACGGATGGAGATGATGGTATCGCATTCCAAGACATCCTTTCGAGAGACCATTTTTGCGCCTGCAGATTCATAATCCGCATCCAAATAATTCGATGCCTTACCGGCGTTCTTTTCAATCAAGACTTCAAACCCAGCTTTCAATAATTTCTTCATGCTTGAAGGGGCAATTGCCACTCGTGTTTCGCCATCAGGTTCCATTGGTACGCCAAGTTTCATGCCACTTCCTCGAGCCCCCATGGTCAAAAACAGACTGGGGATGTTGTTGGCACAGTAAGGAGGTTCTTAGATGAAACGCTTCGGAGTTGTCAATCAAAGTCATGGAATTCTTGATTTTTTCAAATTCCGAATGAAAGAAAACAACCATGTTGCTTATTGATGGTCGAGTCTTGGCAAAAAACACTGAGGAATTTCTTATGTCCAGTCATCGTAGAAAAATAGCCGTTATCGGAGCCGGAAATGTAGGCGCAACATGCGCATTCGTACTTGCACAAATGAAAATTGCAGATATTGTTCTGCTTGATATCTATGAAGGATTTGCAAAAGGTAAAGCCCTCGATATGTCTCAAAACGGACAAGTTCTCAACTACGATGGCTCCATTACAGGCACATCGGATTACAATGATATTGCTGGAGCGAGCGTCGTGGTCGTCACTTCCGGATTCCCACGCCAGCCTGGCATGACTCGTGAGGATTTGATTGCAAAGAACGCTGGAATTGTCAAGCAAGTTGGTGAAGGCATTCGAGATCACGCTCCGGATTCAACAATAGTAATGGTCACGAATCCTCTGGATCTTATGACTTACCATATGCAAAAGGTAACAGGATTCCCCGCAAACCGTGTATGCGGTCAGGCAGGTGTTCTGGACAGTGCTCGAATGACTCATTTTGTAGCCCAAGCTGTTGGATGTTCTGAAGAAGACGTTCAGGCAATGGTTCTCGGTGGCCATGGAGATACTATGGTTCCACTCCCGCGATTTACGACGGTCGGCGGAATCTCAATCACGCATTTACTCGATGAAGAAACCATAGACGCAATATGTAAGCGAACTGCTTCCGGCGGTGGGGAAATTGTCAAACTTCTTGAACGTGGTTCAGCATTTTATGCACCTGGTTCTGCTGCTGCTGTTATGGCTGAAGCAATTTTGAATGACCGCAAGCGATTGATTCCTGCTTCAGCACATCTTACTGGTCAGTATGGACTTGATGATGTCTACATTGGTGTACCGGTGATTCTAGGAGCATCTGGCATTGAAAGAATACTTGAACTTGATTTATCAGACAGTGAACTTGAATCTCTACAAGGTTCTGGTAACTTCTACAAATCTCAGTTGAAAGAATTGTTAGGCTACTGATTTGCTTCTCGAACAATTGCCAGCGATTGTTGTTCGCCACGTGTTGTGATGAATTTTTCAGCAACATCCCCATTTTTTACTTTAACGAGAATTTTTCCCTTTTTCCCTCGCGATAACATCCGTACAAGGATTTCCTGTCCGATGTAACATCCTTTTTGAGGATGGACAAGATGCTCCAGTCCTGCCGAGAGAGGATGATGTACGCTGGAAATTTCAGTTTCATTCCATGGGATGAGATTCTCAATTCTCCATTCATGAAACGGCTCGGCTTGTGTATCAAACTGGACTCCTGTGTCAAGCGATGCAACGATAATTGAGTAGTGTTGGTTGACATAGCCGTATGTTTCACCTCCATGCGCCTCAAAGTGACCTACTTTCGTGTTAGAACAAGCATATTCAATCCCAAATGTGTTGCGTGAGGTTACATCACTGATGGAAACATCTTGGTCGAGAATCCTCGGAGTAATGTGTTTCAATAATGATTCAAGCTTTGATTTGTGGGTAAGAACTGCAAAAAATCCACCCATGTGAAAAACAGTTGCCAGATCGATTATTTTTGCTTTTGAAGATGTAAATACGGTCTGACGAATCTCACCTTTGACCATATCAATTGTTTTGTTTGTTGATAATCCATCGATGAATTGGGGTACATCTCTGCCTTTCCAAACGGTGAGAGCAGCATCAGCATAAGCCACTTTAGGCATGCGTTAACCTCAAGCGAAAGATTCGCCGCATCCACAAGATGATTCAGCATTTGGGTTATTGATTTTGAATCCTCCACCCATTAAACGGTCGACGTAATCGATTTCAATACCGTCGAGAAGATGACTGGACGCTTTTGGAACCAATACTCGAAAACCATCTACTGTGATTTCTTGACAAAGTTGGTCAGTTTCTTCAACAATTTGTAAATCATACATATATCCGGAACAACCACCAGAGAGAACACCTACAAGAAGGGCCATAGAACGGTCATCTCCAAAGGCATCACCGAGCATTTCTTGAGCCTTGTCGGAGATGGTTAGATTGACGTGGACGACCTCAGGTGTCATCACTTGCACAGGTCCGGAAGTTTCACAAGTACCGCAGTCCATGTTAAAGCCAAGGAGCACTTCTCTATGAACCTGTTCTTTGAATGGAACAAAAATGTGGCATTATCGTCGCTTGTTTTTGCGTTCAACTTCCTTCAAAAGTATTCCACAGCGTCGAATTTGTTCCTTTGCTCTTTTCACTTCTTCAGGCTCAAGTCCTCGAGGAATAGCTTGCTCAAAGCATTTCATTGCATCGGGGTAACGTTCCATTTCAGCATATGCACTCCCCATATTATACAGCGTATTTCCGCGAACTTCTGCAGGACGGATCAGCATTGCTTGATGGTATGATTCGACGCATTTCGGATAATCTTCAAGATAGTAGTACGCATTACCGCGTCCATTGAGTATTCGAATGAGCATTTCATCATCGCCTGCAAATGAGGGAAGGGCTCTATCAAAACAAGACAGTGCCTCTCTGAATTTTCCATCTTCAATTAGTCCAACACCTTGATTATACCAAGCAACATCTTGATTGGAAACAGAACTTGAATCAACTTCAGTATCAATAGACGCAGATGCCAATTCTTGGGCTTGTATGGCCGCTTGGGTCAAATCATACGAAGATTGGACGGGGATACTTTCAGAAGGTTCATCCATCACTTCGACACTTTGGTTCAACAATTGAGTCGATTCTGTCAGCGGTGAATGCTCTGCTTCGACCAGAGGCTGGGGAGTCATTTCCTCTTGAGGTTGATTTTGCAATCCAAGCGCATTCATGTAGAAATCCGCTTGCGTTTCTTGGGGGTCCATTACCGGTTCCACTGGAAGCGATACTTCGGGTTCTGGTACTACTGTTAGTTCAGGCTCTGGAACTGGTTCTGAGACTGGAGCCAGAACTGGAATCGGCTCAGGTGTTTGCGTGACAGGCTGAACTTCTGGAACAGAGGCTCCACTGAGCTCGTCAGCTTTTCGATGGCATTTTTGGGCAGTTTCTAAGTCACCTGCTGATTCAAGGGAACGAGCAAGCCCACGCCAAATTTCGGGATTACTGCCATCGACTTTAATCATTGATTTCCAGACTGTAACTGCCTGAACATCATTCTTTGCAGCAGTGTATGCTCTTGCATGAAGTTCGGTAGTTCCTTCGCCTAAATAACTCAGGGCTTCATTAGCAAGGTGTGGCCCTTCAGGTAAGGTAGGTGGTAATCCTTGAACAGATTCGAGAACATGTGCTTCACCCTCAGCGAGTTCGATCAGGACTCGAATAAATTCATTCTTTACCGCATTTTCAGGTTCAATTTCGAGAAGTATTCTGGTTGAATGGAGATAATTTTCTATATCGCCAGTTTGATTGCACAGTTGACTGCACTTCATCGCTGCTTTGAGATAACCAGACTGGACATTCATGGCTTTAACATAGCTATCAATTGCCTTTGAGTTGTCTCCTTTTCGTTGGTATATCGATCCAAGGTTAAACCATCCACTGCCCTGATGAGGGTCGAGCGATTGTGAATGTTCGAGTGCAGATATTGCGTGGTCATCAAGGTCTAAGCGAGCCATAGCACCACCTGCAATCCTCCATGCACTTGCATGTTCAGCACCAATCGTCTTGAGATGAGGGCTGAGTAATTCCAACGCAGATTTCGCATCACCAGAGCGTATCATCTGTGTTGCCTGTTCAACCAATTCATCCAAATTGATTGGAACTTCCACTGGCTCTTCGATTACAGGAAGAACTTCTTCAACCACAGGTTGGGGTGCTTGTTCGATGACGCTTTGAATTTCTTGGGTAGCGGCAACAACTTGAGCTGCGGATTTCAGTTCTTGGTATTCGAGATTTTGATTTTCATCAACATCATGGTGTGTTGCTTCTGCAAGTACGGCTGCTTTATCACTCACACCGACTTCTTTCATTGCTTCTGCAACATGTTGTTCATCATATGTTTGAGGAGGTGTCTGAATAGGCATGGATTCTATCGGTAGTTGTTCTCCACTTTCTGCACAACGGTTTTTGACATCGAGCAAGAGTGGGTGGCCCGGGAAAAATTCGAGTGCTTTAACAGCCATCTTGTAAGCAGCACTCTCGTCTCCGATACGTTCGAGTAATGTTGCAATATTTGCAGTTGCTGGAGCGTTATTGGGATTGATATCTAAACAAATCTGGAAGGCCTGACGTGCTCCTCTTGCATCTTGCTCAGCTTCAAGTAAAACACCACGATTGAACCAAGCCATGTCACAAGACGGATCTAATGCTATGGCTTTATTGAAAGCGGTTAAAGCGCCTTTCGAATCATTTTTACGAGAACATTCTTCTCCAAGTTGCAAGAGGTATTCAACAGAATTTTCTTTCTCTTCTTGCTTTTGTTTTTCTTGCAGTTGAGCAACCCATTCTTGAGCAGCAGTTTGCAATTCCTCTTCCTTAAGGTAATTGTTCCCATCAGCATCTTTGGTGTGAGCAAAAGTAAGAAAGGCTTCTCTATCTTGTATGGAATATTGGTTAATAATTCTCTCCAAGATATTTTCAGAATACCCCATCTGCTTGACCTCAACATGTTCAATCATGTTGCCCAAACCCGCCGAACGCAGTGCTGCGGCCATAGATTCGGTGACAGCATCCGAAACGGCATTTGAATCAGAGGGGTTTTGAGGTTCGTCATCGGCAGCGCTCATTGTGTCACCAATTCCAAGCGGTGATGCGACCGGCATAAGCATTGCTTCTCGGTGTTCTACAAATTTTCTGCACTATATTCAAATGCTACCTGTGAAAGTCGGTAGCATGACACAGGCTCCACCTCGAATTCTCGGACTCTCTGGCGAGTATCGCTCGACTTCAAAGAGCGGTATGATGGTGAATCATGCTCTGGCGTATGCAGAATCCAAAGGTGCTGAAATTATTTTTTGGGATTGTGCATTAAAACCTCTTCCTTTTGTTGGCGAAGAAGGTTGTTGGGACAATGAAAATGTCAAGGAGTTTCAATCACTTGCATCTTCTTGTGATGGTTTTTTGGTGTGTTCACCTGAATACCACGGAACGATGTCAGGTGTTATGAAAAACACCTTTGATTGGTTGTATGATAAGCACATCGGCGGGAAACCGTTTGGCTTGATGTCTACCCTCGGAGGAATGCAGAATTCAAACACCCTGAATCACATGCGCATCATGTTGCGCTGGTTGCATGCTTGGCCAGTTCCAGAACAAGTTGCAGTTGGGCATGTGAAAGAGGCTTTTGACGAAAATGGTAAATTGAACGATGAAGATGTCAAGCAACGTCTCCAGAAGTTGGTTGATTCAGTGATTGACATGTGCGCTCTCTTTGCATCCAAAAGTGAGTGAGCGTAATGGCAGACGATCGTCCATACTTTGACGATGATTTTGGTGGTCGTTACATCTTAGTTGAACCTGGAACTTTTGTAATGGGGGATGCAAACGGCACTCGGAATGAACAACCGCCTCATGAAGTTCATGTCAGTGAACCTTTTTTTTGTGGAGAACGGCCAGTTACACAGGCTCACTGGCAATCCATCATGCAAACGAATCCATCTGCTTTCACCGAAGGTTGGGCTGCTGGACTTCGTCCTGTTGAACAAGTTTCATGGAATGATGTTCAAGATTTCATTTTTCAACTCAATCAACGCGATGCCGATATTGAAAGACTCGGTGTCAAAGGAATCTGGAGATTGCCGAGCGAGGCTGAATGGGAATTTCTTGCTCGGGCAGGTACTACGACACGTTGGGCATTTGGTGAGAGAGATACAGACTTGAACGATCACGGTTGGCACGCAGGTAATTCTGGTGCAAGCACCAGAGAAGTGGGTCAGAAGAAAGCGAATCCTTGGGGCTTTTTGGACCTCCACGGACAAGTATCTGAATGGTGCGAAGATTCTTTTCTCACCGATTACACATCTCATAATGGAACGCAACAGCCGGTACAAATTTCAACAGCCACTCGAAAAGTTCACAGAGGCGGCTCATGGTTCACGGAGTCAGATTCTACGCGCTGTGCCTCTCGTGGTTCAGCACAAACGACTCTTCAGAGTGACGGCATAGGTTTTCGATTGGTTTGGCAACCACTTTAAGTTAATTCAATTCGCCTTAATTATGGCTCTGCTTTACCATAACCCTCGATGTTCGAAATCTCGACAAGCTGTTGCGCTTTGCGAAGAATCACAGCTCGATGTTACCATTCATCATTATCTCACATCACCACTTGATTATGATACAATTCATTCTCTTCTTCTGCGTCTTGACGGTGATATCAAACAAGCCATCCGATGGAAAGACAAGGCATTCAAAGAACTTGATTCACCTGATATCGATTCGACAAGCATTGAATCCATAGCGAATTTTCTCGTCCTGCATGGCAATCTTATGGAGCGCCCTTGGCTTGATACGGGAAAAATTACTCGGATTGGACGTCCTGTTGAAGTTCTTCTTGATCTGCTTGAATGACATTCCTTTCTGATTCGCTTCTTGGTTCTGTATCGTAGATGATTGTCATTTGACCAGTTTGAAGTGTTTGGTTCTGCGGAGTTTGCCCTGGCCCAATGTTCCATTTATGGTTGAATGGTTCTTGTAATACTGTCATAAGATTTCGTTTTTTGAGAGCATCAATTCCGCTTGCAGTACGATCGACTGCAGGAGCAACATTTTCTTTGAAGACATCATCCATCAATTCGCAAATGGTCTGAAAACTGCGAGAACCGTCACACAATTCCCACAACATGCTGTTCATTTCATCCAGAGGCCTTCGCACTTCCCGAGGTGCTCGTAACACTTTAGCCAATATTCGTTCAAATCGGGTGAAGCGTTTCTCGATTCGCAATACTATCTTTTTCCCAGTTACGCCTTCTGCAACACAATGTGGCCCTATCTCTCCAATTCGGCCCCACCATACAGGTAATCTGCATGGATAGAATCCTGCATATTGATGCTTTTCTGTATCGGCTAAATCCATTTTTTCACCCTAGAATTGTGTGAAGGTCCATATGACCATGACACTCATGGCCGCAACTCCTGTAAATGCAATAAATCGAGTCGCCTCTACACGTTCGGTAAAGTTTCTTAGAAACCAAGTACCCACTCCACATACTGCAATGACGAGCCACAATAAGTACCAAACGGGAGGATAAGTGGCAGATTCCATGCTCTTTCCTCTTGTAGATAGACCGTTATTGTTTCCTATCGAGGTATTGCTGTCCGTAGTATTGCCATTGCTCCATAGTCCATCCATTTGGTAGACCTTCAGCAGGAATTTCAGGTCCGCTTTGAACCTGTGGCTCAGTTTCTGGTTGCTGTATATGCTGGACCGTTGGTTCAGGGTTTACTTGTGATGCGGGTGGTCCGTTGGTAGAAACCGGAGGTCCACTTGTTACCGTTTGATTCTGGATCTCCATGAATACTTCTTCTTCGAATTCTTCTTCAGTTGTTTTCTTTCTCAATACAAGTGCTAACACAACGGCAATGAAGAGAACTGAAGCGATTGATGTAGCAATCATCTCAACATTCATTTTCATTCCATCTTCTTTCTGCTCGCTGAAGGTGAAACTTCGACTGTCGGACCAACTCATGACACCGTCAGTTGATTCAATTGTAACCGTTACAATACCCTCAGTATCTCCTCCAAGTCGATGCAATTCACACATCATGTCGGTATATTTCGGAATGAGATGTCCCGCTTCATGCTGCAAAGTTTGTCCCTCTCCATCGACCAAGATTCCTTGGCAAACAGTCTGCCATTGTTCGGGTTGTTGAACGTGTATCAGGTACTCTTCAGGCTGGGTTGACATTGATGTCACATTGATCCAAAACGATGCAGGTATACCCGTGGTGAAGACATCTTCAGGCTGTTGGCTCATTTCTGAGACCATTGAACGCTGCTTATCGACAAGAATCATGATTTCATGTTTGAGTTCATACGGTCTTGACTCTGTATCTTCCCCTGCCATGACCTCGAAAGTAACGACAATTCGAGTGTTGAGTGGGATGTCATCTGGGATGATGATATCGACAACAACTGTCATTTCTTGTCCTGCATCCATTCGGAATGGATTGAATATTTCAAGTGGTCGAGATGCTCCTGAATCTCCAATACTCATGAACGCAATAACACCTTCATGTGGCGGTGATGTTGAAACTGAGGACATGATCATGAAGTGTTCATCTACTGCATTCCCAATATTCTTCACAGATACATTGACAGTTGCAGTTCCACCGACGCTTGCAGTACTTTCAGTCATATCCGTATGCATTGCTGGTATTCGAACAGAGGCTGTAATCGAATCAAAGGATACGGAGTTGTCGAGAGGCTGGATGTCGATGAATCCATCACCGTTGGAAACTACAAAATCAAGGGAATGGATTTCTCCAGCTTTCTCTGCACTTGGCAAGAGAATCCAAACCTCTACCATTTGAACATCCTCGTTATCATACGGTGCAGAGAGTTCGATCATCCCCGTGTGATTCATTTCTTCAACAACAGTCCACCATTGCCATGAAGAGGGAATAGAGTTGCTTGACAGTGAAGCAGAAACTGGTCCATTACCGTTATTCTCTATTTCTAATGTCACCTTTGATTCAATTCCTGGTGTCAATTTCTGTGGTGATTCGAGAAGTCGTAATTCAAGGTCACTAACCGTATTGACAGTTATGCCTGCGTATGGAGTGCCTTGGAATTCCATTCCACTGCGTTTTGACAGTAACACAGGCGTAATAGAAGGTGCTGTATCTCCTGCCTGTCCTGTATTTGGAGCCGTTATATCGATGCGGAAAGATGTTTGCGATTCGCCGTTAATGACTGCATTTTCCATGTTGGGTTGTTCGATGACCCATTGCCCAGCGTTGTCGTGAAGTATCTCGACAGAGAATATATCTTGCCGAGTTGCATTATTCCATATTGTAAATTCAACAGATATCGTTTCACCCGCATCAACCATCAAATCCTCTAGTCTCTGTTCCGCAGAGATGTCGACTGATGCATCACTTATCATTGATGCTGAAATATCAATAACTTCGGTGAATGTTCGTATTGTATTATTTTGTGATATTGCCGTCAATGAGAAACTGAACATTGAATCAGGAATTGCATCGACAGGAATTGTCATGGTTAGTGCGACATCGACCGGAGTATCAGGTCTTACCAGAACGTTCGGATCTTGAGTCCATGCAAACTGCACTCCCCAGTTACTTGGAAGTGTCGAGCTGTCAAGAGACAATTCAAACACATCAGTTGCATCACCTAAATTGTGGACCTCAACGGAAAAAGGACAGGTGCTACCTGGGGCGCATGACGGAGAAACTTGGGGCTTCACAATGTATGGTTCCCTATCGGGAACGACTTGGAATTGCATCGGTAAGGTTGTGTTTATTGATGCATATTGGCTTGAGACACCTTTGAATGTCATCTGATGCAATCCCGTTGAAGCATTTTCATCTGGCTGAATTTTGATGTCAATCATCTTTGATTCGCCTGGTGCGAGGAGAACACCGGATTCTGTGTTAATTGAGACTCCACTCGGGTTTGCAAAATACACACTCCATCCAGCAGGCAGTCCTGAAACTTCAGGAAGTATCGAGTCGGAAATATTGCCATCATTGGTAACTTCCACTCGGACATGCCCCCATTGGCCGGGCACTGAACCTACAGTCGAAACACCGTTTGATGACAGTGAATATTCTTCGGGTCGGACTTTTTGATCATAGACGAAGACCAACTCATCGAAGTAATATCCTATATCAGTGCCAGTTGAATCACTTTCAAACAAAAACCTAAACTGAGTTTGACTATGAAAATACTCTTGTGGAATGGGGATTAGTGGAGATGTTGCACCAGCGTGGTTAACTGAAAAAGTTTGATAATCTTGACCATCGATGAAGTTTTGGTCAATTGAACTGCTGATGCTTCCGAGTTGATACCACCCGCCCATGGCTGAGAGGACTTCAATTTTCAATACATCACCAGCTACGACGCTTCCAGTGTAATAGAAACTCAAACCATTTGTTCGTGTAGGATTCGTTACTGCATCAGACATATCCATAACAGGAGTCACTAATGACGTTGCGAGATTGTTCGAGTAGGAGGACGATTGGCCATTTCCAACGTGGCAACTGCTTCCCATCGAAAGAGCGGTATCTGTGCTCAAACTCCATTGAGTGCCAACAGTCCAGCCAGTTAAATCATCGCAATTCAAGTAACTGCTTGCAACTGTAAAACTCCCAACATTTTGGTCATTCTGTATGTTGTCATCCAGTACTGTAGATGTCGCCTTAATCACCAATGTATGGTTGCCTGCGTATGTTGGCGTAAATACTCTAGATACTGAATTTGAATTACCACCGTTCAAAGAGTTCATTTGAACTGTTTCATTAATCATTTCAAAAAGAGAATATTCATTGTGGAGAACTTTGATGTTGACATCGATGGTTCCCGATGATGCCGTGCCTAAGTTTTCTACCATGATGTCAAGTTGAATCGGCACGTTAGCAACAGCATCTACAACATATAATTCGGCAGGCCTATTGAATCCCAAAACGGGGTAATTTGAGGAAAACATACGATATTGTTCTTCGTCTCCAGCAGTCGTGTATGAGAAAGAAACATCCGTTATGGTTACATCAACTCCAGTTGCGCGTCCGGATGCCTCTAGAGCTTTGTATTCGCTCAACTCCTCGCCATGTATTGCTGAGAAACTACACCCAACAAAAAGGAACAAGAAGAGAATGGCTACGAACTTCTGCATGTCGCTCAACGCATCACATATCTTCAATATATATGAGGCAATTGGGCAATGTACTCTCTATTCTTCAAGAGATGCTTTTACATGCTCTTCAGATTGTTCCAGTTTCAATCTGTCTTTATTTTCCTTTGCTTTTGCTGCAAAATACACGGTAAATGATGGAATTAATACCATTGAGAAACATCCAACTACTGCAGCTAAAGCCCAAAGGAATTCAGTAGCAGCATCGACTGAAAATACTGCGATCGAATCAAATTCCTCATTTACGGTTACCAAAATGATTTGTGGTGTCGTCACTCGCTCGCCGGTTTCAGTAACCTGGATACTGAGCATAGACGGACTGTGTTCATATTCAACCAATTCTCTGGCTTTAACCGTCGCTTCTTGTATGTCCGCACCATAAACGGTTCCGTTATTCCTACGTGCAGGGTCGAATGAAGTAAGTGCATGTATAACGACGGTTCCACCGTCTGGTGAATCGACTTCATGAGTTGTGTTTTTTTGGCATTGCTCTGCACAACTGAATGCCTGGTCAGATTCCACACCGAGAAGCCGGTGACTGAACAGCCCGGCTGAATTACTCAGTTTGACCGTAGATTGTGCCGACAAGTCGACTGCTGACAGATGAATCCATGTCAGATTCGAGCCGTTAGCGGGCACATCCCACGCCCAAGTTGTTGTATTCGTTGATTCTTGATAGATTCTTGTTGGCTCACCAATTTCATGATTAGTTTCATTCGCATCAGTGGTATACAGATAGTAAGAAGGCGATACTGTGGCCCCATAAACTGCATATGAAAGCAGCAGAATCAACGTTACGGACAGTCCTAGAAGAGTCCGTAAAAGATTTGGATTTTGAGCCAAAGCCTTCTTCATCAATTCACCCACCAACTACTCTGTTTTGAACCCTTGTTCTTGACATATTTCGATTTACTGAACGAGAATCGAAACTTCTGAGCGGGCTGTTTTACCCGTTCTCTTCATATAGGGGAGTTCGGTCGGCAAAATGCTCGGTGTCTTGTCATGACCACTCTCTACGATATACCCGCTGAAATCTTTAACCCAGCTCTTGCTGCGCGACTCGAAGAAACCCAAAGCGTTTCTACGCCGAAGTGGGCTGAATTTGTCAAAACTGGTGTTGATCGAGAACGCCCTCCATCTCAAGAAAACTGGTGGTTCTTACGCTCTGCAGCAATTCTACGAAAGGTTGCTCGAGAAGGTCCTGTTGGTGTCACTCACTTGGCCCAAGCATTCGGTGGCCGCAAAGATAACGGCGTTGGACCGAACACCCCTGGTGTCGCTTCTCGTCATATTATTCGCACATCACTTCAACAACTCGAAGAAAAGGGACTTGTCGAAAAGGTTCCTGGACGCATTGTAGAAGATGAAAACGGCGATCAACTCCAACTTTTCAAAGGCCGCTCAATTACAGCAGCTGGCCACAAGATGATTGACAGTGTTGCGCATGAATGCCGCCCACTGGCTGAAGAACAATACCCTGGACTCTCTAAGTATTGAGGATGTGAATGAGGTGACAAGCATGGTTTCTACTCAAGATGATGAGTTCAACCAACTTCGCGAACAACGTCGCCTCGCATTGCAGAAACAACTCGAACAACAAGCAGCGCAGCAAGCAGATGCTGAAGTGAAGGCTCAAGAAGCTCAAATAGCATCACAAAACCTTGACGCAGCAATGAAAACTCTTCTTTCTCCAGAAGCCCGCTCTCGACTTTCCGCTATTTCCTTAGCGACACCAGAACGTTCTCAAATGATTAAACAAACTATTTTCCAACTTCACGCTGACGGTAAACTGAAAGCGATAATGAATGATGAGCAATTGAAGCAATTGCTCCTCTCCCAATCCAAGAGCCGCCGTAGTGCGTCCATCCGAAGAATCTGAGAAGGTGCTCGAACATGTCAAGAAATAAACCAGCAGCGAAAAAAATACGCCTCATGAAAGTGGGGAAGCAAAACCGGCGTGTCCCAGTTTGGGTCATGCTCAAGACTGACCGAAACACTGTGTCGCACCCAAAGCGTCACCACTGGCGCCGTAGTAAGCTCCAACGATGAGGTGATTTGAATGGTACGTGCTAATGAATCTGAGTTAACTGTCCCTCTGCGTAAAGCGTGGAGCATTACTCGCTACAAGCGAGCCCCTCGAGCAATCCAAATTATTCGCGAACATGTGATTCATCACTTGAAAGTTGGCGAAGATGAAGAAGTTTGGATCGACCCGAGTGTCAATGAACATATCTGGTCTCGTGGAATCGAGAACCCACCTCGCAAGATTCGCTTGCAGGTTACTCGCCACGATGAGCCTGATATTCCAATCGAAGTCAAATTGTTTGAGGAGTGAATAATATGGGAAATATCCGACCAAGTTTTATCAAAATACGTGCAATCCATCTTGTTGAAGACCACGGTGAGAAATTCACCGATGACTTTGACCACAACAAGAAAATGGTCCAACAACTTACCGATGTTGAATCGAAAAAACTTCGCAACTGGATAGCTGGATATGTTACGACATACCGCCAGCGCAGAGTTGACTGAGAGAGGCGGTAACGTGTCAGTGCGTGTCAATTGGGACCGCACACCTGTATCAGTGCATCATGATTCGAAAGATGTTCTTGAAGCACTTATTCTCCACTTGAAAAACATCCACGGAATTCGAAAACGTTCTCTGGTCATGCAAGACCGCGAAGAAGGAGGATTTCTCTTCTTTCTTTACCAACCATGCAATCCTCGTTGGATTTTAGAATACGAATATCGCTCTGATGTTCAAGAGGAGGAATGAGCATGGGTGACCGGCAAGGACTCCCTCTTCCACAGAGGACCTATTCTCTTCACATCGTACTTGTAGGCGCCTCACATCCTGGCAACTTAGGAGCAATTTGTAGAAGTATGTTGAATTACGGTTTCGCATCGTTGCGTTTGGTGAATCCAGTTTGTTCACCTGATGATATTGAAGCACGGAATAGAGCGAAGCATGCAGGCCGGATACTGGATTCATGCCAAGTATACGATTCGCTCGAAGATGCTACATCTGATTGTTCCCTCACCGTAGGAACTTCAGGAAAGCGCGAGATTGGTACGAAAACAACTTTTCGGCATTTCATGTATCCGTGGGAATTTGCAGAGCGCCTTGAGGATTTCACCGAATCAGTATCACTGGTTTTTGGTGAAGAAGGAAAAGGTCTCTCAACAGACGATCTTGGACTTTGTGATTTTCTTGTCACTTTGCCTACTTGGGAAGGCTACCCAATTGCCAACCTCTCTCATGCAGTGAATACTTGTGTGTACGAACTTCATCGCACAACTGTTCATTCGAAGCAGGGTTCAGATCCAGGTATACCTGATATCGTTCCTCTTGAGCGGAGTTTGAATCCAACACTGAAGAGTATTCTCCAGCAGGGTATAATGGAAATGGGCCAAGCCTTACCAGGTAATGATGACAGAAAACATAGTTTTTCACACAACCTTCGCAGAGGAATAATGCGTTCAATGCCAACTGAAGATGAAGCAACTCGGCTCATTGGTGGTATTCTTGATGCCACTACTGCACTGCAATATGTCGCTGGAAATAGCGAATGGAGAAGTAAACGCAGACGCAAAATCACTCGTAATGAAGAAGAGTGATTATGGAATCCATGAAGCTGTGCTTTTTGGAGTTTCACGTACATGCATTGCAACAAGTCGCAATCGATTCCCATATGCTGTTGCAATGTGCGGTTCAACCTGTTCAAAAGCCCATTTTGCTAGATTCTCAGCAGTTGGAATAAAAGGTACGACAACAGTTCTGTGTCCATCACCCATTTCAGCACAAGCTCTTAGAGCAGCATCGTCTCCTTCATAGACCACGAAAGCGTGATCAACAATGTCGTGTACGTATGTCATTAAAATTTGACTGACATCTGAAAAATCCATGAGCATTCCTTCTTCACTTACGCCAGATTCTTGTACTGTGTCACCTTCAATTTCGGCTTCAAATCGATAACGGTGACCGTGCATGTGCCTACACTTACTCTTGTGATTTGGAACACGGTGCCCAGTATCTGTCTCTACGTATCTTCGAATTCTTGTTGTCATTCTTCTCTCTCCTTGAAATCTAATGATGCAGAATTAATGCAGTAACGTTGGCCACCAAATGCCAAAGGCCCATCTTCAAAGATGTGTCCAAGATGAGCGTCGCATTTTGAGCATTGAACTTCGATTCGTTGCATCCCATGACTGTTATCTTGGATGTGCTTTATTCCCGCACGTGGATGTTCTGTGTGGAAAGAAGGCCAACCGCATCCTGAATCAAATTTCATATCGGAAGTAAACAGGAGGTGGTTACAGCATATGCAATAGTAATCACCGGTTCTTTTCTCATCCCAATAGATGCCTGTAAAAGCACGCTCAGTACCACTTTCTCGTGTGACATAATACTGCTCTTCTGTGAGTCGTTGTCGGTATTCTTTGTCATTGTGCACTCTTTCAACCTCCAAAGCATTCGCTAGAACTTCTTCCCACGAAGTTTGATACTCGACAGGGTCAGCAAGGTCGAGTTTGTGAAATGCGAGTATTCGTTCAATGTCAGCGCCACTTCGGCCAGAACTCCTCCCTTCTTTGTCGGGGTTATATGACGTGTTCGTGTTGGCAAAAACAGTGTCAAAATTGAGTCCAAGTTTATCGGTTGCATTCAGTGCGTCTTTCAATATCGACACTTTATCTCCTTCGAGGTAAGGTAACTTGAATTCAACATTTTCACTTTCCCAATTTCCTATCGCAAAAGCATGTCCGAGAGCATTGTAAAATTCTGGACGACAATCTGGATAGATTTCGTGGTCACCGGAATGGACACCTAATGCAATCTCTACTCTGCAATTTTCCCTTGAGGCTACCGAGAGAGCATATCCGTAAACAATTGAAGCAAATATTGCATTTCTGTTCGGAACGACGGTTGATTTCATCTGTTCTGCCTCATAGTGACCTTCTGGAATATCATCTCCGCCTTCGATCAAAGAACTTTCAAATATATTCATTGCACTGCTTAGGTCGACGATTTTATGGGTGACATGAATATTTTTTGATTGCAGATATTCGATATTCATCTGAGCACGTTCCAGTTCCACACTGTGCTTTTGACCATACTTGTACGAGATACAATCGACTTTGTATCCATCAGCAAGTAAGCTCATGAGTAAGGCAGTTGAATCCATTCCCCCTGAAAGGGCCATTACCGCACGTTGCATTAGTCAACACCCATCCATTTGTGTGTTTGTAGACTCAACCTCCAAGGAGGTGATTCTTTGACGACTGCTTCTGTTAATGCGAAGTTTTTGCCATTCCACTCTACAGTTTCAGAATCCATGTAGCAAGGTTGGAGAAAGTGGTGCGTGAATCCATCCAGCAGTCCATCATAAAGCGAGAGCTCTTGACCGACATATACACACTTCAATTCATCTCCTGTTCTTTGTCGAATTTTCACACCAGGATACATTTGGTCTTTCGGAGAAATACAGATCCAATCCAACAGTCCTTCAGGTATTGCAATTGTACCGTTTGATTCACACGAAAGATGATATCCGCGTGCTTTGAATAGGCGATGCAAAGGCCATAAATCATTGAGCATTGGTTCTCCTCCTGTGAAGATAATTCTTTTCGATGGATATTTCATTACTTCACCCAAGATATCCACTGCCGACATTTCGTCAAATGTTTCAAAATCGGTGTCGCACCATTCGCATTGAAGGTTACATTTACCAAAACGGATGAATACATGCGGTATTCCTGCATGTGCTCCCTCTCCTTGTACGGAATGAAAAATCTCTACTATTTTGTAAACCATGGCGAGGTCAGATGCAGAATCAACCGGATGAGTACCAGACAATTCGCATGCAGATTCCAGCATAGAAACACCTCAGAGTGGACGTGAATGAATTAACTGCATCAATTCTTGACGTGGTTCTGCCTTCTCAAAAAACACCCCACGCATGGCTGATGTTGTCATTACTGAATTTTGTTTTCTCACACCTCTGCAGCGCATACAGCCGTGTGAAGCCTCAATGATAACGGCAGTTCCAAGTGGATTCAAATATTTTTCAAGATCATCAGCTACACCCTTGGTAATACGTTCTTGATTTTGCAATCGGTGTGCATGAGCGTCCACTATTCGTGCTAACTTACTGATACCAACGATTCTGTCAACTGGAATATATGCAATGTGTGCTCTGCCGCTAAAGGGTTGAAGATGATGTTCACATGTCGAATGAAATTCAATATCTCTTAGCAATACTATACCGTCATATCCTTCACCATTGAAGGTCGATTGAAGGAGTTCTTCAGGGTCGACTTTGTAGCCTGAAAAAATCTCATCCCACGAATCAATGACACGTTGAGGCGTTTTTTCTAAACCCTCGCGCTGTGCGTCACCCTCGAGGTATTCCAGCAATGTTTTCACTGCTTCTTCCGCCTGATTCTTTGTCACCATGTCAATCAATTCCTTCCATGCCGTGCATCGATTTCGTCCAATTGGTCGAGCAGTTTTCTGCAGGCTGTACGCACTGCATCAGCCAGACTGACAAACTTGTGTTCATCTCCAACATGCTTGCGAAGGTCTTCAACCAACTCAGCAGGCATATCCAATGAAATCTTCGGCATGATTCCTCCTCACGTCAATTGCATATAAATATTCTCAGAGTAATACTGCAGTAATATTCAAAATTGTGTCAAAATATGCTCGAATCATCAATTCTAAAGCCAATGTTCAAAGAACCCCGTCGGTGCCATGTTGTTGATGTCTACACTTGTTGCTGATGCTTTCGCTCATCTCGAAAGTCTACGAAACCCTGCAATTCACCGTGATACTGTCGGCCTCAAAGACTCGGTCATTCGACAATTCTTATCGCACGATGAGGGTCTTTCATCAGCGATTGCTGAGGCAGTTGCTCGACGAGACACCCTTTCTCAGGAGTTTGGAGAAGAAATGATGTCTCTTCCCGAATCGGAATTGGTCAAAATCCTTCAATCTGATTACATTAATTTCTATCCACCTGCCACTGTGAATCCATATGTGGCGCTTGCCGCACGTGGCCCTTGGATTATCACGACACATGGAGCAGTTCTTCACGACAATGGAGGGTATGGTATGCTTGGCAGTGGCCATGGACCCACTGATGTCATCGCAGCAATGTCTGGCAATTGGGTTATGGCGAATGTAATGACACCGTCATACAGTCACAAACGCCTTGCCAACCGATTGCAGCGAGAACTTGGCCATACACGTGGCTCCTGCCCATTTACTCGATTTATTTGTATGAACAGTGGTTCTGAATCCGTTACCGTCAGTTTACGTATTGCTGATGTCAATGCTCGAAAAATGACTGGTCCAGGCGGCAGGCATGAAGGGAAGGAAATCATGCTCATGGCCGTAGAGAAAGCATTCCATGGTCGAACAGACCGTCCTGCGCAAATATCTCACTCATGTAAGCCAGCATATGACAAAAATTTAGCAACTTTCAGAGACCGTGAAAACCTCATTCTCGTTCCAGCAAATGATGTTGCAGCACTTGAAGCAGCTTTTGCAAAAGCGGAGGCTGACAACCAATTCATTGAATTAATGGCGATTGAACCTGTTCAAGGAGAAGGTAATCCAGGATCGTGCGTGGAGCGTTCGTTTTACGATGCTGCTCGTCGATTAACTTTGGAGCATGGCTCAATGTTGCTCGTCGATTCAATACAAGCTGGTATTCGAGGCCAGGGTTGTCTTTCTGTCATAGATTACGAAGGTTTCCAGGATGCTGAATGCCCAGATATGGAGACGTGGTCAAAAGCACTGAATGCAGGCCAATATCCTCTATCAGTACTTGGTTTGAACGACCGTGCTTCTGAAAATTATGTCGTTGGAATTTATGGCAATACAATGACGACGAATCCTCGAGCCTTAGAAACAGCATGTGCTGTTCTTGACCTCATCACTCCTGAACTAAGAGAGAATATTCGAGCACGAGGCGTTGAATTTGTTGAAAAATTGTATTCTCTTGCTGTTGAAATGCCTGGAATCATCACTCAAGTTCAAGGAACTGGATTGTTGTTAAGCGCTGAACTTCAACCAACAAAATTCCCAGTGGTGGGCTTTGATGCTGTCGAAACTTGGTGCCGTAAGCATGGCCTAGGCGTAATTCATGGCGGAACGAACGCCCTACGTTTCACTCCTCACTTTGGTATTACTTCGGCAGAGATTGACCTCATTATCGATGTTGTCCGCGATTCTTTGGAACACTTCGCAAATGCCTAAGACAGTGAAGTGACAATATCTTCACGGCTAAATTGCTTCGAAGCATAATATGCAGCTAGGCTCGCATAGATGACTGATGAGACTGCCCAAATGATGACGTGCTCCGTAATGACTCGATTCATTAACAGTTCACGTAATGCAAGCAAGATATTCACGACGGGAATGGCAAACCAAAATCCTTCTATCCCATCCAGATTGATGACTTGAGTAAACAGTGCAGGGAAGAGGATGAGCATGAGTGCAGGAGCAAGTATCGAGCCTGCTTCTTTGACACTGTGCGAACGCATAGCTAAGGCTAACTCAAAGGCAACAACCATAATTGCGAACAGCATAATTGAGAGTACAATGAGCAGTATTGATACGATTGAAAGTTGAGGTACTCCAATGAAACTCGAGGTTGCCAGGTAACCAATTGCAAAGAGTAATCCAAAGATTTGCAGGAGAACACCTACCCCTGTAATTGTCGCAACAGCAAGCCACTTGCCGAACAAGAGTTCCATTCGCGAACATGGTAAGCAGAGCAATGCTTCCAATGTGCCTCGTTCACGCTCACCTGCAGTCATGTCAATCGACGGTTGAATCGCACTTGAGTAGGTCCAAATCGCAAGGACGAGCGGTATGAAGAGTGATAGAATCATACCTGATTGCTCACCAGATGTAGCAACATCTCCTGCCGAAATTTCCCCATCCCAACGCAAAGGATCGAGTGTCTCATTCACATCGAGTCCACCTTGGTCTATTCTCTCTCTTATCTCAGAATTTTCCCAATCACTCAATACATTGAGTATACGATATCGTGCTTCATTTGAACGCTCTGAAGTCGAGAGGTGTAGAATCGCATAATTCCAAATATCTTCATTCGATTCAAACCTCAAAACCGCATCGGTTGAACTGTTTCGTACACGGTCAAGATCTTGTCCAGGAACAGCGAGAGATGAGGTTTCAGGAAGTTCCTCAATTGAATAATTCATACCGCTGAGGGAAATGTTCTCGGCCAGATTCTCTGGCAAACCATCGGTTTGAATGATGATTGATAATTCAAGAGCATCAAGTTCGGCAGCCTCAGATTCAAGCAATACAGGGAATAAAATGAACAGTAAAGGGAACATAAGCAATGGAATAACAATTATTGCGATAATCGTTCTCCAATCTCGAGTGAATTCTACCACCTCCTTCTTCGCAATTGAACGCACTCTGCGAAAACTTCCTTCACTCACTCTCCATCACCTCTTGGGTCGTTGACGGCGTTTTTGGCGTAAACAATCGACGCCACCATCCAGTGAATGCACTCTCTTTTGTGTTGTCTTCTTTTCTTGTCCTTGCTTGGTCTAAGGTAAGGGAAACGTATGCTTCTTCAAGGGAATCAGTTTCAGTGTCTTGCAATAATTGTTGGGGTGAACCGTCGGCTCGAATTTCACCATTATGGATGATGACAATTCGGTCACAAACCTGTTGGGCTTCTGCTAATTGATGGGTTGAATAAATGACAGTTCCACCCTCATCACGCAATTGGCGAACAAGTGCACGAACGGTCCTCGCACTTGTTATATCGAGACCAGCAGTTGGTTCATCGAGAAGGAGAATATTCGGCCCGTGTGCCAATGCTCTTAGCAAGGCTGTCTTTTGTTTCATGCCTCTTGAAAATCCCTTTGTATGGCGTCCTAAACTATCCTTCATGTCAAGATGTTGAGCGAATTTTTCAGTTCTCGCCCATGCAATTGAATCCTTCACTCCATGCATTCTGCTGTGATAGCGTATGTTCTCCCAAGCAGTCAATCTTGAATAGAGACCGGTTGATTCAGGAACGACACCTAATTCATGACGCATATTCATTACTGGTTCGCCGTTACTAAGAACCACTGTTCCACTTGAGGGTTTATACACGCCTGCCATAAGTCGCAGCAGAGTGGTTTTACCTGCACCATTGCTTCCGACCAAACCAACAATCTCTCCAGAATATATTTCTAGACTGATCTTTTGAAGAGCTTCTACTTCAGCGAAGTTTTTGGTTACATCACGAATCGATAAAAGTGATTTCGCCATACAATCCCTCATGCTGTCGATTGAGTAAGTTCAACTAAAACTCCGCCAGTTGACTTTGGGTGGACAAATGCAATCATCTTACCCCCAGCCCCTCTTCTTGGCACCTCATCAATCATTTGAATTTCATTTTCTAGAAGATACGCGATGAGACCTTCAAGGTCACCGACTCTGAAGCACAGTTGCTGGATTCCAACACCTCTTTTCAAAATGAATTTCCCAATTGGTGTATCTGAAGAAGTTGGTTCAAGTAATTCAATTTGAACAGGATGTTCGTGTTCATTCGAAGCAGATGTCGAGAAAAAGCGAGTCGTTACTCCTTGGTCTTCAACCAATTCGTCATCCTTATTCTCAATGAGTCCAAGAAGTCTCCAAAAGTGGCTGCCCTGTTCAAGCTCATCGACAGCGATTCCAATGTGATCAACGTGTATTGGTCCAAATTTCATGTATCCACCTCAAAATCCACTTGGCGCCATCCATGTGCCAAAGACATCTTTCATAGCTGTAATTATTTCTCCAAGAGTACAGTCCATCCGAACTGCATTCAACACATGCGGGAATAAATTATCCTCACTTGCAGCAGCCACTCGAATGGCTTCAAGACAAGCATCAACTGCTTCTCCATCTCTCTTCTTTCGCAACTCTGCGAGTCGCATGCATTGTTCATCTCCCACCGAAGGATCGAGTTTGAGAACTTCAGTCTCTGTTTCTTCATCCATAAGGCCATGGTTGACACCGACTATTTTTCTCTTCTCGGCTTCAACGTCGTTCAAATGTTGGTATGCAGCATTATGGATTTCACGTTGCTGCCAGCCCTGTTCGATTGCTTTCATTGAACCCCCGAGAGATTCAATTTTGTTGATTTGTTCGAGCGCCATATCATGGATTCTTTTGGTTAATGCTTCGACGTGGTATGAACCGCCTAAGGGGTCAACTACATCTGCAACACCACTCTCTTCAGCAATGATCTGTTGAGTCCTTAATGCCACAGTTGCCGATTTCTCTGTAGGCAAACCGAGAGCTTCGTCATAGGAATTGGTGTGTAAACTCTGAGTGCCTCCGCATACTGCAGCGAGTGCTTGAATGGTCACTCGTGCGATGTTGTTCAAGGGTTGCTGGGCAGTCAAACTCACCCCGGCAACTTGAGTATGGAATCGAAGCATCGAGGATTTGGGGTTACTCGGATTGTATCGTGATGTAACCAACTCATACCACAATGTTCGGGCTGCTCTAAATTTCGCTGCTTCTTCAAAAAAATCATTATGGCAATTAAAGAAAAACGACAATCGAGGGGCAAATGAATCAATGTCAAGGCCTTTTTCAATGGCTGCTTCGACATATGCAAGAGCGTTAGCGAGCGTGAAAGCAACCTCTTGAACAGCGGTTGAACCAGCCTCGCGAATGTGATAGCCAGAGATTGATATCGTGTTCCACTTTGGCACATTCGCTGCACAGTATTCGAAAATATCAGTAATCAAACGCATGCTAGGCTCGGGAGGGAACACATATGTTCCACGTGCGATATATTCCTTTAATATGTCATTTTGAATGGTACCGAGAACTTCATGCGAGGAAACCCCCTGTTCTTCTGCAACGGCGATATACATGGCCAGAAGAACCATTGCTGGAGCATTAATTGTCATCGAAGTACTGACTTTATCCAATGGAATACCAGCAAGAAGTTGCCTCATGTCATCAAGCATTGAAATGGAGACACCAACTTTTCCAACCTCGCCAAGAGACATCTCGTCATCAGCGTCAAGGCCTAACTGAGTCGGCAGGTCAAAGGCTACAGAGAGTCCTTTTTGTCCTCTTTCAAGTAGCAATTTGAATCGCTCATTTGTAGCCTTGGCACTTGAAAAACCGGCATATTGTCGCATTGTCCACAAACGTGAGCGATACATCGTAGAGTGAATTCCGCGAGTGTATGGTGGCTTCCCAGCATCACCATTATGAGAAGGATCTGCGCCAATACCTTCAAGAGTTGCTGGTGTGCTTTGTAGGTCCAAATCAAGACCACTCAAGGTCTTCCATTCTTCCTTACGCTGACTGACCATGTACCCTCCATGCAGAGGGGCTTCATCAAGACTCCCACGCATCAGTGGTCTTCTGTTCCATCTGGGCCGTGTGCATGCCCATGTGATGTTTCGTCATCGGTTGCCTGGCGCAATGCGATGATTTCAACTGCAAAGGTGAGTGATTTACCTGCAAGGGTGTGATTGAAATCAGCAGTAATAAATTCGTCACTGAGTTCAGTAATGGTAAAGGGGGAAGGTCCGTGAGGCATTTGTGCAACCAACTGCATACCTGCTTCAAGGGATGCTTCTGCTTCCAATTGTGCAAATTGTGCACGTGGAATTTGTAATACTCCTGTCTCGTCTCTGTCTCCATAGGCACGCTCTGCAGTTAAGGTGAATTCTCGCTTTTCACCAACTTTTGCTCCGAGAATTTCTTCTTCAAAACCTGGAATCATTTGTTTGTGGCCAACAAGGAATGTGAGGGGTTCCCTTCCTTCACTGCTGTCAAATACTTCTCCATTGTCTGGAAGTGTTCCGGTATAGTGTACGCTTGCTACTGTATCTTTGCTAACTGTTATTTCTGCCATTGTTTCACCTTCGTGTTGTCATCCGAGAAACCAAATCTCTTAATTTATCAGCGATTTCTCTCGGAAGTATTTCCTCTTCTACTTTGAGTTCGATGAATTCCAGGGCATCGCTGACACCCATTCTTTCACCTTTTGCCCATACTTGTCCGAGTACATTCGATCGATGTTCGAGAGCAATCGAATCATCATCAAGAAGGTCGCGGGCAGCATATTTGTATTCGAGATATTTTTGTCGGTTAAGTTTCTTTTCTTGCTTTTGGCGACCGCCGCCTTTCTTATCACCGCGACGTCTTTTTCGACGGCGGTCTGAGGAGGGTTTTGCAACCTCGGTTTGAATGGTTTTGAAAACATCATTTCTTGATTTCTCAGCTTTTTTACTGGCAGCAGGTGGCGCAGCTTCTTCTAATTCAGCGACACCTTGATCTGCAGATACAAATTCAATGACGGGTTCAGCCTCAACGACTTGAATTTCGGGTTGAACTTGAATATTATCGCTGCGTTGGGCCTTTGCATTCCTCCGCGACTCTTCTGATTTGCGTCGCAACTCGGCCATTCGGTCTTCTCGTGATGCCTTTGGAGCAGACACTTCAGCCTTCTCAACAGAATTGGTAAATGTGGGTTCTGCAACTGTTTCAATTGGTTTTTGAACATCTTTAGCAGCAGGTTTTGCATCCTGAGTGCCGAGACGGTTCAACGCTTCTTGCCGGCGTTTCGCCAGTTCATTATGAGCGGTTTTTGTATCTTGTTGAGGCCGAGGTGTAGGTCGTTGAGCAGGAGCATTGCGGCGTTGATTTTGAGAACGTTCACTCATACGCTTATTCCGTTGTGCACTTGCATCACGGGCAAAGGGGTTGAATGGTTCATCTTTTTTACGCCGCTCGCCGCTAATGTTCAGTTCCCCCAAACTCTTCTCGACATTGACTCCTTAAAAACAATTAGCGTTTAATCGAAGACTAAACGGCCCATGTCACCTGAGTTTGGTCAGTACGGAGGTATTGGTCAATAGCGCTTTCTTGAAGTGTCGTAATCCTTCCTTCCTCGAGTTCAATATAGCCAAGAAGAGCAATCATTGTTCCGTTATCTATGCAATACATACGCGGAGGTGCATGAGATGTGGATTCCCTTTCTTCTGCCATCTGTTCACACATTGTGCGAAGTCTAGTGTTACAAGCAACGCCACCTCCGAGAAGAAGTTCCTTTTTCCCAGTATGTGAAAGGGCGCGTTCAGCAATTTCAACGCACGCAGCAAATGCATGCTCTTGCAATGACCAGCAAACAGCACCGAGGTCAGCACCATTGTCGATTAGCCTTTGAGCAGCAGTCATGACACCCGAAAACGCAAGATCCATTCCTCGGACTGCGAATGGCAATTCGAGCCCATCAAGAGACGGGTTCTCCTGGCTTTCAAGCCATTCTGCTGCCAATTTTTCAATGACAGGTCCACCAGGAAAAGGAATACCCTGCGCTCGAGCGAATTTATCAAGCATATTTCCAATTCCAATATCGAGTGTTTCACCGAGAACTCGATAACGCCCCTCGAGGTGAGCGATGACCTGTGTATTCCCGCCTGAAACATAAAGCAAAACCGGATCTTTACATCCACATTGTTGTCTTCCAATTTCAATATGTGCGACACAGTGATTGACACCAATCAGTGGAACATCTAAGCGACTTGAAATGCCACGTGCAATTGCTGCTCCAACACGCAAACATGGACCCAATCCAGGCCCTTGGGAATAAGCGACAGCACCAATGTCACGAGGAGACAAATCATATTTTTCCAGGACTGAAGTAAAGAGAGAATTGGCAATATCCTTGTGGTGGTCCGCAGCTTCTCGAGGGTGAATGCCACCTTTGTCTGGGCGGACAGTATCGGATGAAGCTGGGTGAGGAATCCCCATTCCATCAACCAAACCAAACGAAAGCGTGTGGGCTGTCGATTCAATACCAAGCGTCCAAAGAGTCATCTCAATCAGTTCACCCAGAGAGCCATTGTTCTTCAACCCTCAGCATACAGCAGAATACATGCGCACCGTTTATGTCGATGCTGGGCCGATGGCTCATCTCTCTGGCAAAGGGCCACTCAAAGGGCATTCACTGCTCGATGCAGAAGCGCTCGTTTCACCAAAAGGTATGGGCCTTGTCGTATTCGAAGAGAGAATAGAAGCGATATCTCATTCGGAAGAATTAATTGCAGAATATGGAGCTCCAAACGACCAATTGTCCTCTGATTCCGAGATCAAAGTCATATCATTGAACGGGAATGCCATAATTCCTGGTTTAGTCGATTCACACACGCATTTGCTGTGGGCTGGCGATCGTTCGCGAGAACTTTCATGGCGGCACAGCGGAAAATCGTATAGAGAAATCTCGGAAATGGGCGGCGGTATTCAAGATACCGTCCGAGCCACTGCAGCAGCATCAGATGAAGAATTGCTCAAACTTGGATACTCGCGTATGCGGAGCGCTTTGCGAACTGGAACGACTCATATGGAGGTCAAAAGTGGCTACGGACTCACTACAGAATCTGAATTAAGATTGATTGAGATTGCATCTCAGTTGAAAGGAATGGAACATTTGCCATCGATGGACTTGACATGGCTCGGGGCGCATGATACTCCTCACGGTATGAATACCGAGCAATATGTCGAGCAAATTCTTTCAGAACAATTGCCGAAAGTGATAGAGCAAGGTCATGCACGTTCTGCCGACGTATTCTGTGAACCTGGCTGGTTCAATGTTGAACAATCCGAAGACATTCTGAAGTCATCTCGAGATGGTGGGCTTGATTTACGAATACATATTGATGAGTTCGTCGATGGAGGTGGTGGTGAATTGGCAGCTGAATTGAACGTTACCACTGCTGACCATGCATTCCACAGCAGCGCTGATGCGAGAAGAAAAATGGATGCCGCCCAAGTGAATACTGGTTTTTTGCCTGGAACGCCTTATGCACTGGGTACAGAATGGCCTGAGTTCAATCAGATGATCGATGACAAACTCACATGGAGTATAGCTACAGATTTTAATCCAAATTGCAAGACCCTGAGTTTACCATTCATGGGTTCACTCTTATCACAACGATGTTCAGTGCACCCACTCGCATCATTGGTTGCAGCAACGCGTAATCCTGCTGAAACAACTCCTCATTCATCAGGGCAAGTTCATGGAAGATTGGAAGTTGGAGCTGTTGCGAATTTCAATGTTGTCGGTGCCCCTTACTGGGAGGCTTGGTGTTTGCAACCTTCACACACGCCATTTGCATCGACCTGCATTTCTGGAAAACTCATCCATCACTGATTTAAGGACATTAGCATTTTAAAAAGCAAATAATATTTACAATTTAAAGAAGGTGATAAAATGAAAATCAATAATGTTTTGATTGAAACTGTTGTCTGTTCAGGTGCACCTGGCAAAGAAGCAAGATTTAGAAGAATGCTGGAAGTTCGACAAGAATTCAAACGCAGACAAGATGGATGTCTGGCAGCATGGGTTGCTCCATCAACCGATGGGCACGGATTATTTCTCGTTCAATCCATATTTGAGGATCAAAAATCTTGGAAGAGGATTTCTGAATTGATTGTGAAGAAGCTCGATGCCAAAGATGGCGGTCTTGAGGGTGTAATTGGTGGTCCTCCTCTGGTCGGATTATTCGAATCTCCACTCGATTCTCTCAATATCAAGCCATACTCTGAAAATGACTGATTTTTCGTGCACTGTTCTGTCGCATAATGTATGTTATACGACATTGGAAGAATACCGGCTAAATTCTAAGATGTTCATTGGTTGAAAAATCGCTCGCAGTAGCACGTTTAGAATATACTTTTCTTGTCGGGGAGGCAATATTTTGAAAAAAACCACGCCAAGTAGGGGGGTTTTGGGGTAAAACATTGATTTTTTGGATATCTTCTCTTTTCAGAAGAATAAAACAGAAGAATCTAAGTCAAGCGCCGTAGTGGAAGATTTGATTCACATGGATGTTGTTGAAGGATTTTGTTTGAAGTGCAAAACCTATGGGGCGATTAAGAATGGTCAACTCATTAAAATGAAAAATGGAAGGACTCGTATGGCTGGCGTTTGTTCTCAAGCTGGATGCACCGGAAAGATTTCGAAGATCGTTAGTTGAATCGATTGCCTGACACCGATGTGGTTTAATACACCGTTTCAGTCGGAAGGCTACCTAGGGCTCGTGGTCTAGGGGTTTATGACGTCGCCTTGACATGGCGAAGATCGAGAGTTCAATTCTCTCCGAGCCCACCATTAACATACCCGGTAGTGATTTTAGGATAAATGACTTTTGGAAAGTTATTAATTTTCTACCTTTCAAGCATCTGTTTAATCAAAAATCAATTCGAAAGGTCTTCGGGTTCAGGAAGGTCCAATTCGTCGGGATCGATTTTTGCCAATGGTTTCTCATCTTCATCACTCATTGTAAAATCCGTCGAGCCACCAGACCATGCAGATATTTCTTCACTTTCTTCAAATTCTTCGTCCGGTATTGCGTGGTTGTCGGAGAGCGAATAAATTGATGGATCGATAACTTCACGTTCAATTACCTCGCTAGGAGGTGGTGCTGCGCGTTCTTCCAAATGTATCCCAGAATGAAATGTGCCACATTCTGAGCATCGGATACTACCGGCCTGTTCAATGCAACCACAAACTGGGCATGAAGCATACCCTTTCAACGTGGCCAAAGGGTCACCTGCAGGCAATGTATCACTCCACGAACATGTCTTCTTGATATCCGGTGACAAGGTCGCCAGTTCCATCTTCTTCGATGGTTACTGTTTCTTCATCATCATCAAACTCAACAATGACCCCAAAGACTTCTTCATCTTCAAAGGTCAACCCAATATGCGAACCGATGTCAATTTCATCATCATCTTCTGAATCACCATCGGATTCTTCATCGTCATCTTGTGAATCATCCTCGGAATCATCGTCATGGTCTTCTTCTTCATAATCATCATCTTCTAAATCATCCTCGGATTCTTCATCCGTCTCATCTTCGGAATCTTCGTCTTCTGATTCTGTGGAACGTGCTTCTTCAGAGTCCTCTTCGACTTCTTTCATTGCTTTTGCACGAGCGCGCCAGCCAGGGACGATAACAAAGTGCATAGCCATGGAACCGATGAGACCAGCAGCCCCAAGAGCCATCAACAGCAAACCATCCCAATAGAATCCAGCTGGCATTGATGATGCTTCGCCAGATAATGGTGTGAGTGAATTCTTACATTCTCCAACCTGTACTTCAGGGTCACAAGGATAAATATCACCTTCGTTCCAGTCAAGATGGCCCATCTCATATGCAGTTTCTAAGGCAACATTACCGCCAGTTCCATCTACGCTGAGCGGTCCAATACCGCCCAATCCATTGATGAGCCATAGAGCAATGAACATTCCAAATGCAAGGTGAATCAGTGGCCAAAAGACATCATTCCACTTTTTACCCATCATTTGTCGTTGCAAGTCAGTTGGGAATGGCTTATCCTTTTTCTTCGAGAGGCGCGCTTCATCATCGATTGCATCATCGACATCATCTAATGATTCAAGCGCTGCCACGAACTCCACAATGTCGATGGATCCATCATCATCATCGTCCGTATTGACAAGGAATGATTCAATGTCCTTTGAAGAGACTGTAGAATCAATAAGGCCTTCAATTGAAGAAGTAAACTCGTCGACTGAAACTAAGCCATTGCCATCTTTGTCAAGTGAGTTAAAGAATTTATTTGGAGAATCGCCTTTGACATCCATTGCATCGGAAATCAACTGCAAGAGTGATTGAGCTTCGAATTCTTCTTCATCAATATCATCGATGAGGTCATCAATATTTTCAATTTCATCTTCATCCGAATCATCATCTGAATCGTCTTCATCGTCATCGGATTCTTCATCTTCATCCGAGTCACCATCGTCATCATCTGAGTCTTCTTCATCGTCGTCAGAATCATCATCTTCATCGTCGTCAGAATCTTCATCTTCATCCGAGTCACTATCTTCATCATCTGAGTCTTCTTCATCGTCGGAATCTTCATCCGATTCAGCCTCCTCCTCATCAGATTCGTCTTCTTGGTCGTCCGATTCTTCACCTTCACCCGAATCATCCTCATCGTCAGAATCTCCAGAAACCTCATCCTCTTCGATCTCTTGAACTTCTTTTTCCACTTCATCATCAGAGAGTTTTTCTCCAGTAATGGAGGTGTGTAATTCCGAGAGGTCAATTAGTCCGTCTCCATCCTCGTCGATGGTTTCGATTAGGCGTTCAACTTGAGAAGGAGGTAAGTCTGCGAGGTTGAGACTTAACAATCCGGATTTAAGTTCTGAAGAATCTATTTTACCATCATCATTTTTGTCAAACTTTTTGAACAATATAGGTATTGAAATACCCGTTTCATTCAACCATTTACGTAGGACTTCGACAACATCGTCTGCTACAAAGATAGTTCCGCAATGCATACATTTCGTTGAATCAAGAGGAACAAGGCCACCGCATGCACCACACTCACCAAGCGCTTCATCAGATACGCCAGAAAAAGATACACCACATTCAGGGCAATTCTCAGAATCCAACGGAACTATCGCCCTACAGGAGCCACATTCGGCCATTGCAATTTCTTCTTTGGTCTCTTCGGACATTTCCACACCTGTTCACTCCACCGCATCGTNGGATATAATGATTCATAGACTTTGGATGATGAACACCACATAACAGGCCGACTCAACGGAGGTGGAAAAATGGAAAAAGGTCACATTTACACGACGGATTTTGTTTCTGATGAAGAGGTCCTCGCATGGATAGATCGTGAGAGTCAGTCAGGAGATAATCACATACTGTTGTTTTCACGTTTACCTCATAGACGACTNCTTGAGCACATTGACATCAATGCCGTTGAAGCATATTGGCTATCNGAAAGAGTAACAGAGGGAGCGATACTACCGGATATGGATGAGATATTCGAAATCATTCTCAACCACCTCTCCAACCACACCGGCATNATCATCCTCGAAGGATTGGAATGGCTGGTTACAAAAAACGGAGAAGATAATACACTCTCATTTGTTCGAAAACTTCGAGATTCGGTGCATAGAAGCACATGGTCGATCGTTTTACCAATCCGAGCTTTAGCATTTGAATCGCTTTGGCTGGCGAGACTACGCCGGGAAGCGCCCTCAATTGCACTTNCTCAGCCCGATTCTGATAAAGAGAATCCACTGGATGTTGGCTTCGATGATTCNACAGATGAGNCCNCTGTCCATGAANCATATGAGTTACTGGATACACTTGATGATGGCACTCCGAGGCTCATCACATTGACACGCTTNCCACCAGTTGGTTTCACAGAATCCTTATTGAGAAAAAGAATCCTCCAGTGGAGAAGAATGGGTCTNGATGTTTCAGAGGTTGAACCAGCATTAACAATGGAGAGCGAACAAGCTTATGCGTTGTATGCAAGAGTTGAAGAGAAAGTCCGCAGGGCTGTTGATTTGGAACGCCANATCAATCAAAACAGTGNNTCATTTTCAGCAACNGATGAGGCNACNGCTCGATTCCGCATACGCCAACTCACTGGATTNGATGAACTTGAGNANAGATTGTATGAGTCTTAACGAGGNAGTCGCCCNGCCTCTGCTTCAACCCTTGCCAACCACTTGCTATCGAGCAATTGGTTNGATACAGCAATGATTTCAGCACTCGTACTTCGATCACCTTCAAGCGGAGAGACAATCGAGCGAACTCTTTGCTTCAATGCGANAACATGCTTGGAAGGTTCTGTCGTATTGAATTCCAATGCCTCACATGCAACAACAAGTTCGCATGCCAAAACTTCAGCGATTCTTTTTGTAGCCTGAAGAAGGTTCCAGCANGCAGTNGCNCCCATGCTCACGTGGTCTTCTTGTCCTGCAGAAGTTGATGTAGAAAATATGGTCCGAGGAGCAGCGTGGCCATGCAATTCAGAAAGTGAGGCGCCAGCGACATACTGAACAATCATCAATCCAGATTCAAGACCTGAATCCTTTGCTAAAAATGCTGGTAGNTTGCTGCGTGCAGGGTCNAGNAGTTGGTCGATGCGACGTTCAGAAATAGAGCCAAGTTCAAACAGTGCTGCAGTCATNGAATCAGCGGTTAATGCTANCACTTCNCCATGNAAATTACCTTGNGATACAACTTCGTGAGGGCCTGGGTTTGAAAGGTCGGGGAAAACCAGTGGGTTATCTGTCGCACTGTTTAATTCAATGTTAAGGGTGGATTGAAGTGCCATGAATCTCTCATAAATAGCACCGTGTACCTGNGGTGCGCAGCGGAACGAATAGGCGTCCTGAACCTGATCGCATTCCGNATGTGAATCCATAATTGGCGACGCATGCAAGATTTGACGAATACGTTGNGATACGAGCAATTGACCTGGGTGTGGGCGAGCANCATGTACGCGTGAGTCAGAGGGTTTCACACTGGCTTTTCTTGCTTCAATAGACGTGCATAGTGCAAGGTCAGCATAAACGAGAAGGTCGGCAATTCGTTGCTCTGCCATAGACAAGTAGCTGCACATTTGGCTCGTACCATTGATCAGTGAAAGGCCGTCTTTCGCACGTAATTCTAAAGGTATAAGNCCGTGCTTAGAAAGCTGAATGGAAGTAGGTTCTACTCCACCTCCGTCTTTCAAAACTTCTCCTTCTCCAATGAGGCTGAGAGCCATGTGAGAGAGAGGAGCGAGGTCTCCGCTTGCACCTAGGCTACCAATNCGTGGAATTGCTGGAACAATATCGAAATTAAGAAAATGAATCAACTGATTGAGGACATCAGGATGGACTCCTGAATTNCCTTTGGCAAGAGAGTTAATCCTCACAGCCATCATTGCTCGAACAGCTTCTTTCGACATGAGTTCGCCTATGGCAGTAGCATGTGANCGAACAAGATTTGTTTGCAATTGTGAAAGGTCTTCAGAAGAAATTCGTTGATGGACAAGCGCTCCAAATCCAGTATTAATNCCGTAAACGGTTTCATCGTTTGAAAGGATACGNTCAACGACAGAACGGGCAGCATTCACGCGCGGTAATGCATTTGAAGAGAGTGAAACTGTTGCATCTCCAGAAGCAATTCNTAGGACTTCAGAAGAAGTCAATGTGTGACCATCAAGTGCAATATCCATTATCNCTCACCNTCAAAAAACAGACTGTCNANCAACCCTTCGTCCATGTGATTCGGTAGAGTGACTTCTAGTAAAGGCTCGGCATCCATTGCTCTTTTGATTGCAAATTCAGCACCGGNATTTCGAGCCCATGCTCTACGAGCAACACCGTTATTGACATCCCAGTGCAACATACGTTGGAGTTTTGCTTCACATTCCTCGCTTCCATCGAGAAGTAATCCAAATCCACCATTGATGACTTCACCCCATCCGACTCCACCGCCATTATGCAAACTCACCCAAGTAGCGCCTCTNAAAGCATCACCAACAAAGTTCTGAACGGCCATATCTGCGGTGCGTATTGAACCATCACGGATATTTGCAGTCTCGCGATATGGGCTATCAGTGCCGGATACATCATGGTGATCTCTGCCTAATACAATCGGACCGGAAATTCGACCACTGGATATTGCTGCATTCATTGCTGAGGCAATCCGTCTGCGACCTTCATCATCAGCATACAATATTCGTGCTTGACTTCCAACGACCATTTTATTGGCTCCNGCGCCACGTATCCATCTGATNTTATCGAGCATTTGCTGCTTAATTTCATGTGGTGAATCATCAAGCATATCTTCCAAAACTTCGCAAGCAATGTCGTCTGTGGTTTGCAAATCTTGAGGGTCGCCAGAGCAACAAACCCACCGATACGGCCCAAAACCGTAATCGAAACACATAGGCCCCATGATATCTTCAACATAACTCGGATACTTGAAACGGCCATTTTCAGCCATGATATCAGCGCCCGCACGACTTGCTTCAAGCAAAAATGCATTCCCATAATCCCAGAAATACATACCATTCTCGGCCATCGTGTTAATTGCATCAGCGTGCCTGCGCAGTGTAGATCTTACTTCATCAGCGAAACGTTCAGGNTCATCCGATAGCATTGAGGCAGCATCGTCGTATGAATNCCCTACTGGGAAATACCCACCTTGGAAAGGGTTGTGCAGNCTGGTTTGATCGCTCCCGAGGTCGACTCTAATGCCTCGCTCGACAAGCCTCTCCCACAGNTCTACGATGTTTCCAATATATCCAATCGAAAGTGGTTCTTTCTTTTGCGATGCGTCCACCATTTGGTCGATTGCCTCATCGACATCCTCGCAGACAGTTGAAAGCCAACCCTGTTCATGACGTTTGTATGCTGCGTGAGCATTCGACTCAGCAACAATACATGCAGCGCCTGCTATGACTGCGGCCTTCGCTTGTGCTCCTGACATTCCACCAAGACCTGATGTGACAAAAGTTACGCCACCAAGTCCTTCATCACCATTGAGNCCAAGATGCGCACGAGCTGCGTTCAGTAGAGTAATGGTTGTACCATGTACAATCCCTTGTGGCCCGATATACATGTATGANCCTGCAGTCATTTGACCATACTGCGTCACNCCTAATGCATTGAGTCGCTCATAGTTGTCCTGAGTTGATGCGTTCGGAATCATCATTCCATTGGTCACAATTACTCGTGGAGATTCGGGTGTTGAAGGAAATAATCCGAGAGGATGGCCTGAATANATGACGAGAGTTTGGTGATCGGTCATTTTGCATAAATAAGACATTACTAAGCGATATTGCGCCCAATTTTGGAATACGGAACCATTCCCTCCATAGGTTATGAGTTCGTGAGGNAATTGGGCTACAGCGGGGTCAAGATTGTTCTGAATCATCAACATGATGGAGGCTGCTTGTCGNGAATTTGAAGGATAGTCAGCAATTGGATGCGCTTTCATATCATATTCAGTAGGACGATAGCGCCACATGATAATCCGTCCAAACGTATTGAGTTCGTCGAGAAACTCACCAGCAAGAGTTTCATGTTGTTCCGTTGGGAAATAACGCAATGCATTTTGAAGTGCTAATTGTTTCTCTTTCGAGTCCAATACCTGCCGTCTCGGAGGAGCGTGGTCAACTGAATCATCCCAAACAGGCATAGGTGGGATGTTTCGAGGTATACCTTCGCCAATCATCTTCAAACNTGATGATGATGACTGACCCGCCATGTTTGAGCCTTGAAGGCAACGCCCTTGAGTATTTTTATTGAAAGTACTGCGCATGTANGGCGTCAAGTGACTTCACGNTGAGTGCCGGGTTTCCATAATGTAAAGATNAACCCAGAAACTATCATGAGAATCGCAAAGGTTTGAAAACCACTTTTGAGGGTTAAAAACCCACTTTCGAGGAGATATCCTGCAGAAGCGCTTGATGCCGAAAAAGCGAGCGACATAATGAGCATGTCAATGGAAAATACCCGGCCGCGTATTTCGTCTTCAACCCACATTTGTGTCAAGATNGTCGAGAGTACCCAATTCGCACCACTCGCAGAGTGAGCGAGCATAATCAAAGCGACTGTTAACCATAAGTTCACNCCCAANGTATACCCTACAAAGAAGTAGAAAAATCCAGAAATCATGACTAAAACACCGACTAAAAGCGGCCATTTGTTTTGATTGGTCAAAAATTTGCGTGCGAGAATCGGTCCAGTTCCAGTACCAATNCCTCTGGCAAAGAAAAACAGTCCAAACCCGAGTGCGATTCCAAATCCATCAACATCTGAGCCTGCAACGACCAGGAATACACCAGCTAAACCACCACCTGCAATATTCCACGATGCTTTAGCAAATACGATTCTAAGAAGTCGCGTCTCCTTGGCAATACGCTTCCATCCTTTGCGGATATTCGACGCAGCAGTCGTAAACAAGGAACCTTCCAAATCTTTGTCAAACGTTTGGGGCATGGTAAGTGGNACGAGGAGAATCGCGCTGAGAAGGAAGGTCAGTGAGTCAATGATGAATGCAGCATCAGTTCCGTAATATTCGACCACGACTCCACCCAGCATCGCACCTAAGCAAAGCGCAGTCGACCAAGATGCCGCATCTAAAGCATTGGCTGTAGCCAAATGCTCTTTCGAAACAATGTTTGGTAATGCAGCTCTTTCGGCAGTTACGTATGCTCCATGCAACAGCATCATGACACCAGATAATCCAAGCATCCACGGTATGTCTTCTGGNCCATCGACTGCAAGAAATCCNAGCGCTAAGAACATCTGAAGAATATTGGTCCACAACATGATTTGTTTGCGGTTNTATCGATCGGCAAGTAAACCNCTTATTGGCTGCAAGAGAGCGAAACACAACATACGAACAGTGAACAAAATTCCGAGAAGAAATTCAGATTCTGTGTATTTGAAAATCAATAAAAATAAGGCGATGGTATTGAACCATTCACCGAGCATAGAAATTACAGTCGCAGACCATAATCGCCGATATTGGGAATTGGTCTTAATCAGTTCCCAATAACCTATATTTTTCATTCTTCTTCATCTCCCTTGCCAAGGAAAGGTTCAGAATCGAGTGATACTTCTATCCATTTTGAGGTTGGCGTGTTCGAAATCTTTGCGGTCGAATTAAGTGGAACTAAAGAGTTCGCTTCAGGGAAGTATGTGGCTACATTTTGTCGAGGAATATCATAGGCAACAACAAGCCAACTGCTCGAGGTTCTAACCTCTCCATCAAAATGACTCGATATCGATACCTTTTGGCGGTTTTTCCATCCGCGTTCAGCCATGTCAAGAGCGTTCATCAACACGATTCTCCTGTTGCCGCTGATTCCACGATAACGGTCATGAACGTCATAAACAGTCGTGTTATATTGGTCATGGGAGCGAATAGTCATCATGACATACCTGTCCTTCGGGATTGAAACATTGGGCAATTCATGTGTGGTAAAATGAGCTTTACCTGAAGGTGTTGAAAATGTTCTCGAATCTCGAGGAGGGTTGGGTAGCAAAAACCCATTCTCTTGACGGACTCTTTTGTTATAATTATCAAAACCACTTAATGAGCGCTCCATGAGGTCTCGAATGTTATCATAATTGCCTGAGAGTTCGGTCCAATTCAATGGTGAATTGTCGAAAAGTGCGTTGGATAGATTTGCCACAATCCATGGTTCGCTCTTCAACTCGCCCGATGCAGGTTGAAGACCGCCTCGTGATTGGTGAACAATACCCATTGAATTTTCAACAGTAACAAATTGCTCTCCACTCGATTGGATATCGATTTCTGTCCGTCCAAGACATGGGAGAATGAGGGCTTCATGACCTGTGACGAGATGTGAGCGATTGAGCTTTGTTGAAACTTGTACAGTTAATCCGACCTTTCGTAATCCTTCAGCAGTTGCATGAGTATCAGGTGTCGCAGATAGGAAATTACCACCCATGCAAAAGAAGACATCAACATCTCCATTCCTCATCGCGTGAATTGCATTAACAACGTCATATCCATGCTCTTTCGGTAGAGTGAGATTCAATCCCAATTCCATCTTTTCAATGAACGATACAGGTGGCGCTTCCCAAATACCGACTGTTCGATCACCTTGAACGTTTGAATGGCCACGAACTGGACAAAATCCAGCACCTGGTCTCCCTACATGCCCACCCATCAACAAGAGATTCACGACTTCTTGAATGACTGAAACGCCATTTGGTTGCTGCGTTAGACCCATGGCCCAGCATGCGATTGTTGCCTTTGATTTCGACAAAACTTTTCCTACGTCTTCGATAACTTTCCTCTCGATGCCAGAGTCGCGTTCAAGTGATTCCCAGTCGATGGAATGTACTTTTCGAATCATTGAATCGAAACCTTCTGTCTGTTTTTCTATGAACTCATGATCCAAACCGCCGAGATTCGAATGAACTTTGATGAAGCCTTTCATCAATGCCGCATCTCCTCCAATGCGAACAGGCAAGTGGTAATCAGCAAGTTTCGTTGTCGAAAAATTCAATTTCATGTAATCTTGAGGATGTTTAAAACGCTCGAGACCTGCTTCTGGCAACGGATTGATATGGATAATGGTCGAACCTTTCAATTTAGCATCTCGCAGTGCGGTAAGCATACGAGGATGGTTTGTACCAGGGTTTTGTCCAATAACCATGATAACGTCTGCATGATTGAAGTCTTCGAGATGTACCGTTCCTTTGCCTATACCGATGGTAGACCCAAGACCTTTGCCGCTTGATTCATGACACATGTTCGAACAGTCAGGTAGGTTATTAGTGCCAATACTGCGCACCATTGCCTGATACAGGAATGCTGCTTCGTTACTTGTTCTCCCCGAGGTATAGAATACAGAACGGTCAGGATGTTCCATGGACTTAATCTTTGAAGCAATGTAATTCAATGCCTCATCCCAAGTCAAGGGTGAGTAGTGAGAGGCATCCTTTTTCAACATCATAGGATGCGTCAAACGACCCTGTTTATTGAGCCACATGTCACTTTTTTCAGCCAGTTCATCCACGCTATACTTCGCAAAGAAGTCAGGTGTCACTCTCGCTTTCGTTGCTTCATCGGCAACGGCCTTAGCACCGTTTTCGCAAAACTCGAATTGTGTGCGGTGCTCAGGATCTGGCCAAGCACATCCTGGGCAATCAAAACCCGCTTTTTGATTAACCATTGTGAGTGTTTTAACCGAACGAATCAAGCCCATATTTTGAACCCCATGTTTCAGGGATGAAGTAACGGCTGGAATGCCCGCAGCCATCTTCTTTTTCTTCTTCAAATTCAGAGCGTTTGTATCAGGAGGAGTGTCTGGTCGGGCTTGTTTCCGCATACACTCACCAGTGAGTCCTGCCAAGGGGGGTTCTCAAGGGTTGTTGTTCTCAATATGGCTATGGAGGCCAATTCCGACATTACTGTGAGATTTCATGAATGAAAAAATACGCATGCCGAGAAGTCGAGCAGTATCAGCGGCAAGTGTTGAACATGCTCCAATTGAAACGATCGTACCTATCCCTGCACGTGCTGCCTTCGCTACAATATCCCAACCACACCTTCCTGAGAGAAGTAAAAATTGAGAATCAAACGATTCACCGTCAAGCAGTGCCTTGCCAATTGCTTTGTCGACAGCATTATGCCTGCCAATATCTTCTGAAAGGTATTGCGTATTTGAGGAAGGTGACCAAAGTGCAGCTGCATGCATCCCTCCAGTTTCATTAAATCCCGTTTGATTGGTTTTCATCTGTATAAGTTGTTCATGTATGAATTCATGCGAAAAGCGTCCATGAGTGCCATTGAACGACGGTAATCCCTCTGTGAGTTCATCGAGGCCATCGCCGTTGCATGCGCCACAAGAAGAAGTTACTATTCGTTCAGCAGAATCACCTGGAGTGATGGTTTGGTCAATGGAGAGGTTTATGGAACCAGAATCAGTAACCTCTTGCGTAATTTGAGCATTGGCGAATGAGCCATATCCTTCGGCAAGTGCGTGACCAATGAAGAGAGCAGAAAGGTCGCATGGAGTTCCCAGAAGACTTGCAATCTTCTTCGAATCTGAGTAAAGATGAATCAGCGTCTCACAAGCTAATAAATCAGAATCAACTTTTGATTGACCATCAATATAGCGATGAACCCCGATACGTCGACTATGCTCCATGGTACCGGATATCAACTCAACTTGAAGTCTCTTCGGAATCATCTGGGCGTTCAATATCAAAAAATTCGAATTGGAGTTCAACGAGTTCAGCACTTGTCCTTGCTAGAGCATATGCGTCAAGAGGCTCTTTATTCAGTTCGAAAAAACGCTGACCCCACCGAAAAGCACCGAGTACTTGTTCGGCTTGTTCCCGTTCTCCAACGAGATAAAGGACAGTTGCCAATGCTTCTGCAGTCGTCAAACGGCCAGGCTTCCCCCAGTTAACTGGATTTGCCGCCAAGAGTAAGGGCAACATGCGTGGTATGAGACGAGTTTTTTTCATAACTTGTTGAACACTCTCTTCGATGTGAGCCCAACTGCAATCTAGACCAACCAGTGAACCACCATTGAGTAAGATTTCATGATCTTCTGGACCAAAGACCTTGCCGCATAATGGTTCGAGGATAATCCCCCGTTTCGGAGCGGTATTGATCCGCTTGTGTAATTTCATATCTCCGCGTTTGGAAGCAAGAACGGCAGTATTTTTTTTCGGGTCGTCCTGAGCAAGCCATATGGCGTGAACTGGTATTGTAGGCATGCAATCACCTGATGTCATCCAGATAATCACCAAGCGTCATACCACGGGAAGTGGATGAGTCGATACGGCGAGTTTCTGAAGGCGTCGATGCTTGAAAGAGCGTAATGGAAAGAACTCTCTCGAATTTTTTCAGAACAGAATCGGTAGGTCGTTTGCCGCTTTCTGCCGCCTTGATGATATTGACTGTTTCCGCCATGCGTTTGCCTAAAGTTGCTTGATTCCAGCCTTTTGCCTTACGAGCATTCGAAATTCTTTGAGAGAAGTCATCAGCAAGTTCTTTTTCAGCTTTGAGCATGATATCCTTTCCTTTCTTTCCTTTTGCTGAAAAGGTAGGACGAGCACTCATGCTTTGTGCTCTTGCTAAGCCCGGTGCGGTTTCTTTTGGACCGAGATTCATTTTGTCGGAGCATCGAGAACAAGCAGCGACTTCGGCCTTCCCCATTTTGACATGACGGACGCTTACTTTCATTGCACCACATAGTTCGCAATCTGCCATAGAACCAGCCCTAAATGCTGGTTATGGCGACTCTCTTTGAAGGCTTCGGAACGAATGACTGCAATTTGATTGAGCGACGACTTAACAAACTGTAGGCACGACGAGTGTTTGAGTGCAATGAGTTCTGATGTCGAAAAGAACAACAAACCTCTCGCTGCAAAAACCGATGCAGAGTTAGATAAGTTGGAAGAAGATTATCAAAAACTTCTCGAAGTATCTGAGAATTTGATTAACGAACGCTCTTACCTCGAAACTGAAATAAGAACGCTCAAAAAGAGAGCGACTCGACTCGATGATGAGGTTCGATTATTGAAAACACCTCCGCTCATCATCGGCCATTTACAAGACGTGCTCGATGACAGAACTGCAATTGTCCGCTCTTCAAATGGAACCGTCTTCCAAGTATCTCTTAATCAACGTCTCGAACCAGAGAAACTGAAACCTGGAACGAGAGTTGCTCTTAATCAGGATACATTAGCGGTGATTGAAGTTCTGCATGAAGCATGGGATCCGATGGTAAGCGGTGCTGAAATGGTTGAGAAACCCGACATCACTTATGATTCAGTTGCAGGTCTCGACGAGCAAGTTAAAACCGTTCGTGAAGCAATTGAGTTGCCACTGCTTGAACCTGAACTCTTCACCAAAGTTGGAATCACTCCTCCCAAGGGCATTCTTTTGGTTGGACCTCCTGGCTGTGGAAAAACACTTCTTGCAAAGGCAGTGGCTCATCAAACCGATGCGACCTTTATTCGAATGGTTGGTAGCGAACTTGCTCAGAAATATATTGGCGAAGGCGGACGTATGGTTCGCGAACTCTTTTCTTTGGCCAAGGAAAAATCTCCATCGATTATATTCCTCGATGAAATTGACGCAATCGGTGCGAAAAGACTCGATGGCTCAACAAGTGGAGACCGTGAAGTACAACGAACTTTGATGCAACTTCTCGCTGAACTCGATGGTTTTGATTCTTTAGAAGATGTGAAAATTATTGCAGCCACAAACAGGCCAGATATACTCGACGATGCATTGTTGCGCCCCGGTCGTTTTGATCGAATTGTAACCATTCCATTGCCAGATGCAAATGGTCGTAAAGCGATACTCAAGCTTCATACCTCGAACATGTCAACTTCAAGAATTCAATTGAAAGCAATTGTCGAAAAAACTGAAGGCTATTCAGGCGCGGAACTCAAAGCAACTTGTGTTGAAGCAGGAATGATTGCAATACGTGACAAGAGAGGGAAAATCACACAGGCTGATTTGCTCAAAGCTGTGGAACGTATTCAGACGAAGAAATCTACCAGCGGTGTGACTGCTTCTCCGGATGCTCTCTATGGGTGATTTTCGAATTCTTAGGCGTTAACATTCAAAGTCCGTCTTGACCACCTATGTTCATGCAAGAAATTGTTGAATGTGTGCCCAATATATCTGAAGGTCGCGATTCAGAGAAAATTGCCAGAATTATTGACGTTGTGCGCGACATGGAAAACTGCGCTGTTCTCGGTGTTGAGCCCGACAGCGATTACAACCGAACCGTCATTACAATCGCAGGTGAACCGAGTGCTGTTCAAGAGGCTGCATTTCAACTGATTTGCAAAGCCATAGAAGAAATCGACATGACGAAGCACGAGGGAGAGCACCCTCGGCTTGGAGCAGTAGATGTATGTCCATTTGTACCATTGAAAGGCGTTTCAATGGACGATTGCGTTGGATTGGCACAATCCTTAGCACAGCGTGTGGGGGCTGAATGCAATGTGCCGACATTTCTGTATGGTTCTGCCGCACTTCATCAAGAGAAAAACCTGCTCTCAACTATTCGCAAGGGCCAATACGAGGGCCTAGAAGCACGATTAACCGGTGGTGAAACTCCACACTCCGAACATACAAGGTTGCCCGATTACGGTTCGAAACAATGGGGTGTTGAGGCTGAGAAGAGTGGAGCCATTACCATCGGTGCACGGGGTATTCTTGTAGCATATAACGTCAATATCGACGAACCAGATGCTCTCGTTGCAAAAAAAATCGGCTCTCTTGTTCGTTCAACAGGCCGCTTGGTGAAGCGTGAAGACGGACGAAGAATGAGAGTGCCTGGGATGTTGCCAATGGTTCAAGGAATGGGCGTCTCTCTTGAAGCACATGGGATAAGTCAAGTTTCAATGAATTTGAGAGATGTCACTCAATGTCCAATGCATGTGGCATTTGAAGCGTGTAAAAGCATTGCAAGTGACCACGATACTTCGGCGCCAGGCAGTGAATTGGTAGGACTCGTACCTCTCGAAGCAATGCTTGAATCAGGACGATGGTATGCAGACCAAGAGGTTCGTGATGAAAGAGCACTTGTCACTGCAGCAATCGAAGGACTTGGACTCGATTCACTCGGTAGTTTTGACCCTGATGAGAGAATTATCGAATGGGCACTTCTCAAGGCGGTGAGCCAATGAATTGGATGGAATACTCGCTCGAAGATTTTCAAGATGCTCTCGCTTCCTCGGATCCGACACCTGGCGGCGGTACCGCTGCAGCAGTCGCATTGGGTCAAGCATCAGCACTCACCAAAATGGTCGTTGGATTGACGATTGGTAAAGAAAAATGGAAATCGGGGTGGAGTGATGCGGAGGTGGCTGGAGATATTGTCGAATCAATATATTTGCGAGCAGGCCAATTGGCAAAACTTGACAGCGATGCATTTGATGAGGTGATGGCGTCATTTAGGATGCCGAAGTCGACAGAGGAAGAAGTCTCAAATCGACGTAAAAGCATACGCATGGCGACTTTGAAAGCCGCTGAAATACCATTTGAAACTGTCCAATTGGGGATGAATCTTCTTTCATGCCATCAGGGATTAGCACAGCGCGGTAATGCAAATGCAGTATCTGATGTCGGTGTTGCAGCTCTTCTTGCCAGTGCTGCGGTGAAAGGGGCTTTGTTTAATGTTGAAATTAATCTTCAATCATTGCCAGATGAAATGGGCATAGAGATGCGTACTCAGGTAAAGGGAATACGAAAATCATGCAGTGAAGTTTCCCGGAAAATAATGCACGCAGTGCATGATAGAATTGCAGAATAATCAGCGCACTTGAGAGCCAGTGGAAATCGGGCCATCTGTAGTAATCAGTCTCACGTTTCCTTCACCATCGTCTGCAGCAAGCATCATGCCTTCTGAAGTTATACCTCTAAGCGGTCGAGGTTTTAGATTCGATACAAAAACGATGTTCTTCCCTACCATTTCGTCAGCCGAATAGTATTCTTTGATACCTGCGCATATGGTGCGGCCATCGCCACTGCCATCGTCAATTGAAACAACGTAAAGTCGGTCCGCGTTCGGATGATCGTCGACAGAAACTATTTTTCCAACCCGTAAATCAACCTCCATAAATGTATCAAATTCAAGATATGTTATTCCTTCTGGTGCATCAGTCATTTTGGTATCCTCCTTAGGGGTTTTCTTCTTCTTTTTTCCACCTTTCACCGAGTGGCCCGGTTGTTCATTTGAATCAGTCATTTCAACGAGTGATTGTTCAGCGGCAAGAATTTCATCTAAGTCAAGACGCTTGAAAAGTGGTTCTGGTTTTTCATCAGCCCAAGTCATAGGAATGTTCCAATCGATGGCTGAATCCCAGTGGATTTGTGAGACATCACCCGATTGGCCAAGGGAAGACCAGAGTTTGGCTGAACTGAAAGGCAAAAATGGTTGCATCACAATGGCGAGGAATCGAGAAATCCGCCAGCCAAAAGAAAGAGCGGACATGGATTCAATTCGCTCTTCAGCATAGTTCGAATTTGAACCGTCATCAGTTTCAGAAAGATATTTCCAGGGAGTGGCAGATTGAAGAAGTTGGTTTCCAACTTGAGCGGCATTCATGGCAAAACGTAACGCTTCTTTGTATCGATGCCTTGACAGTGAGTCTGTGATGGATGCATGCAACTCTTCGAGTTTTTCTTGAGTCGTCCTAGTTCGACTTAACTGGTCAAAAACAGTTAACGGGCCATTTGAAGAAGATGGAAGTCGTGCACCAAGAGTCAAAACACGGTGTACGAAATTGCCATATGCAGCGATAAGTTCACTGTTGACTTTTTCTACGAAATCAGGCCAATTGAAATCAGTATCGTGATTTTCTGGCATGTTTATACCGAGATAGTATCGTAAGGTATCTGGGTCAAAACGTTCGAGGAATGAAGGTAGCCAAACTGCATGTTTACGTGATTTAGAAAACTGGCCTCCAGCAAGCATGAGGTATTCCATGGCAGGAACATTTGTCTCAAGTGAAAAATCTCCAGGGCCTGGCAATCCAATTTCATCATTAAGATTCAATCCATTGTTTGCATGATTCAAACCCATGATGAGCGCTGGCCAAATGACTGTGTGGAAGGGAATGTTATCTTTGCCAAGGAAATACAAATGTCGAGGTTGAGTGCCGTCTTCTGCAACACACCACCAATTTTTCCAAGCATCCGTTCCGTGTTCATGTTCATGAGCATAATCTTCAGCCCAAATCCGTGCACAAGTCGAATATCCTTGGACTGCTTCAAACCAAACGTAGACGCACTTCCCATCCCATTTTGAGTCATCCATTGGAAGCGGAATCCCCCAAGACAGGTCACGAGTAACGGCACGTGGACGAAGGCCCATGTCAAGCCATTGTTTGGTCATCGCACGGACATTCGATTTCCAGACACCTTGCTGGATGTCAGCATGTTGTTCCAGAGCATTTTGAAATAAATCTAAGCGATAAAAAAGGTGCTCTGTGTCTCGGATTTCAATGTGAGCGCCTGGATTCATTTTAGAAACAGGGTTTTTCAATTCTGCAGATTCATATGTTGCACCGCACGAATCACATTGATCGCCTCTTGCTTCATCGTAACCACATGTGGGGCATGTGCCTTCGACATACCTGTCTGGTAAGAATCGGCCACTACCGTCTTCATTGAGTTCATAATATTGCTCCATGATTTTGGTTTCAAACAATCCTGCATCCATGAGTTTTACAAAATTGTCCTGAACCATTTCTTTGTGACGTGAATCTGTAGTTCGGTTGAATAATGCGCCGCCATAGTCAATTCCTCGAACATCAACATTCGGCTCCCAAGTACAACCTAAGTCGAGAAGTGCTTTTTTATTCAATTGATGGTATTTGTCAACGATTGCTTGTGGAGTCGTATCATTTTGTTCTGCTGAAACGGTGATTGGAGTACCGTGCTCATCAGAACCCGATACCATCAGTACTCGATTTCCTCGGGCGCGCTCAAAACGAGCTTGAATGTCTGGTGGGAGATAACAGCCAGCAACATGGCCAAGGTGTAAGGGGCCATTTGCGTATGGCCAAGCCACACAAATGAGTACGTGCTCGTCGGACATAATCCCCCTCATTCAACGGGACACGCACTATGCTCTTGACTTTCACCCCTAAAATGGCCGCTAAAGAGCAATACGAGAGGGTTCAATATAGGGGTCATTTTCAATAACTACGAGCGTTTCGCTTAATTTACACCCGCACGGTCAGGGGAATTTGAAAATATATGGAAAATGTATTCATTTCTGCAGTTGGAAGTACAATTGGAGCAACTGGCGAGGGTAGTATGACCCTCCTCATATTCTACATCACTCTTGCATTAGGGGTTTCATTTCTCTGTTCGATTTTAGAAGCGGTTGTCCTCTCCATCCCCTACACCTACATCGCAGTATTGGAGAAAGAGAAATCTAAAATCGGAAAAATGTGGAATAAATTGAAGGATGACGATGCCGTTCGACCACTCACTGCTATCCTTACCCTCAATACTATTGCTCACACCATGGGGGCTGCAGGTGTCGGGTCTCAGGTCCAAATGATATACGGGGAAGAGTCGCTTACGGTCGCTTCAATTGTGCTCACTCTTGCAGTTCTTTTCCTTTCAGAAATCATCCCTAAAACATTAGGGACTGCATATTGGAAACAACTTGCCCCAATTACCGGCCGTTTGCTTTCTCTTATCGTAAGTTGCCTCGCTTTCCTCATCATACCCATTCAAATTTTAAAATCGATATTGCCGAAGGGTTCTCATTCACTTGTCACACGAGACGATGTAGCTGCCTTAGCAGATCTTGGTGAAGAAGAAGGAATCTTAGAAGAGGATGAAGAAACAGTCATTCACAATTTGTTGCGCCTTCGTGAAATAAAGGTGGCTGAAGTAATGACTCCTCGAGTTGTTATGACTTCTTTCAACTCATCCAGTACTGTTCAAGAAGTGCTTGATGAGCATAAAATCATCCGCGTTTCACGAATACCCTTGTATGACGAAACCATCGATGATGCTTCAGGTATTGCCATTCGTTCCGAGATTCTTATGGCCGCAAGTCGTGATGAATGGGATTTGCCTATGAGTCATTTCAAAAAACCAGTCATCTCAATTCAGACGGATTCGAATGTTGATGAAGCATTGGATATGTTTTTACAAAAACGCCAACAATTTGCTTTGGTACGGGATGAGTTTGGCGGTATTGCGGGACTTGTTACAATGGAGGACGTCCTTGAGACACTCCTTGGTGAAGAAATCGTTGATGAGCTTGATGAAGTCGACGACATGCGTGAACTCGCAAGAGAGCAACAAGCAGATTTACTCGAGCAAGAGTGAGTCAAATTTCTTGAGCCATTCAAGTAAGTGATGCTCTCTCTCCTCATTACGTCGTGCACCTGAGTGAGTGAGGCTTTCAAGAAGATGGTGTGTAAACGGGATGGCATCGGTAAATTCTGAAACTGCCGCATCGTAATGGCTACGTCCAAGACGATTGTCATCCATTGCTTGTAGGCAAAGCGTTGGAACAGTAGGAATGCCCCAAAGCGGAATGTCGAATTGTTCAAGACCCATTGATTCTTCAATTTCAGGATGCATGGAAACAACTTCTCTAAAGACGCGCTTCAGATGCAAAGGGCGAATGAAATGTGGAATTTTCAATTTATCACTTATTTCAAGAAGAATTTTCGAATACAACAATAATGGCGATTCAAGAATAACACCAGTGAGAGGAATATCGTATGGAATGTTATCTTGATCTCTCGATATGCGTGTAGAAATATAACCACCCATGCTATGGCCATACAAAAAGAAATCAGAGACATAGTGCGACTCGAGTATAGATTCAAAATTCTGTAGATGGTATTGAATATGTTTTGAAGCAGTAATTGCGTTCCATGTTGCAAGTGGGGTAGAAGAGCCATGTCCTGGTAGTTCAATTATTGCAGCATGCCAGCCTTTGTCAATGAACCATTGTGCTCGTTCCAATACAGATGCTGATGAGCCCCTCCATCCATGTATGAATACAATGAGTGGTGCTGATTGTTTTTGGTTGAAGAGTTGGATGTGTGTGGTTTTAGCATCGAATTGGAGATGATGAGAACTCCATTCATCGGATTGTAATGATTGCTTCGGAACGCCTGGTGAGATAAACAAAGCACTGACGAGAAATTCGAGGTATGCGTTAAACAAACAGAATGCAAGAAGGAATGACCAAAAAATTGGTGATTCTATGAGGTAACCATTCATGAAACATATGGCTGCGAAGAAAATAGCAGAAAGCCAGAGCCATAAACGCAGCCATTTCGATGAGAAAATCATACAATCACTGTTAATGATTATTCAGTTTTCTTCGTGGCTTTTTTTGCAGTTGATTTCTTGGCAACCTTCTTTGGTTTGGCCTCTTCAACGACATCAGTTGAATCATCGCCGCTCTTATCAGAGAGAGCTTTTTCGGCTCCTTCAGCTACTTGTCCAGCCACTTTTTCGGCTTTCTTTGCCTTCTTTTCTTCTTGACGCTTCGTGTAACGGTCTCCATATGATGACATGTTTTCGAGCTTACCAATGAATCCAGTTGAAACTTCACCTTCAGCAGGAACGTGCTTTACAAGGAATGCACCGAACATAGAATCGTAAAGGCCTTGTCGCATTTCACTCCCTCGCTTCATAGAGGCATTAACGAAGTATAAAATGATGAAAATAAGGCCGAGGACAGACCAAACAGACGCCCAGATTTGTTCAGAACCTTTCGCAGAAAACATTGAGCCAGCAAAGACCATCAAGAAGACAACACCCGTCAATGCAAGAATGCCAGTAGAATTGACAAATAATGCGTGGACGAAATTAGGCTTCAATCCATTTGAACGTATATTTTTCGTACGTGAAATGAAGTTTCCAAGAGTACGTCCAGACATAATTGGAATAACGATTAGGTTGAAAATCAATGCTGCCAATGCAACAAGTGCAAATATTGTGGTAAAGGCATCGAGAATTGCTACGGAGAAAAGGAAGGCAAAGATCGGTCCAAGATTGACAACGAAGTTAACGAACCAAGCAATTCGACGAGCATTTGGTGAAGCGATTTCAAAGTTTTCAGGGAGGCCTGCAGGTGAGGCTTTGACTTTGACAGGTTTAGCAGCCTGCGCTTTTGCTGCAACTGGCGCAGGTGTTGCAACTACCTTTGCTGCAGGCTTTGCCTTTGCTACTGCTTTTGCTACAGGCTTTGCCTTTGCTACTGCTTTTGCTACAGGCTTTGCCTTTGCTACTGCTTTTGCAGCTGGCTTGGCTTTGGTGCTTGAATCGTTTGCCTTGTCAAGTAATCCCATATGTTCACATCCTCATTCTTATTGGTAAAGTGTTGCTATTGTTTCGTAAATGGCAAACTCTTCGGTTTGAGTAAATTCATCAACTGACTCGCCACTCATGTTCCCCAATTGTTCATCTACAATGGCTACAAAGAGCGACCTCATGTCCTGATCAGCCTCGAGTGGACTCTCTCCCACTTGTTGATATATTGCGAATTCTTCGCTTTGAATGAAAGTAGAGACTACATCTTCTGGTAGTTGAGAGCCAAGTAGATCATCGACAATAGCGACGAACGAGGCAAACAAATCATCTTCATCCGATGATTCTGCCGAGTCGACTGCTTCTTCAGCAACGGTTGGCTCAACTGAGCCATCCATCATGGCCATAATGGATTTGCGTTCAGCCATCAAACTTTCTAGAACAGGTCGTAGTTGAGAGAGAACTTCTGAATCCCCTGCTGCTTTAGCAGTTTGATATTCGGGTTTGAGCGTGCGAAGTTCGGTTTCGATTGCAGTAAGTTGAGATTGTAAGTCGCCCGAGTCTTCATCTTCAAGCAATTCAACAACAGGTGCATCGCGTATCTCTGAGACCTTGCTATCGTGCTCTTTCTTACGTAGAACAATAATTTCTCGGTCAAGTGAATGGCCGAAGCGATCTGCATATCTGTCCAGAAGTGAACCCGTTTCTTTCTTAGCTAAACGGTCAATATGGCCGTAAATTTGTTGAAGTGGCTTGGTTGATCTCTTTGCCCACATCTCACCGTATTCGTTTTTGGCTTCTGGAGCAGGAGTTGCTTCAGGTGCAGGTGTTGGCGCATCCGGCAAGGGCAGTGGCGCTGGCGCCTCTGGGAGTGGAAGTGGAGCCGCAGCATCAGGTAGTGGAAGTGGAGCAGGTGCGTCTGGTAAAGGAAGAGGCATTGGTAAAGCTCCGGGAGCCGGAATTGGCATGCCAGGGAGAGGCAATGGTAAACCAGGCGCAGGGGGGGTTTGAGCGTCTTTTTTCTTGCCTTTGCGCAGACCCATGTGGTTCACCTCTAAACCGTTGGATGCGGGTGGAGTCTTGAACCTTACCTTTGCATGAACTCAAGAATATATGTATTGGGGACTGGGAAATTAGGAGACAATCTTGGCCCAACCTTTCAAAATCAGGAATGTTGCACCTGCTTCGTGGATTTGAAATCGCTCACCAGATTGCTTATCATAGACCGTATCCCCGAACTGAGATATCGAGTCATCCACAATCATTTCCACTTCCATACTGTCCTGTGTACTCAATGCTAATGCCTCATGAAGTGGGCAATATGGATTCGTGCCATCGGGGTCAAGACGGTCGAGAGGAAATTCACTTACGCGCATACCAGATTTGCCATGGAGTGAAGTTGGCCAACGTATTTGGCGACGAACGTCGATAGTTACGACTTCGTCTGTCTCTCCAGCAGACCCGAGTACGACAGAAGAATCCGTCTTGAGTAAATCAAGGAAAAGTCCTTCGTACTTTTCCAAAACTCCAAAACTGCCGTTTCGAAGGCGTTCAGAACGAGCATCATGATTCACTACAGCGGCTAAACTTTGAATCGAAGCCTTTCCTTTAGTTGTCGTCCGACCCTCTCTTTGAGATTGCCCCAATAACCCCTGATGAAGTGAATTCAATTCCGCCATATAGCCCTGGTCTTTTCGGGCAATGGAGCGCAATTTGTCAATCATGCCACCCATCCCATCACGAATGCGGCGGGTCCAACCCTCAGAACTGAGGTCGTGATATCGGGCAAGTCCACCTTTGACATCAACGCCTTCCCCGCGAATGAATGAAACCATTTCGCGTCGAGCCTCGGAGTCAAGATGGAAGAGCGAGGGATCCCTATAGTGTAGGTGAAAACCACGGTGTCCAGAAAAGGTCACTTGCAAATACTTCTCGTCAAATCCAAATTCAGGTTCAAGAAAATCGTTCCAGAGTGACCATGCCTGCTCGTGAATTACTTCAAGCATGCCTGGAAAGTCTTTGTCAGTAACTCCTGGAAGGTGGTCTCCATCTAAATCAAAAATAAGGTCTGCTCCACGCCATATCTTGTCAGCCATTTTCAATTCAAAAGGACGGTCCCAATATGCTGTTGAATAAAAGCAAGAATGCATGGACCGCTCAGTTACAAATTGACGGACAGATTGCATATCACTGAATCCTTTGTGTCGAATTGGAGGGGCTCCACCAAAAGGTATGAACATCCATTCACGTGTTTTTAGACGCGGAGGGGTCCAAAATTCAGCACTGCGATAATATGCACCGAAACGATGTGCAAACCTCGCCCAACCTGCTGCCATAGAAGACCCCAGCAAAGGGGTGTGGTTGACGGTTATTGAATGCACGCCGAAATTATTCGGTCATCCAGAAGCGTTCTTCAGCCTCTCCAAGAGTTGTTGAGGTGTCTGCACCTGTCATTTCGACATAGTGCTCCCAACACACGTAGTACTTGCCGACAACCATTGCGTTACCGAAAGTTAAGCGAACTCCACATTTTTCACACCGTGGTCCAATTTCACCGTTTGGTGCTTGTGCGAGCGTGATATGTTCATGCGGCATAGAATCCCTCTGTTTTACCCCAAGTGCATCGAGTCTTTGAACTTGAGGTTCAAAAAATCACCATTCTGCTTTTTCCCATTCCGGGGTTGCGCACCAGTTCAAGAGGTCGAGAGCAACTTCGCAAGACTCAGAAACCTCTGGATTTACATCGCTGAGAAACTGTTCCAAAACCGGTTTTGCATCCAAATTACCTATTGCGCCAAGAGCTTCTGCTGCTTCATGACGAACCATAATGTGTTCTGAATCATCTGATAAACGCTCAATGAGAGCGGGGAGTGCTACATCATTTTGCATCTGCCCAAGAACATACGCAAGTTCATGTCTTAGCAGGGCGCTGGATGCAGAAAATCCAATGCAAAGAGCAAGGCATGCCTCATCAGAACCATGATTGCGTAGTGAAAATACGCTGCGCATACGTTGAAACATCGGAAGTGATTCATCGCAAAGGGTAGAAGACCAACTCTCAACATCACCTTTTGGTTCTGCTGGAGCTGGGTCAACTGAGCCATACTGACTCACACCCGGTTTGCGATTCTCGCTCGCCATACTGTTCACTCGCCTGAGCCGATAAAAGACATAGCATCCGGGTCAAAATCAGATTGAATCATACCGAGTTCTTGCCCCTCACGAATGAATTGACGAACAGATGAACGACCTTCGTCTTGATAATCGATAGTGCGATCGTTCACATACATGCCAACAAACTTACGATTGGTATCATCGTCAATACCTCTTCCCCATTTCTTAGCAAATTCGAGTGCTTCATCAGGAGAATTAAGTGCAAATTCAATACTCATCTTGGTGTATTTGGTGATGTCTTCCATAACTTGTTCACCAAGATCTCTACGGACGACATTCCCTCCAAGAGGCATGGGCCAGCCGCCGGTTTTTTCATTCCACCAAATGCCAAGGTCGAGGTGGACTTCAAGGTCATTATCGACGTATGTTAGCTGTCCTTCATGTATAATCAAACCACTTTTGTAGGTGCCATCGAGAATACGCGGGATTATTTCGTCGAAAGGAACAACGGCGATTTCACAATCTCCCCAAGCGAGGCGAAGGCCAAGGTAGGCACTTGTTTTGAGACCAGGAACTGCAATAGTCGATGAACGAACATCTTCTATGGAAGCATCAGCGAGTGAAACGACCATTGGACCGTATCCTTCACCCATTGATGCACCGCAATTCATCAACGAATAATCCTTTGAAATTTCTGGAAAAGCATGAATAGATACAGCTGATACTTCCAATTCACAATTCATCGCTCTGTGATTGAGTGTTTCAATATCTTGCAATTCATGAACAAAATTGTAGCCCGGCGTAGGGAAAGCACCTGTTGTCATTGCGTGAAACATAAATGCGTCATCTGGATCGGGGGAATGTCCGATACGGACTATCTTGTTGCCATCGTCATCGAGAGGTAGGTGTGCCACCATGATGCCCCCACATTGGCGCCCTTGATGAACCAACCGATAGCAAAACATCGTATTCTCTTGGAACCATACGCCAACTATTCAAGCCAAGTCGGTTGTGGATAACTGAGGCAGGGTCATGTTTGCGGGATTTTCTAAATCCAAAATCATTCTATGTCTCTTCATGGTGTTTATTTGCATCTCGCCTACAAGCGCAGGTGAGTATTCAGATATCGCTTACCTCGATGCAACATCGACTCCATCTGCTACGGAATCTCGGACGACCGATATTCATCCAAATGGCAGCCTATTAGCAAGTGGATACGATGGCTATGTCGCCATACATGATGCTGAATCCCTTGAACTAATCCAACATTTTGAAATTGAGAATGATGTATTGGATGTTGAATTTTCACCCGATGGGTCAAAACTTGCTTTTACTCGTTCTGGAACTTCTGCCGATACGGATACGACTCAAATTATAGACATAGATTCAATGTCGCTCATGGATAAAGAACATGGTTCAAGCACCCAACCATTGATGGTTCAATGGTCTATTGACGGCAACTTGTTAGCCGTTCCGAACAGTAACAAAGGTGTAGACATCATACGATTTTCAGACATGCAAGTTGAAAGGACTATGAATGGCGAACACAATGCACGCATCACCTGCATCTCTTATTCAACACTTGGAAATTACATGCTCACTGGAGATGAATTTGGTCGTGTCGTCATGTGGGATTCTGACGGAAACCCTACGGGCAAAGTTTGGGCGATGGATTCTAAAATCGAAGAATGCCGTTTTGATTCGACTGATGAACGATTTGCAGTTCTAACAACTGAAGGTGAATTGAGTACGTGGACATTTGCAGGAGGTAACATTGGAAATATTTCATTGGAAAAAGGCTCAGCACTGCAATGGTCTTCTGACAACAGCCTCATTCATGTGTTGGAGGCTGGTACCACCCCTCGAATACTAACGGTAGACTCAACATATCTTGAAAAAACAGGTGCAATTTATCTCGCTCACCAAGCTCTCGATTTTTCTCTTAAAGAAAATGAATTTGGAACCAGAGAGATGGTGTATGTGGCAACGAATACCGGTCACATTTCTGTTTATGGAGCGATGGAGATTCCGGAGGGGTATGGTGAGAGCGGTTCAGACCTTGATGGAGATAACATCCCTGATACGTATGATGTTGATGACGATGGAGATTCAATCATTGACTCACTTGACAACAATTGCCAATCCGTCACTCAAGTGTGCAGCAAATCACCCGAGATATCGACCATACGAAACATAGACATCAATGTGAATTCTACATCATTCATTCTTCGAGATACATTTACACTGGATTCTGAAACTTCATCTGTAATGAGAAACCTTTCTCGCAAGTCATTGATTGCTGATGCTCAACTTAGTCAACTCGAAGAGAATCTCTTCGCACAATCGATTTGTCAAAATATGAATAAGAATCATTTTATCAGTTCATGGAAGAATGTCATTCAACTTTCATCTGGTCAACTGGTTGACGGCCATGTCGACTGTGAAGTTGAATCTGGGATGACCTTGGTCGCACAAATTGATTCAACGACTCGCGTTGCAATCACCTACGTATTAGTTTTCAATCTAAGTGAACAGTTATCCTATCCTTTTGATTTCACATTAAAATCTCAGCCAACAGCAACAGATTCATCACTTGCCCAACATGCAGAGATGCACCCAATTGATGTGACAGCATCGAGTACGAAATCTCTCTCCGTGTATTGGTCTCCGTGGTGGGTAATCGAAGGTGAGTTGCCGTTAACACTTGAAGAAGAAATGGAAGAAGAGCCAAGTTTCTTTGGAAAAATCATTGACGGATTTATTGACTATCCAATTCTGATTTTGCCGATTTTAGCATTCTTTGTTGTTGCAATACTTGGAATCATCCGAAGGAAAAATTCCATAGATCTTGATTTCGATGAAGATGACGAAGAAGAATCGAAAGAAAGTATTGCTGTAGATGAAGATGATGAATATGAATTGGAAGATGAAACGATTGAGGAAGTTGATGATGAATCTGATATCGCTGAAGAAGAATCGGTGCGACGTAAAGTCCGTCGAAAACCAAAACCAGAAGTTGAAATCGCAACGCCTGTTATCGCCCGTCGTAAAGCAAGAAACATTCCAGATAGTGATGGTCCAATTACTAAGGTCAAACGTCGGCGTCTTGACAGCGGGATCGCATCGCAACAACCTACGAGCCAGCCCCTTAAAGCAAGCAAGAGAAAAGTTGTCACCCCCCAAAAGAAAACGAAAGCAGTCAAAACTCGCAAAGTCGTGAAGAAATCGGAAAAGGATGAATGAAGGGAGCACATATTGTCATTACCAGGCAAATTCTGCACCAGTAGACAAGTTACACGCTTCGACGAGGAATTGATTAAGACCGTCAAGATGTTCTTTGTCAATACGGTTGAATACCTCTCCAAAATAGCGATCGAGTCGTTCATAATCGAGTTCGGAACGTGATTGAGCCCATTGAATGACGCTCCTTCTACGTTCTTGACTTTGTTCAAAAAGACGCAGATTGTCAGTAAGTAACCCTTGTGCGATACGAAGTGATTCAACAGGCGTATCTCGTCTTGCCGCAAATACTCCGAAGACCATTGGCTTTTGAGTAAATTTCAGCCAATCCATACCAAGGTCAAGCTGAACTGAACTTGGACTTTCTTTTGCACCCTCCAGTGCCCTATCGCCGATGAGTAATGCGCCATCGCAAGCATCCAGCATACTCTCAAGGTCAGGACCCATTAATTCAAGGCGAGGAGTGAGGTCACGCTTTTGCAGTAAATATCTGAGCAATTGGACTGATGTAGCAGAATCTGTTGGTAGAGCGATTGATGTCATTTTTTCAAGGGGCATGCTGCCAAAAACCAAAACGCTTCCTACTTCTCCCCGACTGCTAATTCCGATTTCAGGAAGCAGTACCAATTCGTCAGAATGACGAGCATAGTCAGCAGCTGGTATTGGAGCGAGAATGCAATCCTTACGCAGCAAGTGTCCGGTTAGCCATGCAGGAGGTGCGGGTAACACATCCCATGTGTCATCAATACCGTAGAACAAAGGGTCGCAGTTGAGAAAAGCAACTCTTCCTATTGTCCTCATCCACCTTGGAGTATCCATCAAACCAACTCAAAGATTTGCCATTTTTAATTTCTTATGGCGTTTCGGTTCAGGAGGTATGAATATCTCAAAATGCTCATACGTTGTATTTCGCTGTACGGGGACACATCCAGCGTCATTGATAAGACGGGCTAAGCGTATACGGTCGTGGTCAAGAGGGGTTGTCGAACCTGCCAAATGCATGATGGATTCTTTTTGCACGGTGCCGTCAATGTCGTCCGCGCCATACTGTAGTGCAAGTTCAGCCAATTCATCACCTATGTTCATTCGATAGGCCTTGATGTGCGGGATAGAGTCGAGCATCAAACGAGAAATGGCAATGGTTCGTAGAATTTCACTCCCCGTAGCGAGTTGTGCTTCTGGGAGACGAGTATCGTCCGGAAGGAATGGATAGGGAACAAAACACTGGAAGCCGTTAGTTACATCGTTGAGCTCCCTTAATTGAATCATGTGCATGAGTCGTTGTTCGATGGTTTCTATGGTGCCAAAAAGCATTGTGCAGTTGGTTGGAATCCCGAGTTCGTGAGCACATCGATGAATCTCGAGATATTCTGAAGAACTTTCTTTGCCGTTACAGATCACAGCACGGACACCATCGTCTAAGATTTCAGCACCGCCGCCAGGTAGTGAATCTAAACCTGCAGATTTCAATCTCGACAAGGTCTCTGAATAGGTCAAGTTGGAGAGTTGAGAAAGATGTTTGACCTCAACAGCAGTGAGGGCTTTGATTGAGATATGAGGGAATCTGTTTTTGGTTTCCTTGAACAGGATTTCATAGTGTTCGACACCCCAATCTGGATGGAGCCCTCCAACAGAATGGACTTCATCGACAAAATCGGCATATTGGGCCAAATCTTCGACATATGCTTCTACGTCGAGAGCATAGGCATCTTTCGAGCGTTTCGAGCGGCGAAATGCACAAAACTTGCATGCCAAAACGCAGACATTGGTTTGGTTGACATGGACATTGGAATTAAAGAATGCATAACGACCAAATCTTGACGTGCGGACGCAATTCGACAAACGTCCGACTTCAGGGAGGTTCGGGTGAGCGTAGAGAAGTAATCCATCTTCAAGCGAGAGGCGTTCGCCATTGGCAACTTTTTGAGCCAATGGCCGAATCGAAGCACTCCATGATGACAAGTCGCCGACTTCGGCAGAGAGATTTTCCCTCCAATTGACATCGCTACCAGCATCTTGGGTAGATGATTCCCATGCTGACATGACTTAACCTGTGGGGCTTCATTCTTCAAGATGTGGTTGTCACCGTGTGAAGAAAATTACTTCTTAACAGCGAAAACTCGAGATTGGATAATGAATTTTCTAAATTCATCTATGAAGAATACCGCAGACGCTACTATTGTTACAACGATCCAGTCAGTCATCTCAAGGCTCATTGTAGAAAGGAGATTTCCTATCTGGACATTGATGAGTGGAATTGTGAAACTTGAAAGTTGAACAAAGAAAAGAAGTAATCCAAAGGATATCATCAATGCCAAATTAATCGCCTTATTGGAAAAGAGGCCGAGTTTGAACACACTCTCATCACTCGAACGACAATTAATGACATTGAACAATTGATACAAAATGAATACTGAAAATGTCATCGTTTGTGCATAGGCAAACTTGTCTTCTGCATACTTCTCAGCACCCGAATAATCACCTGATTCACATTGAGCCATGTCGTATCCGGTAAAGGTGCTCTCATCGGTCAATGGAGCAACTTCACAGTCTTCTGCATTGATTCCGCCACCCGCAAGGAAGAAGACAAGTAATGTTCCTGTTACCATTACGGCACCCAACCAAAAAATCAGTACCATGTCTCTAAAATTTGGTAGACCTTCATCAACTGGACGAGGTGGTCGAGACATGACATTACCGTGTTTCTTTTCAACACCAAGTGCAACTGCAGGAGGACCATCCATCAAGATGTTGATGACCAATATTTGAGTCGCAGTCAATGGTAAGTTCCATCCAAAGATAAAGGTGGATATGATAATGAGAGCGACTGCAGCAACATTCGTTGAAACTTGATACCGAACAAAGTTTCGAATGTTCTGATAGATTTTACGCCCTTCTTCGACTGCATGTACTATGTTCGCAAAATTATCATCCTGAAGAACCATGTCTGCGGCATCCTTCGCAACATCAGTTCCTGCAATGCCCATAGCGATACCAATGTTCGCACGCGAGAGCGCGGGTGCATCGTTGACTCCATCACCAGTCATAGCAACAATTTCTCCACGCTCTTGGAGCCCGGAAACAATCCGCATCTTTTGTTCTGGAGTAACTCTTGAGAAGATACTTGCTTGAGATGCGGCCTCTCCGAGAGCATTTTCATCAAGTTCAGCCAGAGTACTGCCGTTAATTGGCGGAATGCCCCCTTCTGAAATGTTTAATTCCTTACCAATAGCTTCTGCAGTGTATTGTTGGTCACCAGTAATCATTTTGACAGTGATTCCGGCCTGTTGGCAAATCGCTATTGCGTCTTTAACTTCTGAACGAGGAGGATCCATTATTCCTACAAGTCCAAGGAAAATAAATCCAGTTTCAACGGCATTGATGTCATAGATGTCTTCATCTTCATCAAGTCGACGAGCACAGAGCGCTAGTACACGCATGGCTTGCCCCGCCATTTCTTTGTTGGCAAGAGATGCTTTTTCGATATCTTCGGGCTCAATAGGTACGATTTCACCATCGAGAATTTTCCACTCAGTGATCGGCAAAAACCCACCAGCGCCACCTTTCGAGAAGACCCAGCGCTCACCTTCATATTCATGAATGACAGACATTCTCTTACGGGTTGTATCAAAAAAGAATTCGTGAATACGTGAATGACGTTGGGCAAATTTACGGACATCTCCATTGATTTTCCATCCGAGAACAGCGCATGCAGAATCTGTAGGGTCACCGATGGCTTGCCATCGGGAATCAACTTTCGAAATCTGAGAATTATGACACAAACTCATGCAAGCAGCAGAAAGTCGGAATGAAAGGTCACTCTGAAGTTCCTCCATTTTTGCATCGGTGACTTCGACACCCTCATAGGTAAGTTTTCCTTTCGGTTTGAAACCTTCTCCCGATACAGTGTATGTTCCATCTGTTGTCGTTAATTGACGAACAGTCATTTGATTCTTTGTCAAAGTACCTGTTTTATCAGAACAAATAACAGTGGTAGAACCAAGGGTTTCTACAGCCTTCATTCGGCGTATAATTGCCTTGTGGCGTGCCATATTGCGCATGCCAAGTGCGAGTGTGATAACCAAAATAATGGGCAAACCTTCAGGGACAATGGCGACAAATATCGCAATAGCGACAATAAATTGTTCAACTGCTACATCACGAAGTTCAACTGTGGAAATGGCAGGATCTGCGTAAGCAATCAGTACTTTGATAGAAACCAAAAGTGCTGCAACAATCAATGCAATGAACCCGAGGAATCTGCCGAGCGATTCGAGTTTCAGTTCAAGGGGTGTTTTGGGCGTCTCGGTATCAACAATGTTACTGGCAATACGGCCAAGTTCAGTATTCATCCCTGTTTCAACAACGACCCCAATAGCACGACCTGTCGACACACATGTACCCATATAGGCCATATTGTTTCTATCAGCGAGAAGTGTAGTAGATGGAAGTGGATTGGTCGACTTAAGGATGCTGTCAGATTCACCGGTAAGGGAGGACTCATCGACCTTACATTGATAGGATTCAACAACACGAATATCAGCGGGAACGTTTTGCCCTTCATCCAATTTTACGATATCTCCTGGAACCAAATCAGGAGTAGGTATCGACCATTCAATCCCCTCTCGAATAACCACACAAGTTGATACCGACATCTGTTTCAAAGCATCCATTGCTTGTTCAGCTTGGCCTTCTTGCCAAAATCCAAACGTTGCATTTGCAGTCAAAACGATGAAAATAAAGATTGCATCACCTGGTTGGTCAGGATGAATAAGTAATGCTACAATAGCAGCAGAGATGAGCAAGTAGTTCAAAGGGTCGTGGTATTGAGATAAGAAGCGTAGAATCGCCGAGGTCGTTTCGGGCTCTTTCAATTTATTTTTCCCATACCGTTCTCGTCTTCTCCTGACTTCTTTTTCACTGAGTCCATCCAATTCAGTGCCCAGTTTTTGAATGATTTTTTCAGAATCTAAATCATGCCAAGAGTCCATAGAAGTCACCCCACCTGCTTACGCAAGCATTCTCCGGTTACGCGAACAACTTATCATAATGATGGTGGGTGTCCCTTTGACGAAAAGCGATGTATTCAACAACTGCTTTGTTTTGGCCAATCTATGAGCGCAACGGGTGAACCGTATATCCCTGCCTCTGAATCACCGAGAGAACTGACCCTTCGAGTTGTCATTGTTGGTATTCTCTTAGGTATTTTAATGACGGCCGCTAACGCCTATCTTGGTCTCTATGCTGGGATGACAGTGTCTGCTAGTATTCCTGCTGCAGTCATGTCAATGATTATTTTACGAACACTCTTCAACGATGTATCAATCCTAGAAAACAATGCTGTCCAAACAATGGCAAGTGCGGGTGAATCGTTGGCGGCAGGGGTTATTTTTACAGTGCCTGCTTTACTTGTCATCGGCATTTGGGATGACATTCAGTGGTTAGATACACTCATTATTGCTCTTCTCGGTGGGTTGTTAGGTACGATGTTTACCATTGCTTTGAGACGCTTATTCATTGTTGAAGAAGCACTCCCCTATCCAGAAGGAGTTGCGTGCAGAGAAGTTCTCGTTGCAGGTGAAGAGGGTGGAGAAGGAGCATTGGCCATACTTTACGCTCTTGGCATTGGTGCCATCTATGGACTCATGGTAAAAGGATTCAAAGTAACGCATGGACATGTCGAATCCGCTTGGGATTTTATCGGCTCACGACTCTATGCTGGAATGGATCTTTCCATTGCATTGCTCTCGGTCGGATACATTGTTGGTATCCGGATAGCGTCGTTCATTTTTCTCGGTGGCGTTATTGGATATGGATTACTTGTTCCGATGTATGGGCTCATTCGTGGATGGCCCGATGCTCCAGATTTAGCCTATGGATTTTACCTTATTTGGAAGTCACAAGTGCGTTATGTTGGCGTAGGAGCGATGGTTGTTGGTGGCGTCTACACACTTTGGTCGATGCGTAAAACCATCATCACTGGACTCTCCAAGGCATTGATCAAATCCGATAGTTCCGATGAAAAACTGTTGAGAACTGAGATTGATTTACCCTTGGATAAAGTCTTGATAGTCTGTCTTATACTCGTCGGACTTACATTCATGTATTACTGGTGGGCGACTGGTTCACTCATACTCGCACTCACTGGCGCACTGTTTTTGGGTATTGTTTCGTTCTTTTTCGCGGCAGTTGCTGGATACATTGCAGGTGTCGTCGGTTCTTCAAACTCTCCAGTTTCAGGAATGACGATTGCAACGCTGTTGTTTACCGTAGCATTGGTTTGGGTTGTTGGTGATTTCTTCCTCGGCCTCGGGACTGAAGAATTGATGCTTGCAACAATGTTAATTGCGGCAATTGTTGCCTCTTCTGCAGCTATTGCAGGAGACGTGATGCAGGATTTGAAAACTGGGCACATGGTTGGTGCAACGCCCTGGAGGCAACAAACTGCTGAAATCATCGGTGTAATTACTGGAGCCATCATTATCGGTCCAACTCTCCAACTTCTTCACAAAGCATTCCGAATTTCAAAGACTGCATGCGAAATCAACCCGAGGGCAGCCGACCCGGATTGTTCAGATGCGTTATTTGCACCACAGGCTGAACTGATTGGAGCAATTGTTCAAGGTGCTTTTGGAGGCGACTTAAACCTTGAAATGGTCATGCTTGGAGCCATACTTGCCGTCGTACTCATCGTTCTGCGAATGCCAGTCATGAGTATCGCAATTGGAATTTATCTCCCGCTCAGACTTTCAGTTCCAATCATGCTTGGAGGAATAATCTCCTATTTTGCAATCAATTCGGCTTATTTGAGAATCGATGGAAACCTCGATGGCCAACCATCGAAAGAAGCACAAGGGGCTGCGAAAGAAGTAGAAAACAGAGGTGTACTCATCGGTGCTGGCTTCATTGCTGGAGAATCGATTATGGGTGTTCTCATCGCTGTTTTGATTGTCGCAAAAATGGAACTGAACGTCTTCTTCGGCGTCACAACACTCAACAATTACTTCTCACTCCTCTTCTTTGGCTGGTTCGTAGGCGTCTTTGTATGGCTTGCAACCCGTGCCTTACCAAAAGGTGGAAACTTGTTTTCTGAGGCCATACTAATCGTTCAAAACATCATTAAGAAATTCATAAATGCGTTTAAGCTTGATATTCAGAAGTGAAATTGCTCTCAATTTCCATTCGGATTTGAGGAAAACCATCAAAGGTCTCCCGCCAAGCCAAAGGATTGCGAGAGGATTGCATGTCAAAGACGATTGAAGAACTTGAAGAAATTGCACGCAAGTGTAGAGTGGAAATTGTCAAAATGGTTCATCGCGCTCAAGCAGGCCACCCGGGTGGCTCTCTTTCCGAGATTGACCTACTCGCTGCATTGTATGCGACACGAATGCGTGTCCGACCAAGTGACCCAAATTGGTCAGATCGAGACAGATTTATTCTCTCAAAAGGACATGCATCACCTGGAATGTACGCTATTCTTGCAGAAATGGGATTTATCTCTCATGAAGATTTGAAATCTTATCGTGTTCTTGGCGGAGTATGTCAAGGGCATGTCGATATGAAATGGTGCCCTGGAGTCGACTTTTCTGCCGGTTCACTTGGAATGGGTTTGTCTTTTGGAATGGGTTGCGCTTCAGCCGCTCGACTCGATAAAAGTGACCGTAGGGCCTTTGTAATGATTGGCGATGGAGAGATGCAAGAAGGAAGTGTATGGGAGGCAGCAATGGCTGCGGCTCATCATGAACTTGGAAATCTGAAAGTCATTCTCGATAGAAACCGTATACAAAATGATGATTTTTGTGAGGAACAAATGCGAATGTTTGACATACCTGCAAAGTGGAAGGCATTTGGCTGGAACGTCAAGGAAATAGACGGACACAACATGAATGAAATCATGGAAGGTCTCGATTTCTTAGAAGCACCAGAAAATAGCAATGGTCCTTCAATTCTTATTGCTCATACGATTAAGGGCGGCGGAATTTCATACATGGAAAACAATCCCTCTTTCCACGGTGCTGCTCCAAATGATGAACAATTTCACCAGGCCATGATTGAACTCGGGGAGGTGGAAGCATGACCCGAATGGCTGCAACACGTGATGGCTACGGTCAAGCGCTTCTGGATTTAGCAGACAATGAGAAAGTCGTCGTCCTCGAAGCAGATCTCGGTAAATCAACCAAATCGCTGCATTTCAGAAAGGCACATCCTCACCGAACAATCTCATGTGGAATCGGTGAGCAAAATATGCTTCTTGTAGGTGCAGGTTTAGCAGCATCTGGCTACATTCCATTCGCCAGTACTTTTGCCATCTTCACTGAAAGAGCGTTTGAACAAATGAGAAACGGTGTGGCTCGTCCGAACCTTGCAGTACACTTGTGTGGAAGCCATGGTGGAACTCATACAGGTACGGACGGTTCATCCGCACAATCTATAGAAGACTTGGCAGTATTCCGAACTTTGCCAAATGTTGTTGTCATGCATCCATGCGATGATGTCAGCACACGTGCATTAACCATGCAACTTCCACAATTGGGTAAACCATCCTACATGCGCACTGCTCGAAACAAGACTCCCGTACTTTATGATGGCAGAGAAAATGAAATCAAGATTGGAAAGGGAATAGTCTTGAGAGAAGGACATGATGTCGCCATAATCTCATGTGGCGTTTTGGTTTCAGAATCACTCAAAGCAGCTGAAGCGCTTGCAGAAGAAGGAATCAACGCTACGGTTGTTGATATGCATACGCTCAAACCAATTGATGGTGAACTCATCGATAGACTCGTTTCACAATGTGGCGCTTTGGTTACCGCTGAAGATCATAACGTCATCGGCGGACTCGGTAGTGCTGTGGCAGAACACATTGTCGCCAATTCGTTTGCACCGCTCGAGATGGTCGGTGTGCCAGATCGGTTTGGTGAATCCGGACAAGCAGATGAGATGCTTGAAGTAATGGGCATTTCCGCTCCTTACATTGCGAAAGCGGCAAAACAAGCAATATCACGAAAGTGAATTAACCGACAAATGCTTTAGTTTGGTTGTCTGTGTGCGTAGCATGGCCTCAACAGACTCTCTTGACAATACGATTCACGTGATTGATGCATTTACGCACGAACGTGATTGGGAGCAGTTTCATAGCGTGAAAAATCTCATGGCTTCAGTATCGATCGAAGCGAGCGAATTGAATGAAACAATACAATGGGAAAGTCCGACAGCCCAAGATGTGAAAGAAAATCCAAAACTTCTGGCTGAAGTTGGTGATGAATTAGCTGATGTAATGGTCTATTGTTTGCGTTTGTGTTCTGTTCTCGGACTTGAACCGGTTGAACTCATGCATCAAAAAATTGAGAAAAATCGGATGAAATATCCAGTTTTTAAAAGTAAAGGCAGTTCAGAGAAATACACTTCCTATGAGAATTGAGCCAATGGTTGAAGCAAATACTTGAAAGAGTGCCTTCTACAACACTGCATCATGGAGTTCTTCCTTGACACTGCAGATGTAGACGAAATACGAGAAATTGCCGCTTGGGGAATCCTTGACGGTGTAACGACTAACCCTTCTCTTATCAAGAAAAGTGGACGGGATTTTAAACAAGTCGTTGCGGAAATTGCATCGATTTGTGACGGGCCAATTTCTGCTGAAGTCACAGCAATGGATACCGCGGGAATGATTGAGCAAGGGCGCGCCCTCAAAGCAGATTTGCCAGAAAATGTCATCATCAAGATTCCTTGCACACCGGAAGGCCTTGCTGCTACTAAAGTATTGACTCAAGACGGAATCAAGACCAACGTGACGCTGATATTTTCTGCTGCACAAGCACTCATGGCTGCGAAAGCAGGCGCAACTTATGTCTCCCCGTTCATCGGACGGATTGACGACACCGGACATGATGGAATGAACCTCATTGCTGAAATCATGGAAACCTGGGCAAATTATCCTTACATTACCACCAAGGTCCTCGCTGCTTCCATTCGGCATCCTACACATGTTTTGCAATGCATACAATTGGGCGCTCATACCGCAACTATGCCTGCCAAGACTTTCCGACAATTGATGAAACATCCATTGACTGACCGTGGACTTGAAGGATTCATGAAAGATTGGGCTGAAGTCGAAAAAGCAGGAAATGCTTGAACAAACGCATTTCGCGCTTAAGGAGGCTTCTTGAAGGAAGGCTTCACCCGCTTACTTACGGGAGCCGACATTATGTCATCCAATAAGGAATTACTGAATCGACTTTTATCCGGTGATTTCTCACCGGAAGAAATTGCTGATGATCCTATTTTGGTTAGCCTAGCCGAGCGAGTCTATGGAATCAAAATCGACCCAGTGCTCACTTCAAAACCACGAGATTTCGTTCCACATACCCCCGCTACAGATGTTACTGAAGTGGCCCCACCAACTGATATGCTGATTGAAGTGATTGGCGATATCGCGCCAGCATTGCCAATTGGAGGAATGGAGCTTCCAGAACTTGCTCCACCGGTAGTTGCTGAAAAGAAGAAATCAGGCATTCTGCAGAAAATGGTATTTGCAGGATTTGGTTTTGTGATACTCAA
>NHFA02000033.1 GCA_002170315.2 Euryarchaeota archaeon TMED99
AAGTGGTCCCAAGGGTCGACAATATTTCCTCGTGACTTGGACATTTTCTTTCCTTCAGCATCCAAAATCAATCCCAAACTCAAGCATCGCTTGTAAGCAGGTTTGTCAAAAACGGTTGTCGATACGGCAAGTAAGGTGTAAAACCAGCCACGAGTTTGGTCGACGCCTTCACAGATATAGTCAACAGGGAACGAGGCATCAAAGGTTTCACCACCGTCAAATGGGTGATGCCATTGAGCGAAAGGCGCACAACCGGAATCAAACCAACAATCCATGACAAAGGGTTCTCTGTGCATTGGTTTTCCGTCATCTGAAAGGAGTGTGAAACCATCGACAATTGGACGGTGAAGGTCAACATCGTCGGGACATTCAGGATTTTCGATTCCAGCAGCAACTGCTTTGGCCACTTCTTGTTGTAATTCTGCAATTGAGCCAATGCATTTCATGTTGCCTTCATCATCGCACCAAACTGGAAGTGGAGTGCCCCAATACCGTTCACGAGAAATCGCCCAATCTTTGACGTTGCGCAGCCATTCTCCAAATCGACCTTCGCCGACCCAATCAGGAGCCCATTCCACTTCGCTGTTAAACTCGAGAAGACGTTCTTTGACCGCAGTCATTCGAACAAACCATGAATCCATGGCGTAGTAAAGCAGTGGATGGTCGGTTCTCCAGCAATGAGGATAGTCGTGCAAGTATGCTTTTTCACGATACAAAAGTCCACTCTCCGGACCTTTGCCATTACTTCCTCCACTTGCACAGAGCAGTTCAATAATCGTTTGATCGCATTCTTTGACGTATCGCCCATCGAGTTTTGGATGAGTTCCGGTAAGGAATGCACCGTCCATGCCTACGGTATGGTGTGCAGGTAAGCCAGCAGCCATTCCGAGGTTGTAATCGTCTTCACCATACATGACAGCAGTGTGAACAACGCCAGTTCCGTCCGTGGTCGTTACCCAATCGGCCTCAAGAACGGTCCATGCTGTATCAGAATCTCCACGAGGTACTGCGTCAGGGAATAGGGATTCATACGCTCGTCCAACAAGAGATGAGCCTGGGAATTCTTCGATAATTTCGACATTATGTCGAAGTACATCCTTCATCAAATCCTTGGCTAAAATAATTTCTTCACCTACAGCAGCTCCACCTTGACCAACCCAGTTTTCGGCTTGCTCAGTGATGCGTGCCCGCACATAGATGACTTCAGGTCCGACAGCGAGGCCAACATTCCCTGGAAGTGTCCAAGGCGTTGTGGTCCAAGCTAAGATACTGGCTGAATCATCGATTAATTTGAATTTCACATAGACTGATGGTTCCTCGACTTCTTTGTATCCTTGAGCAACTTCGTGGCTTGAGTATGATGTTCCAGTCTGTGGACAGTACGGGAGAACTTTGTATCCTCTATACAGTAATCCTTTGTCGAACATTTGTTTCATAGCCCACCAACATGATTCGACGTAATTGTTCTCAAGAGTCACGTAGGGGTTGTCTAAATCAACCCAGTATGCCATACGTTCAGTCATTTCTCTCCAAGCGGTTTCATAGGTCCATACAGACTCTCGACATGCTTGGTTGAAGTTCTCCATCCCAAAGGCTTCAATCGCTTCCTTGGACATCAAGTTCATTCGCTTTCCAACTTCAATTTCCACTGGCAATCCGTGCGTATCCCAGCCACCCTTTCGCTCAACTCGGAACCCTTCCATCGTCTTCCATCGGCAAACNAGATCCTTGTAAGCTCGTGCTACAACGTGATGAATACCAGGTTTACCATTCGCAGTAGGTGGTCCTTCAAGGAAAATGAAAGGTGCCCCATTACGGTTTGTTTCAATGGATTGCTGGAATGCATTTTCGCTTTTCCATGCCTCTAACAAAGCNGTTTCAAGAGCGACAGCGTCGAGTTCACCTGCAGCCTTTGGACGTGCCATAGCCATGCGAGTAGAGTTTTTGTCTTGAACCTCACCCTTCTTTCCCTAAGAATAAATCAACATTGAGTGAGTTTTGCTACTGATGAAAAACAGTGCATTGAGGGGAAATTGACGAAAATGAGTCGGGGTATGTTTGAAGTCCTTTAACCGTTAGGGGAGATTATGTCGGGGTCTTCGTCGCGCCGCAAAGCAATGCTGCTCGCGCTTCTCATGCTTTTCAGTGGTTCGTTACAGACCATGCTGACTCAGAATACTTCACCCTCTTCGTCTTCTGTTCTTTTTGATGATGAGACTCCTCTTTTNGCAGGTGCTGGGGACGATGCAATCATTCAATTGTCTGGNTCGGGATTGTATTCCAATTCTTTCAGCGTTGAAGTTCCGAGTAATGCTCCAATTACCGACGTCCATCTTTCAATGAAGCCATCCGTAGATGCGACTCATCAAGGCTTTGTCTGGGATGATAATACGGTTTGGTCTCACAGCAGTGCAATCAATAACGGGACTTTTGGTCAAAATAATGTCTTGACCGGAAACGGAGCCGGAACTCTTTGGGATTTCAATTCCAATGCAGCGGGTTGGACTTTTTCTAACTCCTATGCAGCTCGTGTAACCTCTCCAAGTTGTGGGTTTAATGGAAGTTCCGGGGGTTCCATTCGAACCTATGCAGGCTCAACGTATGCNACTTCCCCCGTCAATGATTTCTCTGGAGTTTCAGCCATGCCNTTCCACGCTTGGGTTCACGAGGGTAGAAGCGGATGTGGAGAAACNCCTGATGGTGGTGAAGACTTGCAATTCCAGTACAAAACTTCCAGTGGAACTTGGACGACATTCAATACCTTTTCAGGAGGTGGAGCGCAAACCAGCAATTTCCAGTATATGACCAATCTTCCTCCTGCTGCATTACACACCANTTCACAGATTCGATTGCACCANACCTCNGGNTCGAGTACATGTTGCGATTATTGGTTTATTGACGACGTGCATTTCGCAACTCCTCCTTCCGCAGAATGGACCAGTCCAACCATCGGTTTTGCTTCAAGTTCCTTCCAAGATGTTGACGCTGGCCCATGGGCACCGCTTCATCTTAACGCAGATGTCCCAACAGGCGCAAGCCTCAATTGGACGATTCTTGACGGTATAACCGGTGAACCCATTCGAGGCATGAGCGGTTCTGGAGCCGGATGGATTCCACTGAATGCAATGGACTGGCAAACCGTGACTTCGATTCGCTTGAACCTGTTTTTGGAACCTTCTCCAAATGGTCAAATGGCGAGTATTTACTCCATTAGTGGCGATGGTCATTACGCAGTTTCAGCAAATTATCCTCTCGCCTTTGATGAATGGTCTACCACTGGTGGAGCATTTTATGTTCCAGGAACCAATTCTATCGATGGAATGGCTAACGACAGTCTGGTCTCTCCATGGTTTACCGCCTCNGCAGCACTTGCAGAAATCCACATCGACGCTACGNCGAACTTGGTTCAAACTCAAATGAGAACATCACCTGCTGATAATTGGACCAATATTTCTCTCCCCTACACGATGAGTATGCTTGGAAGTGAAGGTTCGGTTGGNTCTTACCAAGTCCAATTCATTGCAGCCTCAAATGATTCGACCAGTGTATGGCAAGTGTTTGATTTTGAGACGGGTGCCTATGGAGGAATTCAACCTGCTGCACCTGCCATCGATTTCTCTCAAGATGGATTGTTTGAATGGGGTGGAAGCGATGCTCGAGTTGGTTCTTGGGGATGGCAAGACCGTTATGAAAACGGCCAGACTTCAATTGCCGCAAATCCTGGAATCGGCGGAAGTGCAACGGCTAAGGCGTGGATTCCTGCAACAGACCTCAGTAGTTTTTGCTTCAGTGCTCTTTCAAGTAACGGTAATTTAGCAGCGATAAATTTGGTTCATGACGGCACCATTCTTGCGAATTGGACNATTGAAAGTGGTTCAAGTTTCTTTGTTCTCAACCAAAACCAACTCACNGACCTCAANGCTGCNATTGCNGGGACTTCTTCNCTTGCAAGCGCACTTGGTACATATTTCACCGAAGTTGAGTTTGAAGTCTATGGAACTGGAAATGTAACCTTAGCNGGNCTTGGTGTNCCGTATGAGGCGTNCAATTCCATNNTTGCTCCAGTTGATTCTACGTTCGTTTTGGAAATGAATGGCGCTCGCTATGGTTTGTCTGCTGCTGGTGGAGTGCATAACATTCCCCTGCCAATGACCTCTGACACCCCTGGTGGACTCCATGTGACTATTGAAGGTTTGAACACTTCTTCAAGCGTTGAATTGGTAAATATGAACATGCATACAGATGCTCTCATTTTGACGCCAAGCCAACGATGGCAAACAATGGAGACAACNTTTGATATCTTTTCATCCTCGGCTACTTCNGCTCGTCTTGATGTCGTCGGAGGCGGTAATGCTGCAACGTGGCTGTTACCACTCAACGGTGGCTCACCNATTGGAACAGGTGATTCACATCTTGTCGAATTACACCCAACCAATGCAGTGAGCAGTTCGACTACAGGAAGTATGTTAACGATGAACATCACCTTNAGAATCGAGCCATCTTGGGAAGATTCTGATACGATACAAGCCTCTTCTCGGTTGTTACTTTCCAGCGGAGTTCTTTCTATTCCCGCCTCTCACACCTGGGGTGGGATGGGTACGCAAGGTTTTGAGAACGATTTAGAAATTAAGCAAGTCACTTTCCGTGATTCATACAATATGGAACTGGATCCGACTGATTATTATCTCAAAGCAGGTTCAACCATTCAAATTGAAGTCCAAGTTGGATTTGAAGGCATGAATACGCTTGATGCCTTTGCTGACGGAGAAGCCATCGTCGAATTTTACCGAGGGGAAGATTTGGTTGCAAACACGACGGTTCTCGACGGCAATATGTGGAACATTACCGACAATGTACCTTTCACATTTGGTGTCGCAGTTTGGCATTTTGAAGTGAAGGCACTCAATGGTTCAGGCACAACACCAGCTGCAGTTTTCACCCGAACATTCCACATTGATTCGATATCGCCTCAAGTCCTTGAAGTCAATATGGACCGCTATGACCATCGCATTCCATCGACAACGCAAACCATACAGATTCAAATTTCTGACCAACCGGTTTTGCCTCAAAATATCCACGCTATGGTTTGGAGAGAATGGGTTGATGATGATAACTTCAACCAGTGGCCAGATGAAGGTGAATACCACCAAANGGCTNTGTATATCCCAAATAATCTCTCTTCNCTTATCGGACAATACACGTTGATGATGGATGATACTGGAGGAAGCCTAGGNCAGAAAGTTTCTGTTTATCTCGCAGGCTCAGATAATGCTGGGCATCCGTTAGAAAACGGTGGTTCAAATATCTCGGATGAACAACTCTTCATGTATCAACTGGCGACAGACGGGGCACCTTCGGTTGCTTCAAACGCCTTTTCGTTTGATGGTGGAAAGAAACCTTGGTTGCATCCAGAAATGCCCTATGTCTTTGCCGTTGATATTACAGAACCAAATGGAGGNTCGGACTTGTCTACAGTTGTTGTCGAATTAGCATCGAACCAAGGCAGTGACCCTCTCCCTATTCAATGGGATTTCACGACTGGAAATTGTACNACTACCAGCCCACATGTCCAGATTGGTGACTGCGAGATGCGTGGCGCAAACGGACCTGCAGACCCTTATGAGCGCGACATGACCCTCCATGTTGAAATGAAATTGGCTTGGACCACACCTGACTTAGGTGAAACTCGAAGAGAGCCAGGTATCCGTGTGATCGACCGAGCCGGTCAAGAAGTATTCCACGCATTCCCCGAACATCGCTGGCGATTCTCTGCAGCCATGGAGATTCCTGAAGAAAGCGTCACTCTGATTCTCTCTCAAGGTACATTACTTGGCGACGGTGCCCGTTTAGCGCCCAACAGTCCGTTGGAGGTTGCTGGAGCAGTTGTGTTTGCAGAAACGGGCTTAATTCCAGACTTCGATTGTAATGTTGATGTCTTGTTTGCTGGTTCCACGACAACAGCGATTTCACTCGATGGTATTTGGTCAGTTGCACTTCAAGCCCCTTCCAACACCATGACTACACCAATGACTTGGAGTATTGGTTGTCTTCAAGGCCAAGGCATTGACGCGACCAATCAAGAAACTTCAGTTCGCTGGATTATTGTCGATGGCACAGGTCCTGAACCTGTCGAGGTATCCAATCCACGTCCAACCTCGGTTCTTGAACCTGAATCTCATGAAGTGCGAATTCTTCTTTCAGAGGCAGGCGGCTTAGAAGTCGACTCACTGGAATTGGTTTGGTGGGTTGAAGAAAAGGCGACTGGTGACCGTTTGAGAAACGGTGTTGAACCTCTTACCTTGATTGGCACAGACATCTCAGGATTGCGCTTAGAAGTGGTTGGCTCCTTTGACTTGAGCGAAATTACTCCAGAGATGTTGGAGAACCGTCTTTCAGTTCACATTATGGTTACTGGAAGAGATCTTGCTGACAATGAAGTTCTGGGATTGGGTGGAACTCCAGCTGGTACAACTGTTGGTGTTTGGGACATGGTTTGGTTGAAACCTGAGTTCTCAATTCAAAGTTCATCCATCAGTTATTCTCGTCTCCTTGTAGAAGTTGGTCAGACATCCATTGTTACGGCTTACATTGAGAACACAGGTACGTTGAACGGTTCAGTAGAAGTCATCTTCACCGAGGTTCTTTTCGACGGCAATTCTTCGACGCTTCGTCGAGTTACCGTTGAGGTTCCAAAAGGCGGAGGAATTCCGGTCTCAACGGACTGGAATCCATCTCAACCTGGCTTGCAATGGGTCGAAGTTCAACTCGCATCTGAGATGTCTTCTATCGGACCATCTATCGATGTGAGGCCACAGCGTGAAGAATCCTTTTCAGAGAGAGTATTCGGTGATGTCAACCCTGTTTTGGGTTCTTTTGCCGCAGTTCTTTTCCTTTCCATCGTCCTTACTGGATTAATATGGGCACGTCGAGTTACGCTCAATCGTGGTTCGAGATTAGAATATGATTGGGATGAATATTCTTCCGAGTTGGACGATGATGATGAATATGAATATGAATCTGATTTGTATGAAGAGGCGGAATCTCCTGTTCAAGAAGCGATACCGGCAGTCCAAGCAACAGTTGCAGCAGTTCAAACCCCTACTCAACAGGCTGAGGAAACCGATTGGGTCATGGGTTCAGATGGTTATTGGTGGTATCATGACAAAGTCGCCAATGAATGGTGGTACAAGAACGCAGAAGGCGAAATTGTCCAACACAAGTGATGCATTGGAGTGATACAATGGGTCGAATGATTGGTCTGCTTCAAGTTGACCCTACAGTTGGCGACCTTGTTGGAAACGCGAAGCGTCTCGAGCAGTTGGCTCATCTTGCTTCACAAAAGGGGGCAGGTGTCGCCGTTACGACTGAACTCGCCATTTCTGGTTACCCGCCTCGTGACTTACTCTTGCAAGATGAATTTATCCGACTTGCTCAACAGACAGCCATTTCTTTGGATGTGCCGATTCCAGTTCTTGTTGGCACTCCTATTGAAGCAAAGGCAGAGCGTCAGTTGCCCAGTAACGGGGTTGTTCGGGCTGGAAGCAAAGATGCGGTATCCAGCGATGGAAGTTCTCATATTCTGGCACGAAAGCAACTCTTGCCAACGTATGACGTGTTTGATGAAGCACGTTATTTCCAGGCTGATAATCGCTCAGGGATTGCTCGAACTATTGCTCAACTTGACCTCGGAGTTACCGTTTGTGAAGATGCGTGGCAAGCCGCTGGCTTGACGCCTTCAACCTATTCTGCTGACCCGATTGAGCACTTGGCAGAATGGGGGCGGCAAGGTGTTCAACTGGATGCAACCGTGAATCTTTCAGCCTCGCCTTATCACGCGGATAAGTTGAGTTCTCGAATCCATGTTTGTCGTACAGCGGCTCGTATTCTTAATCATCCATTCTTATTGGCCAATCAAGTTGGAGGGAACGACGATTTACTGTTCGATGGTAATTCATTAGTCGCTTGGCCCGATGGGCGAGTTGTGGTTGCTCCAGCATGGCAAGAAGGCGTTCTTCTCGTCGACATTGATGATGCAGAAAATTGCAGTTGGGTTGCTTCTCAAACCGAAGGCGCTCTTTGCATTGGTAACGATCAAATCCGGCATGTTTCTCCAGATGATAAGGGTCATGAATACGACAAAGAATTGCTTGAAGACCTCACCGATGCCGTAGTAACTGGACTTTCAGATTATTGTCGCAAATCCGGAATCTCTTCGATTGTGCTCGGACTTTCTGGAGGCATTGATTCAGCGGTTGCAGCGTGTGTTGCAGCAGCTGCAGTTGGTCCAGAGAACGTTACAGGCATCGCAATGCCAAGCCGTCATTCCTCTCAGCATTCAATCGATGATGCTCGTCATACTGCTGAGGCGCTTGGTATTCATTTTGACATGATTCCTATCGATTCATTCCATGTGTCTGTGGAAGAATCCATTGGAGAAGTTCTCTCCAATGGCCATCCGGTTGCTTCTGAAAATTTGCAAGCACGTTTACGAGGCCTACTTGTTATGGCCCACGCAAATGCCCAAGGTCATATGGCAATTGCTACCGGTAACAAATCAGAATTGGCTCAAGGTTACTGCACATTGTATGGTGACATGGCGGGTGGATATACGCCTCTTGGCGACCTTTACAAGATGCAAGTGTATGGTCTTGCAGACATGTTCAATGCCCGTGCCGAGCGTGAAGGACGCACTCAACCGGTGAACGCTTCCACTCGCACCAAACCGCCTTCTGCTGAACTTGCTCCAGACCAAAAAGACGAGGATTCTCTGCCACCGTATGACGTTCTCGATGCAATACTCCATGCGCATATCGAAGAAGGATTGGATGCTCAGGCTATTTCAGAGAAAGGATTTGAACGAGGTCTGGTTGTTGAAGTTCTTACCCGATTAGAACACAGTGAGCATAAGCGTTGGCAGATGTCCCCCGCTCCTCGAGTATCTTCGCGTGCTTTTGGTCAAGGATGGCGAAGACCACTTGCTTCACGTCATGATTGGCGTCATTGAGAATGAATCAAAAAGCCCCCCACAATCCCGAAGGCATGGAGGGAGCGATTTCTAACGTTGCTGGTTATCGCTTCGTCGACCTTCCTGACCGCGATGAGTTGCGAGAACCCTTCAGAAAAGTGTGCAAAGAGAATGCATTGAAAGGCACGATTTTACTCTCTTATGAAGGAATCAACTTCTTTCTGGCTGGTCCTCAATCATCTATTGACCACTTCCTTCAATTTTTGGAAGAGGACGCTCGTTTTTCTGCAATCCCTCTCAAGTATTCCTATACCGAATATCAGCCCTTTAATCGAATGAATGTGAGATTGAAGAAGGAAATTATCTCTCTTGGTCTTGACCATATTAAGCCAGCAGAGCGCACCGGAGAGGAAATTACACCGACAGAATTCAAACAGTGGCTAGACGAAGGTCGTGAAGTTGCGATTATCGATACTCGTAACGATTATGAAATCCGCTTAGGGACGTTTGAAAACGCATTGGACCTCAATATCAAATCATTCAGGGCTTTTCCAAAGGCAGTTGAAGCACTCCCCGATTCAATGAAAGACACGCCAGTCGTGATGTTTTGTACAGGTGGGATACGCTGTGAGAAGGCAAGCGTTGTCATGATGGATGCAGGTTTTTCCAATGTCAAGCAACTCAAAGGTGGCATTCTCGGATATTTTGAAGAAGTCGGCGGTAAGCATTGGGATGGTGATTGTTTTGTTTTTGACCATCGTGTCGCCCTCAGTGCAGAACTTGAGCAATCCGAAGTGGTACAGTGTTTTGCTTGTCGTCAGCCGTTGACCATTGAAGAACAGCAATCACCCGATTATGTGATCGAAGTTTCTTGTCCTCACTGCATTCACTTACGCTGAAGACGGCCAAATCAGCCATTCACCGGTTTGCTCGCCATGACTCCATGCATGGATTTCATGCCCTCGAACACCATCGTGCGATACAAAAATCAAATGATGTTCGGTTAACAAAAGTTCACCATACGTGCCCGATGCTGAGTTGTTATTTACTCCAGGCCAAGGGTCGTAGGCTAAGCTCGGTTGCTTTCCGTCTTGAAGATGCCACAGAGATGAACCACTCTCCACTCCATCGACCTGACCCGATGCCAAGACAAACAAATGCTCTTGATACGAGGTAAATGCAAGAATGTTTGAACTCGCCATTCCCGCTCGCAAGTCTGTTTCAACGTGTGTTCCACTTACAGTTCCGTCACTTGAGCAGATTTCATGAGCTACATTTGGAGCAACACAATCAAACCAAACACGTTGTTGATGGACAATCCCTCCTGCCCAGTCTCCCGGTGCTACTATCGATGTTGACAAGATTTGAGTATTGCCCGATGTCAGGTTATGCGCCCATACTTGAGGGTCGACTCCTGAAGTGAGCGCATCAAACACCAGAATGTCTCCTATCTGATGAATACCAAGATGCTGTGCAACGTTTGTTGTTGGATTTCCAGTTCCTTGATGGTGCAGATTGGTCAGCCAATTATGGTTGCCTTGTTCGAATAATCGCACCAATTGACGACCGTTTACGCCATCTGCAACCACAACAATTCCGTCTTCAAGAAGCAGAGGTGCATTGGGTTGGCTTGCTCCACTGGGGTGAAGATCCCAACTGTGGAATTCGCCACCAACCGTTAGCAAGTTCGGCTCAATGTTGTTTTGTGATTTAGCTGAAAACCATAAGTGCGTTGAGTTTGAAAACAGCATTTCAGTGGCAAAGGTGGTCATTCCTAAGGTTTCAGTTGCCAAGTCTTGTTGTTGAAGCTGTGAAAAAGAAGGATGTTCAAACGCGTTTTCTACGGCAACACCGTCGCTCCATAACAAGTCGTCATTTCCTGATTTTACAACAATTCCTTGTGCCCAGGCGACTGCCTTTGAAGAACTGCTTACTGAGATGAAATCTCCAGACTCTTCGACGGGGTTCGTACCGTTTGTTGTTGCATCACTGACCCATAACTGTCTACCGTTGATGCCATCATCAGCATCGAAAAAGACGCGCTCGCCGTAAGGCGTTTGAAGCGAGATGAGGCCGAGATACAATCCGGGTAAGGAATCTCCAGTTGGGTTGATGTCGAGCAACACTTGGGTTGAAGCCTCAGTTCCTGCACTGACCCAGATCTCACACCCGTCAATTCCATTCACCCCAGCACTCAACAGGCGTTGTTGTTCAACCATCCAAGCCATTGAGTCACAATTTGTGGTTAGACCATCTCCCGAATTTTGAAACATATCAGAAATTGGACCGTAAAGGAGCGGCGTACTGCAAATTTGAATGCTACTTCGTATTTCATCCGTATGCAGCAATCCGTCGAACTCTACGCCATCTCCCAGACCGTCATCAACTCCGAAACGAAGAATGATTCCCGAAGGGCAAACTGCAGGCGAAGGTTGGTGTTGTTCAACCAAAGCAGGAGCGCCTTGAGTTCCCGATTCACCTGGTGCGCCGTTTAATCCAGCCTGACCATTCGCACCATTGCTGCCAATCAAGCCGTCACATACCGCATCGCTCGAGACGATTTCATCGCCCTCAAGTTGATTGTTTTCATCAGCATCAATTCCGCTGTGAATGAGGATTCCACCGTTGAGGCAAGTGATGTTTCCAACCTCGAGTTCTTCAATTTCCAAGAGACTCGTTAGTGGTGAAGCCGTCGTCCCAGGGTTGCCTTGGGGTCCAGAGAGCCCTTCTTTTCCATGGCAGACTTTGGTCGAAGAAGTCACTTCTTCTTCATCCAGATATCCGTTTGAATTTAGGTCATTTCCAAGGAAAATCTCTGCTCCACCTTCGGTACAAATTGAATCAGCAACTCGACCTTCTGTTCGAACAAGCATTTCAGCAGCATCTTCACCAGCTGTTGCTTTGACATCTGCAAGGGTATTCATTTGAACATAGGTGTATGTGGAAAGCAGAAGTACACAAACCAAGAGAATCGTTTGAAGCAATGGAAGGAAAACTTTCTTTTTCGGTTGAGCCTTTTTCTTTCCTGATTGGGTTTTGGCAGGTGATGTGTGTAGATTTGGCACCTTTTTGTGGGCTTGATTATGAGCAGGTTCTCCTGCAATAGAAGCGTCGACATCCATTCTTGGCGGGTTTGACATGAATCGTGTTAAAATCGTCAACGCTATCAAAACCTTCGGTTAAAGTCTGATTTCGGCACTTATCTCAAACTTTCATGTTTTCTTGAGGGGGTGAGTTCAAGGGCGTCCTTCGTTTGCAGTCGAATATGGACTTACCTGAACGCCTTTCATCTCAATTAGCAGGTGAAGAAGGTCCGACTCGTCAAAAGGCTGCCCGCTTGGTTGTCGATTTGGCGGTCACAGCAGGCGCACAAGGCTTTGTCAACGTCGACCATGCGCACGTATCTGGCGTTTCAGTCATCACTGGCGGTCATGGTTTGCGCCGTTTCCTTTCAGACCTGTCAAGTTCCGGTGATGGCAAAGTATCCATTCCAACCACGCTCAATTCAGCTGGATGCGATAAAGAGAAAATGAAAGAAATGGATATCGACTGGCCAGATTTTCTTGAGCAACAATTTGAGATTGTTGAAGCGTATTCTGAGTTGGGCATACAAGCCACGCTTTCATGCACGCCTTATGACCGGGGTGTTGATGATGAGAGCGGAATTGCTTCATGGGCAGAATCGAACGCAGTCTGTTTCTCAAACACATGGACTTCACTGATTACGAACCGTGAGTCTGGTCTTTCTGCTTTGGCGACTGCGCTCACTGGTTTTGCTCCTCGCTGGGGTCTTCATCTTGAAGAAAACCGCCAACCGAACATCCATGTCCGGGTTGATTGTGATCTTGACACTCTTTCAGACTGGTCGATATTAGGCGATTGGATTGGAAAACAGGTCCGTCCAGATTGGAATGTACCCTGGGGCCCAATGCCGTTTATCCAAGGTCTTCCAAGCCGGGCCAGTTTCGCTCGTAAAAAAGCCCTAACCGCAGCAGCAGCGAATTACGGAACGCCAATGTTGTGGGCTGAAGGCCTTTCAGCAGACCCACCATTATTGCGAGATGGAGAAAAATGGATTGCTCCTGAGACTGGATGGCAGGGTGAGTTGGTTTTTACTGAGGAGGATTTGAATGCTCGATATGCGGATTTAGCACCAGAGGGTCAAGTTGATTTGGTCGTCATTGGGTGCCCTCAAGCCAGTTTAGAAGAAATTCGTATTACTGCAGCAGCAGTCCGTTCGCATGCTGAGATGGGAGCGAGAATTCCCGACCAGAGATTGTGGGTTTTCACAAGTGGAGAGAACTACGAACTGGCAGTTGCTGATGGTAGCGTCGAAATGCTTGAACAGGCCGGTGCCGTTCTCTTGCAAGACACCTGTCCAGAAGTAACACCCTACAATCGTAATCATTACAATCACTTGTTGACCAATTCTCTCAAGGCTGAGCATTATTTGACAAGTGGATTGAATCGTCTTCCAACCAGCGTGATGTCGATTGTTGATTGTGTCGCTCATGCTTTTGACCCGTCATTATCGGAAGGTCCTCGACCAGTTCTCAGCGCAAAAGCCCAACCGCAACATGCGAGCGCTAAATCACATCAAGCATCAGATGCAGTTTTGACAGGTGCTCCTTTACAGAGTCAAGATGACTTTTGCATCACTGGTCCTGCCATGGTTACCGATGTTCCAATCACCTATCTTGGCTACGTGAACCGTGATACTGGAGTGATTGAAGAAACTGGCCATCCCCTTGATGGTAGAGCGGTTGAAAACTCGATCCTCATCTACCCAAAAGGTTCAGGATCAACAGTAGCACCTTTTGTTTTGATGGGATTACTCTACACAGGAAAAGGGCCAAAAGCCATTGTCAACCGTGATGTTTGCCCGCTCACTTTACCAGCATGTTCACTGTTGAGTCTCCCGTATGGCCATGGATTTGACCAAGACCCCTGCATGATGATTAATGATGGCGACCTTGTTGAACTCAAATCTGAAAACGGAGTCGTTTCTCTTACGGTTCTTGAGCGAGTCAAGTGAGGTTATTCGATGTCGAGTTTGAAAATTATCGTGACCGGTGGTGCGGGATTCATCGGCTCTTCACTGTGTGAACATTTAATCGAAAAAGGCCATACTGTCTTGGCATACGATTCACTTTTCAGAGGCAATGAATCCAACCTCTCAGGGTTAACAGGGCATGAGCGATTTCACTTCATGCAAGGCGATGTTCGCGACATTGAGCGTCTTGATGAAGCGATTGAACATCTTGGTGGAATTGATTTGATTTACCACCTTGCAGCAGTAAACGGCACCAAATGGTTTCATGAAGCAGCTCACTCGGTCATCGATGTCAACATCAACGGTACTCTTCGGACTCTAGAACTGGCGATGGCTCACGACGCTCGCTATGTTCTTGCCTCCTCTCCAGAAGCCTTTGGTGAAGCGCTTCAACAGCCAATCAAGGACGGTAATGAGATGACATTCACTGACCCCTCTCTGCATCAGCGACATTCCTATGGTGCAAGCAAATACCTCGATGAAATCGCATGCCAGCATGCAGCTCGAGATGGACTTGATGTTCGAATTGTTCGTCCATTCAACGCCTATGGTCCCCGCCTTTTAGGTGATGAATATGGGCAAGTTGTTGCTATGTTCTTCCAAGCGATTCTCTCACAAGAGCCAATACAACTGCACAACGGTGGTTTGCAAACGCGCTCTTTTACCTGGATTCGTGATGTCGTCGACGGTTTTCTACTGGCTGGCCTTGAAGACGAGGGGCGCCAAGGAGAATCTCTCAAAGGGCGAGCATTCAACATCGGTTCGACAGAAGAGGTTACGATCCAAGAATTACAAGAACGTATTTTTTCGATTGTTGAAAAGGACCCTGCTTGGGACAAGGATTTGCCAACTGTGGAAGTTGTCGATGGATATCATGGTGATGCTGCTCGAAGACTTCCCGATTGCAGTGAGGCTGAAAAGTTGTTTACATGGAGAGCAACAACATGGTTAGACCAAGGTCTGCAGCAGATGTGGTCAGCCTTACGCTAATCTTTTTTGTTTGCATAATGTTTGAGCACTTTTTTACTCCAAGCGTTGGGTGCAGGTGTGATTCTGTCATGCCCGTGTTGGCATAAAATATCGAGTCCTTCTGGCGGCAGAGTTTCTTCACTGGTCCACAGCGCAGTCACTCGAAGGACTGCAAGTCGTGCAACTGCGTCAGGGAGTTCTCTGTCTTCAAGATACTCGACTTCAAGTGCAGCGACTGCCTCATTGATGAGTAAGGGTTCATCTGAATGGGGGGTGAATCCAGCAAGATTCCATTCACTCTCTCCTTGAGGGATTGGGCTGGCAGTTTCGTCAATTGCCGAGACAATCGAAGAAGAACTCGGCATGAGGTGAAGAATCGCTTTTTTCGTTGAACGAAGGTTGTGCAATGTATCTCTGTATCTTCCTTCACGGTTGCAACTGAAAGAAGCGATGAGAAGGGGCGGTCCTGTTGACACAGCCATCACTGAAGTATACGGTGCAAGGTTCTTGTTTCCATTTTCATCTTGGGTTGATGCGACGACAAGTGGGCGCGGAGATAAGAGTCCGGACAACCAACCTGCCCGTTCAGCATGTTCTAACGCATTGACGTCGATTCTTCGAGATTCGGACATATTGGTAATTGGGAGAGGTGTGAACCAGTGGTCGAGTGTTCCGTTTTGAATTTCTTCGATCGCATGATTGTTGAATTCGATATATGAGGTCCACGAACCGGTTTCATGGTTTTCACCACGTTCGATTTTCCGAGCAATTGAGGCTTCTGCATAGGAGTTACAGCGATTTAGATATTCAAGAACAACTCCTTTCCGGTCCATGTTTTCACCTCATTGGTCGTATGATGATTCAACTTTGAGTTGCAATTGCTTTTCATCATATGTATTGCGCATCATCAAAAAAACGGCTGGATTTCCGGCCCAGACTTCGTTTTCAGGTAAATTACGTGTAAGGGTTGAACCTGCTCCGAGTACGGCATTCTTCCCAACGCGACACCCCGCATTGACCGTCGCTCCTCCGCCAATGACTGCATTTTTCTCAATGTGAACGGGTTGCCATTGTTTTGGATTGCCTGATGGCGGATATTTGTCGTTGAGCAAGGTTGCATTTGGTCCGATGAATACCTCGTCAGCAAGAATGCATCCGTCAGCGATATAGGCGCCTCCTTGAATTCTACAATTCTTACCAAGAGATACATGACGTCCAATATGCGCTAAGGAGCCAATTGAACACTCATCTCCGATGTATGTCTCTTTACCTATGTGGCATGGACGCCAAGCAACGCTGCCTCTTCCGAGGTCCACTGATTGCCCATGAAGTGGTAACTCATCGTTCATTTGATCCCTCATTCACCGAGGCCAAGTTCGCGAAGAAGCATTCCCACATGCCCCTTTGCCTTCACATTATAGCGTAACCACTCAAAGGTTCCATCAGGGCCGATTACGAAGGTTGAACGTGAACAGCCCATGTATTCTCGACCGTAGTTCTTCTTCAATCTCCATGTGCCGTATGCTTCATGCAATTCACCCTCAGTATCCATCAGGAGAGGGAAATTGAGTTCTTTCTTAGAGATGAACTTTTGATGGGAGCTCTCAGAATCTTTTGAAACGCCGAGCACAACATAGCCTTCACTGGTTAAGCGTCCCATGTTGTCTCTAAAATCGCATGCTTGAGTCGTACATCCAGGGGTTGAATCACGTGGATAGAAATACAATATTACCTTTTGGCCAGCACTTGAGTATGCCGATAAATCATGTATTTTACCATCAGAGTCTGCGCAATTAAACAGCGGAGCGAGTTGTCCTACTTCGTGTGTTTTCGGTTCGTTCATACACTTGCGAGATGTCCGGAGGCCATGAAGCATTGCATTTGCTCACTTTTGGTTGAGAAAGCCTCTTTTGTGATAGAAAGAGATTGTTTTATGCCTTGCAGCCTGTTGTTTATGCAGGATGATTTGAACCTCTTGCATATCGGGTGAATCATTGCATTGAGACCGATTCTTTCAATAACCGGCGAGTGTTAAGAGGTCTATGGTGGCTAAGCGTATGTCTCGACGTTGTCGCCGGTATTCCAAAAAGATTCAACGTGCAAACAGCAAGTTGGAACTTCAAACTATTGCGAGCACCATCCAAAGCGAACTCGATAAGCGCAATCTTGCCTACGACGAAGCATTGACGCTTGGAAACATCATCCAGAACCGAGCAGACCACTTGCCTGGTGACGCCATCGTATATGCTGTCTCAGACCGCGATGCCTATCGTCGAACACTCGAACTCTACTTACGTGACTCTCTGCTTACACAAACCGAACAATTACTTCTCTGGGATGAACGTCGACGACTCGGCATTTCGGACAGTGAACATGAACGTCTCCTCGAGCAACTCCTCCTCCAATGGCGCAAGCAAGGTAAGAAAGTTACAATCGCCAACTTTGAGAAACCAGGAAGTGGTACATCTGCTTAATCTTCGATTGAATCAAACGACTTTGGCCGCTCTTCTCGTAGCACTGTTTCTCGTCCCCTCGTTTTTACCTCTCGTCAGCGCCGATGAATCCGAAGATTCAGACACTTCTGCTCGAAATTCACAACTCGATTTTACATTCAGAAACCCTCTCTCCGTCAGCCAATCCGGGTCTGCAATGATCGATGGCGCACTGTTCCTTGAGCCCGGAGAACACAAAATCACTGCAAACATTTCTGCCACAGGTAGTGGAAGCGGAGACCTTTGGCTTGTCTTGCAACACAAAGGCTCCCCCATTCTCGGATTTACTGACGTTCCTGGCAAGACCATTTCACTTGGCACTCGAACCGGCAACGGAGGTACGCTTGACTTGGCTCCAGTTACCTTCACTTGGAATGCTACGACAGGTGCTGGACAAGAATTGAGAGTGAAAATTCAATCATCCAACGAAGCCGGTAATCAACTGCTCAATAATATTCAAGCACTCCCAATCTCATTTTCTGTAGAAAACAAACACTTTGGCGAGATTTCATCAAACAATCTTCCGACAGTTTCCACGTCTACGAATCGAATGGTCATGCCTCAGACATCGAATCTCGTTGAAATGACCGTTACAAACTCCGGTGTAAAGGCACTGAGTGCTCAGATGTCCATCATTCTCACGAGTAATTCCACATCAACTACTCACGAAATCCTCTCCAACACTGTTCTTCTCAATCCAGGGAGTTTCACTTTCTCTCCAGTTCAAGATTCAAAGGTACTTACGGCAGACGTCAATATTACCAGTCTCGGCATAACCGGAGTTTGGAATTTCTCTGCTACNGTGACTTTTTCCGGAACAGGATGGACTTCAGACCCGGTTGTCCAACCCTCGTTAAAGATCGAACGATGGGTCAAATTTTCAGATTACAATGCCGAAGTCCTTCAACCATCAACCATTGTTGCTGAGCCTGGTGAGACAGTCACGGTAACCTTTGTCGTTAAGAATACTGGTGAAGCGAACGACCGATTCGATATCTCAATGAGTGAAAGTATTACTCCAGGATGGACTTCAGGTGTTCCACCTTCCTTTGGCGCAAATGACCTTGCGAAAGATGCTGTTCGCTTGATTTCTGTTGAAGTCAATGTCCCTTCAAGTGCTCAACGCTCGATGACGGATACAATTACGCTCGTTTTCACCTCTCAATCCTCACCTGATAATTACCAGATTACTGCAATAGGGCGCGTCATGGTTGGAGATTTCTTCAAGGGCGAAGCAGTCTTTGAAGGCGCAGGCGCCGACGTCGCCTTACCAATCATCCCCGGTGGTTCTGCGAACTTTACNGTTCGTGTTTACAACAATGGTAGTGTTTCTTCAGCCTTCAGTCTTGGCTCAGGATTCGCACTTAATGCCCTTAACTGGACATTGGAAATAGGTACACTCGGTAGTACCCAATACATTACTCGCGTCATTCCTTCCGGTGGCTCTGAAATCGTTCAAGTGAAGGTCATTGCACCTCCAATCCAATCTCCTATTGTTACCAGTGAGCATAATACAGCTGGAGATATCGTTGGCCTGTGGGTTTCTTGTCAGCCCTTGAGCGGCGGGTTGCCAACCCTTGACAATGCCTCAGTCAAAGTTTCACCGACCATCGTTGTCGATCCAGGAATCAATACCGTTCCTCAAACACTGTCAACAGAAGAAATCGCAGCTGCACTTACTGGAACGATTATTTCTCGAAACCCTGCACTCAAACTTCGCGTGTTCCACAATCTCCCACTCAATGAGCCACCTGGCTCTCCATCTCTGCGTCAAGAAACGCTCAATGCCACCATTTCATTCACGACGAACTTCGAAAGTGCGAGTGATGGCGGTTTCAGTGAAGCCTCGAGATGGTCTGTATCTTTGACCAATCCGATTTACAATGGATTGCTACCGAATGCGAGTCGAAATACGACGCTCAACATAGCAGGGCCAACCGGAGGCGAATACCCTCTTGCGGGTACTTTTACAGTCGCAGTGACGGTCACGCCAACACTCAGTGCCGCTCTTGAATTCAGTCAAGTGAGCGCTGTAGCGGTTACGCGTGAATACACTTTGATCGTTCCTTCGGTTGTCAGCGGCGAGTTCCTTGGTCCGAACTATCCACAAGACGTAGATGTTGGAATTGAAAATCAAATCCCACTTCAATTTGCGAACACTGGAAACGATGTTTCTTCCTACAGACTTCGAGTTATTGATGACGACCTGCCTGAGAACTGGATTGCTAATTTCAGTGAAACGGACACCGTTATCGAGAACTTGACTTCCGATATATCTGATGGTACTGTTGATTCAGGCACTTTCAATCCGAATGTCACCCATACAAGCATTGTGACACTGAACGTAAGAACCGACTCCCTGGCACCTTCAGGCTTAGTTCAACCGATACCGATTCAAGTTGAAGATCCTTATTCTGGACAGAGGATTGGGGAGCGATTCATTGTCTATGTTGTCGTTGGGCAAATCTATGATGCATCACTCTCTCCTACAAATCACACCGAGCAACTCGAGGTTACGAAATCAGAGGAACATACTATCTTTGTTCGAAATACTGGAAATGCTCCAACAGATTTCACTGTCGCAATTGATACCTCGCAAGCAGGAGATGTTGAGTTTGAAATCGTATCTCCAGTGAACAACAAGCTGTTTATCGCTGCTGGGTATGAGGATTCCATACGGGTTCGAATGACTGCAAACGGCGATGCGAATTATGACGAATTCTACATGGCAACTGTGTTGGTCACTGCAGATGAAGGGCAAATTGCACTTTCATCGAACATAGTAGCGAACATCTCCGAAAATCATTCGTTCGTAATTTCAGCAATTGAAGAATTAGCGGTGACGCCGGGTACTGAAGAAGACATCGAATTCAATTTGACCAATCGCGGTAATTTAGAAGAATCGATTACTGTTAATTTCACTGTAGAGGGCGACCTTTCATTGTCTGATTACACCATGACTGAGACCATTCCAATCAATCAGTCCTTTATGGACCAAATTACCGTGACGATTCCTGAACTGACCTCATCCGATTCGATGGCACAAGGTGACAGTTACAATCTTACGATNACCGTGCTGAGTTCTGATGGTAAGGAATACAACAGTCACGTGATTAAATTGATTGTGCAACCCNTGTTCATCGTTGAATCAAACGATTGGCCCTCGGTCATGGAATTTATGCCAGAATCCGATCGNACATGGGAAGTTACGCTCACCAATACTGGTAACAGGGATGTCACTGTAAGCGCTGCCTACACCATCACTCGCCCTGGTTTGCCCAACCTCTCTGCCGACTGGCAAATGGTAAGTCAACCTTCGACGATCTTCCTTCCTCGAAATACGCCTGTTGTTCATTCCTTCACTGTTGTTGGAATGGTCCCGAACCCACTGNTGTCATTGAGTGCTGATCTGACTATCTTCCTCCAACCAATGGACCTTACAGTTCAAGGAAGCGGAGAATTTTCAACCCAACTCGTGATGTCTCGTTTCTACTCAGCCGGTGAAATCGGATTGGCTCCGAATGAGAACGATAATGACCCTGTTGAAGTTTCTATTCCTCACACTCACATTCCTGTGAGCAATTCCTCTGAGGCTGCATATGAAGTCGAATTGTGCAACTCTGAACGCCTGTTANATCTCAATGCTATGGGTCTTGTTGAGTCCGAATATTCTTGGAACTTTACTCTTGTTGAGGAGAAAATTGACGGCTCGGTAGTCAAGCATCTTCTCGATTTAGAAGCGGAATGTGGGACTTCATCACTTGGGCCGACATCTCGCTACTCTCTGCTTGAACAAGTCGCTTGGGATACTTCAAACATCAAACTCGAGGTCGATATCCCTGATCGTGGATTCATTCTTCCAGGNGATGGCTGGAACCTCACGTTCCGACTGTATCACCCCGATGAGAACGCAGGTTATACACAGTATGATGAGGAAACGTTCACGCTTGTCTTAGCGGTTTTCGCAGACCCGATGATTAAGAGCGTATCTTCGAATTCTGGTTACTTTGAAGAAGGTACTGAGACTACAATTTCAGTCGTTGTCCAGAATGTTGGGTCTGCTTCTGCTCTTGATGTGACTGTTGAATTACAATGCGATGTCTTGACTCTGTCAAATGCAGCAGGCGACCAACCTCCGATGTATAACCGAACGGTAAATGGTGGATTGAACACCTCGATGATTCCATTCTTTTTCCCTGGCGATACTTATACCCTGCAATGGGTCGTGAAAGCGGACTCTATCGATTGGTGGTCTCAACGGGCTGATGCGACATGTATTGCGTCTCTCAACGCTTCTTACATGGACAGTAACATCAAAGCAAACGACCAGCTAAGTCTGATTGAAGATGTCAAATCCCAATCTCCAGGCGTATCGAATAGTTTCATTGCTTGTATTGTTTTCATGCTCGTGTCGGTTATTCTGTTCCGCTTGACTGCTCAAAATGAGAATTTCCGATTGCTCGGTATTTATTCTGGTGTCGTCGGACTTGGATTCTCATTCCACATCTTCCAATACGCTTGGTGGGGCTTTGTGGTCTTGACCCTTGGTGCTCTCTGGATATGGCGAGTAAGTTGGGGCAGTACCGAAGAGTTTAGGTTATTGCATGAAGATTACCAGCGAGCGCGTAAAGGTGTCTCAACGCTTTACTCAGACCACTTTGAAGAATTAGCAGACACTCGTCGCCAACTCAGCGTTATTCTCGCAGTTCCAGTTCTTGGTATGCTCGCCGTTGTTCTCGGACTACCGCCATCTCTCTCGACAGACCAAACGAATTTGGTAAGTTTGATTTCATACATTGCAGTGGTTATGATTGGTGTTTGGCTTATCATCAAGCGTGCAGATTCTGCTTATGGTTCGCTGTATGGGCGTCTTACCGATATCGAAGTGAAATCNGTTCGAATTGAGAGAGATTTGAGTGATCCAGCACGACTCTTCAATGAACTCGCCGTTGACGGTTTGAACATCGATGAAATCTTTGGAGACCTTGAACCTCCAATGCCTACGAACTCGGAAGGCAGTGCTACAAACGAAGAGGTGAATGAAGATGTCTGATATGGATGAAGTCGACATGACCTCTGAAGAGAAGTCACTTGATGAAATGCCTCAATTCGACGAGGCTCAATCGAGAGGCTCTCCTCCCCCCATGCCTCCTACAGACGCTGCCGGTGACGAATCATCAAGTCAGCAGAACACAGAGATGCTGTCTGAACAAGCGATGGCAATTTCTCGAGATTTGGAGACAATGGTCCTCGGAGTCGCTCAGAACGATGCGAACTCATTGGCGGGTACAGAACTTGAAATTGGCGAAGCGAGGAGATTTTTACGCTCTCACAAACTACGTCGTGCATTAGCAAGCGTAAAGAATGCTGAAGCCTCTCTTATNGAACTTGAAGAAGATGTCTTGTATCTTCGCCGTAACATCGCTATGCTNCATCGTCTCCTCAATGAGAAGCGNGTNAGTGAAGAAGATATTGAAACGATTCTNCTNCGCCTTCGCAGCGCAACTGGTGCTGCAGAAATAGGTGATGTCGGTGGTGCTGCTGGCGAAGTTGAATTCCTTGTCGATGACCTCATTGGCGGTAATACTTCGACCCTGAATCCTTTCCTGTTCCGTCATTTTTGGATGGGATTGGAAACCCGTTGGCCAGCAGGTGGTGATGAAGGTGTTCTCGTAGTCCGCATCATCAACGACGGACCTGTCGCCATGCCTCCAATGCGCCTCTCTCCTCCAGTTCCAGAAGGGTGGACAGCAACTCCTTCTTCGGTTGACCTTCCAACCATCGCACCTGGTGGAAACCTCCCCGTCCGTTTCAATGTCGCAACAAATCGCCGTCAGGCTGCGGATGAAATCCCGCTTTCTCGAAAACTCGCAATCTCCACGGGTTATGAAATACGAACCGGTGAAGTCTTTGTGACCATCCGTGCACAAAACCGTTCGATGGAACCTCTTACAGATATTCTCCTTACGCCTTGGTTCCCACCAGGCTACATTTCGGACAAGGTGCCCTTTGTGTCACGTCTTGCTCCAGATGAAGTGGCAATCATTCGGATTCCACTTCGAATTAACATGGGTTCAGGAGGTCAGTCTTGAACTCAATCTTTTCCACCCTGTATTGGGGGATTCTAAAAACGGTGAAATTATGAAAGAAAATACGAATGAAAAACGCGACGATTTAGCAGCCATCGGTATTGGCGCGATGATCGTCTTTATCGCACTAATTTTGGTTGCCTCAGTTGCAGCAGCTGTAATTATATCAACAGCCGAAAAATTACAACAAAACGCCCAGAACACGGGTGCAGAGACGACAAACATGCTTTCCTCCAAAGTGGTCGTCATCAGTGTCATGGTGATACAGAACGATGATTTGTACATCACCTTTGAATTAGCACCAGGTTCTGCAGAAATTGCTCCAGCTGATATCGATTTTGCAATCGTTTGCAGTAATGGAGCAGTGTATGGAACGTTTGCCCTAACTTCACTCGTTGGTACTGATGCTGGTTTGCCCCTCGGTACTTTGTTAGCACCCCACACGACCTATGACCTTACTTTACCATCTGCAACCATTGCAGACTGTGAACCGACCGCAAATGAAGAACATTCTCTCGTCATTCAATCGGTATACGGTGGATACACGTTTGAATCGTTGAATTATGGTTCAGATGTTAGCGCAGGGGCGGTGGTTGTATGAAGACTGACCAAAAGCAAGTCCAAGAGGACAATGTTGCAGCAATTGGTATTGGTGCAATGATTGTTTTCATCGCACTCATTTTGGTTGCAGCAGTCGCAGCAGCAGTGATTATTCAAACTGCAGAGAAGTTGCAGCAGAATGCCGAAACTACCGGTGACGACACTGCAAAGAATCTCGCTGGAAAGTTTGTCATCTATGACGGCTTTGTCGCAAATGGAGCAAATGGTGGTTTAGCAGAATATGATTCTGACACCGCTTACTTCTTCACCGCTACACTCGCTCCGGGCAGTACACCGATTCGAATCAATACCATCACGTATCAAATGTTTTGTGATGATGGTCTCATCGAAGGTGTCTTTGGTCAAGATGCGGATGTTCAAGAAATGCACAATGGAGATAATGGAGTTCTCGCAGCTACCGTTGAACTCCAGCCTAAACAACAGTATGTTTTGTGGATCAATGCAGACGACAACGGTATTGACTGCGCAGCAGGTAATGCGGCAGGTGATACCACAATCGATCTTTCAATCCACATAGGCACTGGTGGCTCAACCCACTTGACTCTGAATGTTGATTCTGTAGAAGCTGGAGCACGGGTGGTTTGATTTTAACTTCAGTTAGAATACTCATGGAGGAATAATTATGGCATGGCCTTTTAGTAAAAATACCAACCAAAATCAAGACGCAGATGCTGCTCTTACCGAAGAGCGCCTCAAGATTATGTCGAACATTGCTATTGAGCAAGTACCGCTCCCTGAACAGGGTGAACTTGGTGAAGAAGATGCATGGACAATTAGTCCAGGTCTTACCAAGGCACGCCTCAACAGTATCGGTAGTGTTCCAACAGTTGCTGCAAATCTGGCACCGGCTTCAACCCCCGCTCCAGTGGCCACGACTGTTGACACATCAGGCCTCGAGCGTTTGATTAGTACTCGGCTTGACATGGTAGAAGATGTCTTGCGTATGGTTGAAGTTCGTCTCGATGAAGGACCTTCAGGTTCGAATTCAGGTGAGTCTCAACCCGACGGTGATGGAGATACTGCAGTTATGGAAGGTGACACGATTGTTACCGCATCCGGTGAGACAATTAGTGTCTCTGGAACTGACCGAATGATGGGTACCGATGAAGCCCCGCTCGTAGAATTATACGAAGCACAGGCATTGGCAGCAAATCCATTTTTGCATGCTCCATCCTTTGGATCTCACACAGAAACAAATCATGTCGGTGCACCAACCATTTCAGCGCTGTTACTTGCGAACATGTCTGGAATGGCTGCAGTGAGTTTTGCTCAGAAAGCAATGGCTTCTGGAATGCTTACCGATGATGAAGGGCGAAAAGTCCTCGCTATTGTCCAACTTGCAGAACCCGGTGAATCAGAAGCCGCTCTTGACGACCACTTGACACACAAGGAGTTGCTCACGTTTTCATCGCTTGTAAGTTCATGGCGAAACGTGAAATCACTTCGAGGTGAAGTCTGATATGGGCGCATCGGTTGGTGTTGGAGGTCTCATTGTTGGGATCTCAATGTTGTTGGTCTTTTCAATGGCCATCACAACATTAAGCAGTCAAACAGCTACTTCTTTAGAAGTGATTGAATCTGCTCAAACACCAGCCCCAATCATCACGATTGACAGTGCACAATACCTGAACTCAATACATGCAGTTACCATAGTTTCCGGTGGTACAGGATACGTTGATGGGCAACTCATCTCGGCTGACTGCCCTGGATTTAGCGTAGGTTTCACCGTGACTACAGGTGTCATTACGTCGATTGAACCTATTGTTAACCGTGGAGTCTGCGATGCGGACCCTGCTACGATCGAAGTTGAAAATCAACCGGGTGGACTCAACGCAGACTTTGATTCGGAAATCAAGCGATACTTACATGCTGATGTCACGAATGGTGGCTCAGAGACACTTTCCACCGATGGCGTGTGGTTTTTCCTTGACGGCTCGTCACCCTCGAAGATAACCTCAACGGATTTCTCTCCTTCAATTGTGAAAGAGAATTGGTTTTCCGGAGAGACAATTTCTGTTATTGGTGCAAGTGAAGGCCCTACGCCTTTGCACACTCGAATGAGTTTAACCGTCGGCGAAACGAGCGTCTCTCGAACCATCGTTGTTCCAGTTTGAGGTGAAGAAATGGCAGACGGCGGCGCATCGACAATCATTATGCTGGTCACGGCATTGTTGATTTCAAGTGCTGCTAGCGCCGTTTTGATACAAGAGTGGTCTTCAACCTCACGAGTGATGCAACAACAACAAAATGGGTTACAACTCTCTGAAGAGATAGGCATCGATTTTGCCGGAGACCCTATGATGGTCTCTTTGGAACTTGGTGCAACCCCTGGCGCACTCAATGAAATCACCTTCTACATTCAGAATACTGGAGTCCACTCTATGGATGAAGATTCCCTCGCTGTTGTTGTCGACGGTGTGACCCTTCCTCAAACTTCAATAACAAATCTCGAATTTTTCCCGAACACTGCTGTTGATTGGGCCCCACATGTTTTACTCGAAGTCAAAATGGCGGACACCGCCTTTGACGGTTACACAGACTCAGAAGAAATTTCAATCTATGCAATTGCTCGTTCAATCAGTGTTGCTGGTATATCGATGAGTGCAGAAATGGTTGAGGAGGTGCAATTGCATGAATCCTGAACACGGTGACGAAAATCCGTTGACTACGGCACACAAGCCAATCGAAGACGGATTCCCATATGACCTCGAAACGGATTCATTGGCAGATTCGATGGGCCTTCGCCTTCCTAACCGTTCTCTCTATGTCCTTCAAGGGGCAGTTGGTGGCGGTAAATCTCTGATTTCTCAACGACTGGTCTATGGATTAGTGGAAAATGGAGTCAAAGTCTTGGTCATCACGACTGAACTCACGACTCGTGGGTGGATCGAGCAAATGGAATCTATTGGATACGGCGTTACCGATGCAGTCCGTGAAGGAAAACTTCTGGTTTTCAGCCGATTCGGAACGATTGCTGAAGCTAAGCCTGAAGTAAAACTCGAACAACTTTTAGATTCAGAAGCCATTGAGTTGGCTGATGTTGTCGTTATCGATTCAGCGAGCTCAATTATGCCTTCTGAACTGGATGATGTGAGTCGCTTCAATTTGATGCAGCGCCTTCGTCAAATCTCCTCGAAAGGTCGCTCGCTCATGCTGTGTGTCGACCCTGAAGAAATGGATGAAAAATTAATGCACAACATGCGCAGTTCTGCTGAAATTGTACTGGACCTCACGACCAATATGATTGGAGGCGAAATTAAACGAAACATTGTCGTTACACGTTTCTTACGTGCCGCAGGCCCAGTCCAAACATCAATTGGATGGCGTGTTGAACCGAGTATGGGCTTCATTGTCGATATTACTGCGGTGAGTTGAGGGGGATTTTGAGATGGTTGAAGAAGAACTCAAATTTGCACGTGGTGACCTGAATGCGGTCATGAACGCACACCCCCACGTCGGTGAATGGGTTCGTGACTTTGAGGCGAAATACGGATCTCGACCGACCTACTACGGGCCGCTCGATAGAGATGCCAAAAAACAACGCCCCCTCAATCTAATTTATCTTGCCAAGGAGCCTATTTTCATTCACATTTACGAACCTCCTGCCGATGAAGAAGGTGGCGGGCAAGTTCTCTGGTTTGGTTTAGAGCCACAATTGACAGAAGAAGAGGAAAATATTCGTCGTCAACTTGTTGAAACGCTCTTGCAAGAAGCACCGAGTGCTCCGACCTTTACCACTGATTCGGAATTCGAATCAATTCTCGCTCGAATGATTGACCAATATACCGTTCTTGAATCCGAACTTACCACAACAGTTCGCCGTCAAGGACGCATGTGGGAAATGATGGGTTTGGATGACAAGCGTATGCTTGTTACTCCTGAGCAGCGTGAACGATTGCAATACATCATCATCCGTGATTTGATCCGAAACGGTCCTCTTGAACCGCTTCTTTCTGATGAAATGCTGGAAGATATTCACTCGATTGGCTTGAAACACGTTCACATGGACCACAAGGTGTTTGGAATGGTATCCTCCAATATTCGATTCCGTGACCGTGACGTTCTCGCTCGTTTCTTACGTGCAATGTCAGAACGTATTGGTCGCCCAGTTTCAGACAATAAACCAATTATCGATGGTGCTTTACTCGACGGCTCTCGTATCAACATTATTTTCTCAGACGATGTATCAATGCTCGGTCCTTCGTTTACCATTCGTAAGTTTGCTGAGGAGACAATTTCGATTACTCAACTGATTGCATGGGGTACGATTTCATCTCAAGTTGCGGCCTATATCTGGATTTGTCTTGAATACGGAATGTCCGTGCTCGTGTCTGGTGAAACCGCTTCCGGAAAAACAACGACATTGAACGCAATTCTACCGTTTATTGACCACAACGTCAAGATTTATTCTGCAGAAGACACTCCTGAAGTGAAGGTTCGACACAAGATATGGCAACGCCTGGTTACTCGAACATCGAAGAGTGAAGATTCAAGCGTTGAGATGTTCGACTTACTCAAAGCTGCATTGCGTAGCCGTCCACGATACATCATCATCGGTGAAATTCGTGGTGTTGAAGGGGCGACAGCGTTCCAAGCTATGCAGACTGGACACCCTGTTATTGCTACATTCCACGCATCATCGATTGTCAAGATGATTCAACGATTTACTGGTGACCCTATCAATGTTCCAATTCGTTTCTTCGACAACTTGAACTTCGCGATTTTCCAAGAAGTCGTTGAAGCACCTGGTGGTGGAATCGCTCGACGTGTTACTGGTATTGATGAGGTCATTGGATACAACAAACACAGCGATGGTGTGCTTACTCGTGGTATGTTCGAATGGGACCCTGTAAAGGATAAGCACTATTTCCGTGGTATGTTCCAAAGCCATTTACTCGAAAACAAAATTGCAGCAATGGCAGGATTTGCCAATAAGCGTGACATTTACGATGAAATGCTCAAGCGCGCAGATGCTCTTCAACGGATGGTAGACCGAGACCTTACTCACTATGACGATGTTTTCGATTTACTTGGAATTTATTACAACAGTGGATGGGATCATTTCGATAAAGCCGTTGATAGTTGGAAAGGCGTAAACCATGATTGAGGGATGATCTATGCAGCGAATGTCTTCCTGGCAAATCGCTTTGCGTCGCATAGAAATGCCCATCTCGCAGTTCCTTCTGTTTTTTGTTGGTGGCGCTGCTGTTGCTGGACTCGTATTCGCTTTCATATTGATATCAGTTACAGGTGGAACTGGTGATCAAGGTCTTTTTACTGGCTCCTCGAGCTTCCTGTTGATTCTCCTTCTTCCTCTCATTACCGCTTCGGCTGCCTTCGTATTCCCTCTACTCGAAGTTCGCCGTTCGGCTACGATGATCGAAAAAGAGATGCACATGTTCATCACTCGAATGGGGATTCTCTCACTGGGCGAAGTTGCAGCCCAATCGATTTTCGATATTTTGAAGCAGATGAGCGATTATGGTGAATTAGCGATTGAAGTAAAGCGTATCGAGACCCTTGTCGACAAATGGCATACCTCTTTGCCTGAAGCATCCCGAATCGTTGCGCAACAAAGTCCAAGTCCACTGTGGGCCGATTTCCTTGACAGAATGGCCTTTTCCATTGAAGCAGGTCAGCCGATTGATGAGTTCATGCGGTCTGAACAAGAAACAGTTTCCGAACAATACGCTACGCTGTATGACACTCGCCTTGAATCGGTTGATACGATGAAAGAAATCTATGTGTCTTTAGTTTCTGCTGGATTATTTGGTTTGGTTATCGCCGGTATTCACCTCGTTCTTTTCGAAGTTGGTTCTGCAAGCGATACGCCAATCATGGTTGCAAGTCGCTTGCGTTTCTTACTGCTTGCAGGTTTGTTGTTTACCGTCGTACAGGTTGGTGCAGTATTTGCGTTCCGCGCCTCTATTCCTGAAGACCCCACTTTTGCTCGAGACTCTTTAGATACGCCGTTTCGAATAAACTTCGTTCGCTCATTGGTGATGTCTTTTGTTCTTACAGCAATTCTTCTTGTCGTGACTATTATCACTATCCTTTCGGCTTGGGAAGCAGTCACATCACAATGGGACCGTTATGGTTTACTGTTGATTGCTGCTCCCCTTTCGCCAATGCTGATTCCTGCATTGATGGTTGCACGAGAAGAGCGACAAATTCTCCGCAGAGATGAGACGTATCCTGATTTTATTCGAGCACTTGGAGGAACTGCTCAGGCACGTTCAGCAGAACCTTCTGCTACGATTAAAGCGCTACGTGGCATTGATTTCGGAATGCTTGATGACTCCATTGATCGTTTGGAACGTCGTCTTTCGACACGAATAGATTCGGATCGAGCCTGGGATTACTTCAATGCGGACACGAACTCCGCTGTGATATCTCGTTATACTCGTATCTACATCGAAGGGTCTCAGTCTTCTGGACAACCGGCTCGAACCGCTGAAATGGTCTCTCGAACGGTGGGTAGCCTTCTTTCTCTCCGCCGTCGCAGGTCTTTATCTGCGAACACAATGCGCGGTGTTGCTCTAGGATTACTTATCGCTTGTGTGACCAGTCTAAACGTTACGATTTCTATTGTCATGCGTCTTGGTGATTCTATTGCGGGAATTGCTACTACGTTTACTGAGAACAGCAATGTTGACCTCGCTCAGTTCGGTGCACAAATCGCTCTCCCAATCATGGACGATGCGTCTGGAGTAGAAGAAAATATTCGGTTGTTCAAAATTATCGTTTCCATTCTCATCCTTTTCCAAGTGTGGGCGGTTTCCATCATTTCGAATCGACTTCGTGGTGGCGGAATGACGACTGCTCTTGGCCAATCGATTCAATTGCTTTGGATTGCAGGAATTACCTCGTACATCACTTCACTCATTCTTGAATCTGCTGCTGCCCTTTTCAACGTGTGAAATATCCCAACAATCATAACCCGATTGTAAGATGAATTGTCATGCAAGTACCCCCGCCACCTGCCCCTCCGACTCCACCACAGCCGGCAATTCAAGCTGCTCCTTCTCCATATCAGCCTGCTGCTGGATTCCAACAATCGGCACTCAGTTACTCGTTTCACCGTTGGCTTATGCTCGGAGTAATCTTGATTCTTGCTTCGGTTGTTTTTGTCGAAGTTATTGAGATGGACGGAGCACCGTCCTTAGTTGATTATGACATGGCCGTCGAGGGCCAAGACGTTCAGATGTTAGAGGATACAGAATTCCATTCCGACTTGAATCGCGTTATCAGTTCATTCAGTATGATTCTCCAAACCATCGGACTGGGAATGATTGGCTATGCATTGCTGAGAGAATCTCATGATGATACCAATCAGCACACTGCACTTCGTGTCACTACAATCATCGTCGGCGCTTTAGTCCTGGTAAACATTGCTTCCCGAAACATTACCATCTTCTGAATTAGCGTTTCATCTCTTGAGCAATTCGCTTCTTCGTTGCAGTCCAAGAGCAAATTGGACACGTTGTAAGGTCGTGCCCTCTCGCAGGGCAATATTCTCTTCCAAAGAAAATAATTTGCAAATGTAATTTATTCCAAATCTCTTTTGGAAAAATCGCTTTGAGGTCGCGCTCAGTTTTCTGTACTGTCGTGTCGTTTGAAAGTCCCCATCGAGCAGCAAGTCGATGGATGTGAGTATCGATTGGGAATGCAGGCACTCCAAATGCTTGGGCCATGACAACACCTGCAGTTTTGTGACCAACACCTGGCAAATCTTCGAGCTCCTGAAACGTTTGCGGAACAATTCCATCGTGTCGTTCGATGAGTAATTCTGATAATCGGTGAATATTCTTCGCTTTGGTAGGAGCGAGCCCTACTTGGCGTATGTCGTTAAGGATGACCTCAACACTGAGTTTCACCATTGCTTCTGGAGTCGGTGCTTTAGAAAAAAGGGCTGGAGTGACTTGGTTGACCTTGAGGTCAGTTGTTTGGGCACTCATCAAAACTGCTACCAGCAGTTGGAAATCATTTTCATGGTCGAGGGGAACGGGAGTTTCAGGATAAAACTCCTCAAGCATAGCGGCAATTCGTTGTGCTTTTTCACTCCGTTTCATCTCATTCACCCTTCACGAGTTGTGGAGGGACTTTGTAAGTATAATCAACACCATCGCCCAAAAGTTTGATTTCAAAATTTTCTTGATTGAAATGAACTTCTTCCACTTTTGCGTCAATACCATGCAAAGGCATAGATGCGGCAAAGTTTCCTTTTCGATAGAGGAATAGACTCGTCTGAACTTGATCTGGAGGTGATATGAAGCGAAGCGCATCTTCACTAAACTCGACTTCACCATTTACGAGGGTGAAAAATTGTTCAAAAGTATTGCATAATTCATGCCACTGCTCGATATTCACGTTAGACATTCAATCACACCTCATGACTCCATTTTCACTGCGTATGCTTCACCGGTTTTCCACCCGAAAAACAATCCGATACTGACTGAAAGTAGAGGTATGCCATTACAGATGAGCGATTCCATTGGTTCTGTAACTGGCTGACCAGCAAGGTACCAAACGAGCATCGACAAGAGTAGACCGGGAATCAACATGACTCCACCAATAATGAGAGTCCTCAGAAGGCGCATGATGAGCCCAACAGGCCGTGTGGCATGAAGGTGTGGTTCAAATTCGCTTAAGCAAGACGTTGTGACATCTCACTTCCCGAGAGCGAGTTAAGAACATTTTGAGGTTCTATCCATCCCTTTCGAGCGGCCATCACACCATAACTCACATCTGCTAAACCACGTATTGAATGCGCATCCGGGTTGATGATGACGGGAACACCCAATCCTTTGGCATGCTTGCACAACCGCCAGTCTAAATCCAAACGGTAAGGACTTGCATTCAATTCAACTGCTTTGAGGCGTCCCTCATCATTGTGTTCCGCCATGTGCTCAAGAATAGCAAACAGGTCCACTTCATAACCATCCCTTCCCTGAAGAATTCGTCCTGTTGGATGACCGAGAATGGTTGTCGATGGATGATCAATACAACGAATTAATTCTTCAGTATTTTGAATTTCATCACGTGCTTTCCATTTTGAAAGGGCGTGAACTGATGCAACAGTGTAGTCCAATTGTTCGAGCACATCATCAGGGTGATCGAGTTTTCCTCCTTCAAGAATATCAGATTCTACACCGTGGAATAATCTGAAGTCAACACCTTCTTCTTTCCAAGTAGCATTGTATTGACGAATCGTCTCACCTTGCTTCAGTAAATCTTCAGCACTGGCTCCGTTTGCAATTTTGAGGGTCGGGGAATGGTCAGCGATACCCAACCAATTCCAACCCATCTTACGTGCTGTATCTGCCATTTCTTCAAGCGTGGCCTCTCCGTCAGAAAGCGTGGTATGGTTGTGTAATGCTCCTCGAATATCCTTTCCGGTGAGAAGTGAGGGGAGTCCAGAGGATTCTGCAGCAGCAATCTCGCCCGTATCCTCTCTCAGTTCAGGGGTTACCCATTCAAGCTCAAGGTGGCGATAAATGTCGGCTTCATCAGCAGCAGGTAGCGAAAACTTCGCTGCAGCCATTCCTTTCAAATCCCCGGCCTTTTCGTCTGGAATCAATCCAAATTCATTGAGTTTTAAACCGCGGTCAATAGCGCGTTGGCGCATGGCAATGTTGTGCTCTTTACTGCCGGTGAAATAAGCGAGCGTAAATGGGAATACTTCTGGCGGGACCAGTCGAACTTGAGCGTCAATCGTGCCGCCACTTTCCAGTTGCTCGTAATCATCGCCTCCAATTGCCTCCAACACATTAGGGTCAATATGGCCAACTGTAAATCCGCCTTCAAAGACACTGGTATCAAGAATAAGACTGATTTTTGAATCGCCAGCACCTTTGACATCTGCAATTCCCGGTAGTCCAAGTATCGCTTCTGAGACCATCTCATGCTGTTCACTTTCAACAGCAACCACCAAATCCAAATCTCCAATTGTTTCTTTTCTTCTTCTTGCGCTTCCGGCTAATTGTGCTTTAATAACGCCATCGAGTGATGCGATTTTGGTCTGAAAAGCCTCGCCATACTTCAACCCGACATCAAGCCGCCTTCGTGCTCTAAATCGAGCAAGTAAATCGATACCATCCAACATTCGCTGCTGAGATTTTTCTCCAAAACCCTTCATCGGAGCAATACGCCCATCAAGTGCCGCTTGCTTCAGAGTCGTAACAGAGTCAACCCCTAACTCCACATTCATCAGTTTGATACGCTTTGGGCCAAGACCAGGTATTCCGAGCATTTCGATCAAACCCTTTGGCGTTTGTTCATGCAGGTCTTGCCAATCACTGGGCCATCGCCCTTCACCAATGGCTTGAGTGAGTGCAGAACCCAGTCCTTTTCCTATACCTTTCATTTCAAAAAGCCGCCCAGTTGCGACTAATTCGCCTAAATCTTCGGTGAGTCCACCGAGCATTCTGCTTGCGTTTTGATATGAGCGAACTCGGAATACATTGGCTCCGTTGAGTTCGAGTAAAACCGCAACTTGGTGAAGTACTGTTGCGACTTGGTTTCGAGAAAAATATGGCGGACCGTTCGGCCGAGCCTTTGGAAGAACAAAACCGCCGCCTGCCATGAGTGATGATGCACTCGACCCTTCTCAAACATTGCTCTTATTCCTTTACCGTTGAACTTCATGTTGAAGAACCACAACCCACTGGCTTGTTCATGGTCAGCGTTGTGTTCATCGAACATCTGGCTGAGATGCTCTGCGGCGTTTCAGCCCTTCTGTTTACCTTTATCGCAACCTTTTCACGTTCTGAAAAAGCAGAAAATATTGTTCAAAACCTCATTGCTGTTTTACTTCTAAGTGCAGCTGGAGTATTATGGTGGCTTTCGCTCTCCGGTGGAGAGTTGTGGGGTTCCAATTATCTTCCCAAACCACTTTCCTTAGTGTGTATCGTTATAGCCATTTCAGCGAGAATGAACATCAAGGGAGAAAATGTATCCTTTGGTGCCAATCCGCATACGATTGGTAAATCCAGCGAAGAAGAGTGATTAGAGAATCTCGCCACGTGGCTGAGAAGAGTCCGTATCAACTTGCTCGGTACTCGACGCTTCCTTTGCCATTTTCTGGTCGATGAAGGTGCGCATGTATTCGGGAAGTTCGCCGTTGACAAAAATCACATCGTTGATGTAATCCAATTTTTTGAGGGAGTAATAAATCTGCATAGCCGTCATTGGAGTAGAAGAACAACCGTTGCACCCTCCATCCAGAGAGAGCATAATATTGCCATCGGTTGTATCCAAGACGGTGACAACGCCATCATGCTCATCAAGGATTGCTTGAACTGGGCCAATTTCGGCCAAGATATCCTCTGCACTGAGACTCATCGATACAGTGTGTGCGCCTCTCCTCTTTGAAGAATTGCTTCTTTTGGCTCTTGAGATTGGCTATCGGCGAGTCGAATGAACCCATTAAAAGCCGTAAACGCGGGCATTTATTGGGGGAACCTCTTATGAAGGGTTCTTTGGTCGCCGGAATTACAGGTGTTCTATAATGATGGATAATATACCAATGATTGCCGCAGGTGCAGGTCTTTTCGGACTTGTGGTTGCGTTTATGCTGTACCAACAAGTAAACAAAGTGAAAATTGACAATGAAAAGGTTGCCAATATCACTGAAGAAGTTCAAAAAGGCGCTATGGCGTTCCTGTTTGCAGAATACCGAGTCCTCGCCATTTTCGTCGTTGTTGTCGGTGCTGCACTTACGCAACTCAATGACATGAATACCGCTCTTGCCTTCTTTGGTGGAGCTCTTGCATCCGTTGCTGCAGGATTCTCAGGAATGCGTGCGGCTACTTCAGCCAACGGCCGAACCACTATGGCTGCAAAGAACGATGGTAAGGCTGGAGCATTAGCCGTATCCTACAACGGAGGGGCTGTTATGGGTCTCTCAGTCGGAGGTCTTGGCCTGCTTGGTATCTCTCTTGTCGCATACTGGCTTGGCGCTGGTGATGCAAATCCAGACCTTTCTGCTGCTGCAGGATTCGGTATGGGTGCTTCATCCATCGCCCTGTTCGCACGTGTTGGTGGCGGTATTTACACCAAGGCTGCTGACGTCGGAGCTGACTTGGTCGGTAAAGTCGAAGCAGGAATTCCAGAAGACGACCCACGAAATCCAGGTGTTATCGCAGATAACGTTGGTGACAACGTCGGTGACGTTGCTGGAATGGGTGCAGATATCTTTGAATCGTTTGTCGGTTCAATCATCGCAGCAATGATCATCGCAAGTTCTGATGGATTTGGTGGAGATGGCTTCACCGGCGCCTCTGATTACATTATGATGCCTATTCTGCTTGGACTCATCGGATACGTCGCATCCATCATTGGTGTATTCTCAATGTATGTTCTCAAGAACGGCAAAGATGCAGCAGCAGCACTTCGTAACACTACGTTCATCGCAGCGATTCTGTTTTGGGCTGGTGGCTATTTCGCTATTGAAGGAAATTACATCGACGTTGAAATTGGAGTCATGCATTCTGTAGTATTGGGTAGCGTTGTCGGTATTGCAATCGGTCTCATCACCGAATACTACACCGGAATCGAACCAGTCTTTGGAGTCAAAACCAAAGCCATCCCTCACATCGGTGAAATGTCCAAGACTGGACCAGCAACCAATGCTATTGCAGGCCTTTCAGTTGGTATGATGTCGACCTTCATTCCAATCATTTTGATTGCCGCTGGTATCTTTGGAGCAAATCACTTCGGTGGATCCGATTACGGACTCTATTGTATTGCAATGGCTGCAATGGGTATGCTTGCTACTGTTGGTGTAACCATGACCGTCGATGCTTACGGACCAGTTGCTGACAACGCAGGTGGAATTGCTGAGATGAGTGGACTTGGTTCCGATGTTCGAGCAATTACCGATGAACTTGATTCAATCGGAAACACGACTGCAGCAGTCGGAAAAGGATTCGCTATTGGTTCTGCAGCATTGACTGCACTTGCACTGTTCGCTGCCTATACTGCAGCAGTCGGACCAGATAATCTTAACTTGGAACTGACCAACCCAGAGGTCGTCATCGGCCTTCTCATCGGTGGCGGCCTACCGTTCGTCGTTGCTGCTATGACCATGACTTCAGTCGGTAAGGCTGCAGGTGACATGGTTGTCGAAATCCGACGCCAATTTGCTATCATGCGAGAGGCTCTGTCTAAGGACAAATCGTTTGAGGGTGACCTCGAAGATGCAACAACATGGCCAGAAAAAGTCGTTGCAGGAGACATGACTTACCCAGATTCACAAACCTGTGTTGACATTTCAACCAAGGCTGCTCTACGGGAAATGGTAGGTCCAGGTGTGGTTGCAGTTGTTGCTCCTGTCGCAGTTGGACTCGCACTTGGCGCAGATGCACTTGGCGGACTTCTTGCAGGTTCTCTTGTAACTGGAGTTCTCATGGCTCTGTTCATGGCAAACGCTGGTGGTGCTTGGGACAACGCAAAGAAAGCAATCGAGCAAGGTCACATTGAAGGTGCTAAGAAAGGCGATGATGCCCACGAAGCAGCAGTTATTGGTGACACAATTGGAGACCCGTTCAAGGACACATCCGGTCCTTCACTCAACATTCTCATCAAGTTGATGTCCATTGTTGCAGTTGTTTTGGCTGGAACTGGGCAACTTGTCTGAGACGCTTTCAAGCGTTAGGCTCTTGAAGAAAGTCCAACTCGGACACTCATGGGTCGAAGGTTCGAAGCCAGCGTTATGCTGTTGCTTTTGTTGTGCACCAGTGTTTTGGCAGGATGCACCTCTGGCTCGACAATGTCTTCAACTGAGGACACGACGACTGAAGAGCAGAAACTGCTTCCTGAATGGGAAGTCGGTGACCAGTGGCTCTACACCTTCATTACACCACAATTTGGCGAAGACAGTGCTCGATTGGTCGTTGCTGAAATCGATGATGAAGCAGGTGTATACCGCCTCGGGATTTCTTCTGAACGTGAAGCACAGCGTCATGCTGTGATCAACCATAACCCATTCCTTGGACGTGTGACCATCGATGGTTTATCGGTTTATGAAAACGGTGAGCCGCAACAAGTTTTCTCGTTTCCATGGACCGTAGATGATTCTTGGACATTCACGCTTTTCGGACAGGACTGGACAGCTACGACCGATTCAATTACCAATGGCAATGCTCGAGTTTCGGCAACCTCTGCTGAGGGCCATCAAATATCCTATACCTTCAGCGGGAGTAAGGAATTTATGGAGTCTTTTGTTTGGCGTGACGGCGACGGAGTTCGTCAATTACGAATGGATCTTAACGCAGC
>NHFA02000034.1 GCA_002170315.2 Euryarchaeota archaeon TMED99
ACCCTGTCCTTGACCTTGTCCTTGACCTTGTCCTTGACCCTGTCCTTGACCTTGTCCTTGACCTTGTCCTTGACCCTGTCCTTGACCTTGTCCTTGACCTTGTCCTTGACCCTGTCCTTGACCTTGTGGGTTTTGAGCTCCGGCTTCAGATTCGCCACCGCCTTCAGTGCCACCATCGCCTGCGCCTGCGCCTGACTCGGTAAAGTCAGGATCGTAAGCATCAGGGATACCGTCACCGTCGGAGTCGGAATATTCACCATCGTTCGGATCGTTCGGGAACGAGTCAACGTTGTCAGCCTTACCATCACCATCGGTGTCGGAGTTGTTCGGGTTTGTACCCGCTGCATACTCTTGGGCGTTGGTTAAACCATCGCCGTCAGGGTCTGCATTACCGTCGCCACCATTCGTGGGGTTGAGGCCGTTCGCAACTTCCCAGCCATCTGGGAGGCCGTCGCCATCGCTGTCTGCATTGTTCATATTAGTGCCTTGGTTTTGTTCCTCGGAGTTGGTGAGACCGTCACCGTCCCAATCGGCGCCACCATCAGATGGGTCGAGTGGGTCAGATCCGTCACCGCTCACTGCAGAAACTGCAGAGAGAGCAAGGAACATTGCAATTAGCACGCTCATTATTTTCTTATTCATGTTTTTTCACTTCCTATATTTTTTGGTTGTTGTTACACAGAGAACCCGCTGTTCTCTCTTTCCAAACGCTCAGCCCACATGGTGGGAGGGGCGTTTTGGGATTCAAACGATGCTACGCACTGTATGCGAGTTGTTTTCAAGGCGGTGACAAGAGTGTTTTTACCGACAACCTCTGGGATTGTTACGGGCATGAATTGGCTCGCAATCATGCTTTTTTGTCTCTTGTCGTATACCTTGTATTGTTCCTCCAAATGCATCGTTTTTCACGGGGTAGGTCTAGGGAACCCAACGTTCCCTCTACACATTGGAACATACCGACCCTATATGAAAGGCGCGTTGCAGTGATTCGTTTATCCTTCGAGTGTATAGACTGGAGGGAGAAGAATTGCTGCCTGTTGATTAAGTACGAAACGAGCGACAAGATCTGCGAGGTTTGAGTCATCAAAAGCGTGAAGTCTTTCGCTCCCATTCCCTGTTGCTGGAGCCCAAAGCTGTAGCGGTTTGGCAGACCGACTCAAAGCGATCTTCGCAGCACGAATTGCATTCGAGCCAGGTAAACCGACGCTACCGGTGCTGTCAAGGCCAAGGTGGTGGATTAAACGGCCTTGTCTTACGCCTTCTTTCCCTTCAAGTGCAAGCATGCCAAGAATGGTGAACTGGTCTCTTTTTGATGCGTCCCATCTCGTATAATCGCCTTCAAACCTTTGCGAGAGGTGTTCTAGGAAGCCACCATACTGTTTTGGTAAGTTCTCAAAAGAGAATGCCTCGAATGTTTTCTTCCGAGGCAAATGCGCTTCTTTTGGAAGAATTTCCTTGAAATCGCTCCATTTGTGGGCTGTGTCGATCCAGTTTGAAAGGCGTTCTGCAAAAAACGGATCAGCACCTCTCCAATTCCAAACACTCCTTTTGATGAGTTCGGGGGCCACGTTTGAGAATCCTTCTGGGTCTCTCTCAGCGAGAGTTTGAAGGGCTTTCAAAAATTTTTCATTCCTTGCTTTCTGCAAAGTCTGCTCAGGTGGCATTGTTTCGAGGTTGTTCCCGGTTACATAATAAGGTTCTTTCTTGTTGATTTGCTTGGATTTCATTGTATCTCCTCAATTTTTGCGTGATTTTCGCGCTTTTTGAAAAATATTGGCGAGAAAACCGCCGCAGCATTCATTTTATCTGTTATAGAGCGGATGCTCCTGTGGTTCATATTTTCTTGATTATGTGAAAAAACAACCGTATATGAACAATTCATGTTCACTTTTCGACTATAATTCCTTCATCATTGACCGATGTGGGCCTATTCCTTGAATGGAATAGGGCGTATCGATGAGTGTCCATCCTTGCGATAAATAGAACGGAATGGCAATTTCCCTGGCTTGCAAAAGTCCGACTTTTGCACCGAAATGAGATTTTGATGCTTCTTCCAGTGCCTGAAGAACTGTGGCAGCATGTCCTTTCCGTCGTGCTTCTTGACGCGTTCCCATTTGTCGGATTTGGATGGCTGGGCGGTTTGTAGGATCTGCTAAAGGCCCAAAACTCGGGCAACGGGTAGCATCTGGGCCGGCGTGATCGGGAGCTGAACCGTCGCTCTCTGCTGGAATAAGGTGTGCCCTGCCGACTGCGACAATGGTGTTTTCATGCTCAACCCATGCATGTATGGCCTCTTCATCATCTTCGAGTATTTCCGCGCCTCTTGGAAAGCCAATGGGCTCACGTAAAACTGCGTAACGGCAATCATAGTAAGGCTGCGAGGGAGGAGCAGGGGGTATTGAGATATGCCGCATACTATCACTTCCATTCAAGGCTTGAGAAGGCGGTTTTAGAAATATGCCCTCCTCGGATTTGAACGAAAAGGCGAGCGTTTTTCCTGGGCATTAAATTCCGTATTCAAGAAAAAAGAAGAAGAACAGTCCGCCGATTAAAACTATAAACGCCATTACTGATGCTAATAACCCCTTTCCGAAAGACCTGTTACCTTTGGTAAATGAGTAAATTAATGTACCAATATACAAGAGAGGTAATGCGTAACATGAAGCATCGGAGAGTGCGTAGCCGACTCTTCGCCCAAAGAGATCCCAACTGGCCTCTAATAGAAACATGGTTAGAAACCAGACAACAAAAGGCGTGAAAAATCCAAGAATGAACATCGGCAAGGGATTTAGTTTTCTCTCCGGAGGCATCGGCTCAAGGAGTTGAAAGGGCGTTTTTTGTGGAACGCTTACTGTCCGATCTCGCGTTTGGAAAGCAAGGGGTGGTGAAGAGGATTCCAGAATAATGGTTTGTGGCGGCGGACTGTTGGAAGGTTTTTGAGCTCCGTTTGCCTGTGACTGGGCCATGAAGTATGATTTCTTGTTGAGCGTATAATGAGTTTGCCGGATTCTTGTAAGACTGCTTGATTAAAAGCAAACATAACAATCGAGATAATTTCTTAGATCCAAGCTATGATGAGGAATCCGACAAGTAATGCAAGCAGGGCCAGATAAGCGCCAAGGGCTGAGAGAAGACCGATTCCAAGGGATTTCTTTTGTTTCATAAATGCAAAGATAACTGCACCAACGTAAATGAATGGAAGAAAACAAAGTGAGGTCTCCAAGGCATTAAAGAAGAAATGGTCGTCGACAGCAGGATCATGAAATTCAAGAGCGATGTGAACTTCCTCGGCGGAGGAGTCGGTGAGTTTGAACCAAATCGTTGAGTTCGATGCAGAGTAAGCCCCTATGTTCGTGTTTGGACCGTAATTTCCTTCCTGGTCCCGGACAGACTCACGAACGACCCAAGTGTCCCCAGAGTCAGCAGATTCGCCAAACGTGCATGAAAGAGAGAAATTCGTAGGATACGGTTCATTATTGTAACAATAGTCAACATTCATCGTACTCGAAAGTTCGAATTCTTGTACAAAATAGCCCTCTTCGTTCACCTCAATCACTCTTTCTTCAAAGGCATAAGGGTCAAAGGCTTCATCAGCAACAAAGAAAAGTAAAATTACGACAAAACCGACTGCATAAGGAAGAAAGAGACCCAAGAAGAATTGCTTCCACTGCATTTTTCTTTTTTGAGGCAATGCTGCAGAATCATAGCCGGAAGAGACGAATTCACTTACTGTGCCAGAGAGAGTTATGGTCGCTGGAGGAGGTGAATGCATGGAATCAACATGCTGAGCCTCGACGCCTTTGCTGCGTTCTTCCATACCGTATCGTGCGCCAAAGATAAGATAAAATCATTGGAGTTAAAGAAAATAAACGCTAGAAGAGGAACATAAAGAGTAAGACAACAAAGACTCCAACCAATGCTAAAGCAGCAATGCTCGAAGAGATCAAGCCTTTCCCAAAGGCCTTATTCCCGCGAATGAAGGAATAGACTATAGCTCCAACATATACAAAAGGAGAAACAAGAAATGAGTAATAATACAAATCCTCAGAAGGAGAAGAAGCGTGATAATACCGATAGTTCGAATTGTATTCCGTATACTCCTCACCATAGAGGAAAACACCGTAATTCAATTGACCAGTCCTTTCTGAAAATTCCTCGGGAACGAGAGTTAGCGATATTTCAACCATAGGGGGAGTCGGTACTGAAGGGTGGAACCAAAGCGTATGGTTCACTAGATTGAAACCTCCAATAACTTCTGTTTTAGAGGAGATTCCCCTGTATGTCGGCTCACTAAGATTCTGAACACAGTCGTCACAGACATACCAAGTGAAGAAATGGCCTTGTTGAATGATACTCGTGTTGCCAGCTATTTCAAAATACATTTGAAAACTAGCCCAGTCCCTATCTCCATCCGATTCCTCAAACGTTACTGTGAAATTGTTTCGTACACCAATACTGTCAGGGCGTTCGCGAAAAGGCGGCATATACGATTCCGAACCATAGAAATCATTCTCCTGAACATTCAAAGTTCGATTAAACTCTACAAAAAACTCTCGGTTAACAGGGTCCCATTCTTGGTCAATGATGGAGATATATTCATCGATTTCAAAGGGAGAAATTTGGTAAATCATAGAATCATATTCACTGCTCGATTCAACATCTCCGCAAAAAATCGGATACCTTAGCATCGGTTCATAATAAGAAGGCCAAGAAGAAGAATCTATGGCGCATTCTAATACAGGGGGAGAACTTGTTTGATTAGAGAGCGGGAACGTGCGCTCGTATGTTCCGTTTTCGTTCATGTAGATTTTGTAAGGAGACGTTAGAAATCTTCCATTGGCCTGTGAAACCCATGCTGTCTCGTTCGTTATCGAAACTGGGGTCCAATCAATTTCAATTTCAAATTCTAACTGTTCAGGAAATTCGGAGCCGCTTGAAAGTGGTAATGGATCAAAAGAGATTACGTGGTTCTGCGAATCATAATTCCCGATTTCGACCCAGGACCAGTGAGGAGAAATCATTGCGAATTGTACTTGGTCGAGATAGGGAGATTGTTCCTCCTCGCACGTGTCACAAGCCTCAGCTGAGAAAAAATAGTTTGATTCATACAGAATCATTTCCATATAGAATTCATCCGTAGAATTAACCGGGTTTTGAAAAGTGTAATTTTTCCCATCGGAAGTCGTACCTAAAACTGAAAATTTTGAAAATTGGTTTTCCTCATTCAGGATGAATATGTCGAGTGAAAGGTTTTCTGAAAGGTTATCTTCGAAGGAAAGTGAGAGATTTTTTGATTGAAAGTTGTACTCGGCATCTAAAAGATTGACTGTCGTAAGTGTAGGAGGGTGCGCTATACGTTGCCACACCAACAGTTCACTGGAAGCCACATTCGAGTATCCATTGAAATACTCACCAGGAGCGTTGCTGGATTCGAGGTAAGAAGCGTAATTTTGAGGGACATACCCATATTTGTATTGAGGGTTTGAAGTACTGCATACAATAGATTCCTCGAGAAGAGTGTAAAGGGATTGCTCTCCCCCGTATCTATCAAAAGTACATTGTGATAAATCATGCGTTTCGGGCAAATCAATTGTGGCGGAGTATGTTCCGGATTCATTACGTAACAGCGATAAATCGTAAGGATTAGGGTATTCCTCTTGGAGTTCTTGCTGTTCTTGCATTTCCCTTTCATATGTTTCATCGTCAAGAGCGATGCCGAGAGAGAAGATCAAAAACACGATAAAAAACGGAAGTAGTAAGCCGAGAGTGAACATAAAAAAGGATTTCAGAGATGAGTCACTTTCCTCGATTTTTGACATTTCAAATGCTTGCTGAGAAACCAAAGCGGGTGTGCCTTGTAAGATGCTGGAAGGCGAGGGAGTATCATCAAAAACAATCTGCTGAGGGCGCTCGGAGATTTTACCTTCTTCACCATTTGCCCATGGTGATGACGGCGATTCCATGTTGAGGAATGAATGCTTTAGGGTTTAATGCATTTGCCGGACTTGATCAAAATCAATCGATATGAGCGCATATGTTCAATGAAGAAACTTCGAATTGGCTCGGTTGTTTTGAAATAGAACTGGTTATTCCGATAGAATACTGCACGGGTGTCGGAGCGGCTACGTCGGGGATTGCAAATCCTCTTACCTGGGTTCAAATCCCAGCCTGTGCTCTTTACAATAAACAGCCGTGACCACTTTGGTTTGACGCGCAGTCTTGATATTGAAGAACGGATTGGTTTGACTTATCCAAAGAAGTTCTCAATTTGGAGGCCCTGCTTATGCCTGAAATCAATTCTGCTTTGGGAAATGTTGGCATCGGGTTCGCTGCGTTCCTCTCACCACCTGGCCCTGAAGTGATTCGTTTTACAGTCGGACAGCCTGACTTTGATACTCCGCAACCTGTGGTCGATGAAGCGAAGGCTGCCCTTGACCGAGGTGAAACCGCATACACTCGAACACAGGGCTCAATTGAATTGTGTCAAGCTGTAGCCAAACACCTCACAACCCATGACATCTCAGTAAATCCAGATGATGTGCTGGTCACGCCAGGGTGCAAACAAGCAGTGCTCTATGCGATGATGGCAACACTTGAAGCCGGTGATGAAGTTCTTCTCCTCTCCCCAGCATGGCCTTCATACGATGGTATGCTCAAACTCCTCAACTATGTGCCCGTACATGTTCCTGTTCGTCGAGATAACTACCACCCTGACTTTGATGCCCTTGAGGCTGCTGTAACTGGGAAGACCAAAGCAATAATGTTGAATTCACCAAACAATCCAACTGGAGCAGTCTACACCCCTGAAGAAATCAAACAACTTCTTGATTTTGCCAAAAAACATGACTTGTGGATTCTTGATGACATGATTTATGCTACATTGGCGTGGACGGATTACCCCTATACTTCACCAAGTTCTCTACCGGGAGGTGCTGAGCGAACAATCACCATCGGGGGCTGGTCGAAAGGTTGGGCGATGACGGGTTGGAGATTAGGCTGGATTACTGGACCGAAACGGGTGATGGACGGCGTTAAGAAAATCAACGTGAGTGCTGCAACGCATGTTGCAACGTTCATGATGCCTGCGGCTACAGTTGCTTTAGGATTGCATGAAGAAACTGCAATGATGGCAGCATCGTTCAAGGAACGCAGGGGCATCATTCACGAGTTGTTGACCGAACTTCCCGGCGTCGTGGTGCCTGAACCAGAAGGTGCTTTCTATGCGCTTTGTGACATAAGAGGAACGGGGATGTCTGATATCGAATTTGCAACACGGGCGCTTGAAGAAGCAAGTGTTCAATTGATTCCGGGCTCTCTTATGGAAGGCGGAGAAGGTTTTGTTCGAATTTCGTATGCAACCTCTGCTGAAAATATCCGTGAAGGGGTCCATCGGCTGAGTGTTTGGCTCAACTCGCTGTGATTCGATACAGCGAACCACCGCCCCCGAAGGTAGCGTAGTATAAGTTGCCATCAGGAGCGAAACGAAGAGGAAGCGGGGTGCCTAAATCAGTAGCGAACCGAGTGACTTTGCTGTCCCATTGCTCCGCAGGATTCGTGCTGTTTGTATCGGCTGGAGTGAAATCTATTCGTACGATTTCATGTCCTTTCGGCAAAAGCGTGTTCCAAGAGCCGTATACGGTTGCATAAATCGTATGACCCTCGCTAGCATTCAATCCAGGTAGTGAGGAAGTGTTTGGGCGCACATCCATTCCGTTCATCGAAGAATGAGGAGTCCAACGAGCCACAGGGCCAAGCGTTCCTTCTGGAATCGGATGTTCAGGATCATCATCTGGCCATCCATATGCCTCGCCAGTAACCAAGAGATTGATTTCTTCGTCCGGATGGTCGCCGTCCCAGTCACGCCCATTATCTGAAAACAAGTACCCCATTTCAGCAACCCAAACGCCGTCAAATGAGTTTCGAACACCCGATGCGAGAATACCATGCTCTCCCGTATCTGGGTTGACCCAAAGCAGAGCAGCATTACGGTTATCGTCTTCGACGCAAACATTGCATGTTGAACCACTGTGCCAGATGAGCGTGCCATTAGGAAAAGCATTGATGGCGTTCGTTTGGTGATTTCCACTCGGAACTCCTTCAACTAAAATCGTCGGGTTTTCCAAACTAAAGTTCGTATGATTATATCGTGTCAATTTGCCTTCTTCAGAAATGAAGACATGGTTCTGCGAAACATGCACTCCGTGCGGGTTGTTGAGGCCGGAGAGAAGGGTTGTTGATGAGAAATCGTCTGAAGCGTTGAGGGAAAGCAGGCGCCCACCATCTCGGTCGCACATCAAAAGACGGTTTTCATCCGCCCATTCAAGGCAAGTTGGGCCGCCAAATCCTGTTGCAATTTTCTCGATGGTGTAGCCATCAACAACCTCACTGTTAAGCGGTTCAACGTAAGGATAAATTTCACGTGCGACAAGTAAGAAAAAAAGAATCGAGGCAATCGGTAAAACATGTTTGCCAATGCCCATGGTTGAGTTAGTAGACCGATACACATGAACTCTCGGGCAAAAGAAAGACTCGGAGACTCTTCTTCAAGTTATTGAAGTTCGCCGGTTGCTGCAAGCATTGCGAACATTGCCCCATAGAATAAGAGCCCCAATATTGCCAAACCGATGGTGATCCAAGAAACGACTTGGGCTGCTTTTGCTGTTCCTGCATCAGGATGGCCGGGTTGAGCATTTGTCGTTGCTAATGCACTGTTGGCCATGAGAAGGCCAGGGATTGCCGTACAGATTGAACACCCAACTAAGCCAAGAATGCCAAGAACAAGGGCTAACACTGCTTGAGTCGGTGCAAAATACCCCATTGCCATACCAGGCTGAAGAGGGATTTGATTTCCAAGTTGGCCGGGTTGTTGGTCCCACACGCCGCCCTGTATGACTTGCTGTTGTGGCGCATCTGAAGTACGACGAGGCGGGGCTCCTTGCATGGATGCTGGTATGTTGGATTTCTAATAAAGATTTCACCAAGTATTTCCGCCTTGCAATTCTATCACAACAAATAAAGCAAAAAAAGCGAAAGCAAGAAGCAGCAGCCCAAGTGTAATCCAGCCAATGACTTGTGCTGCCTTGGCAGCCCCAGTGTCTGGATGGCCCGGCATGCTTTTCGTGAGATTTACAGCGCTGTGCCCCATAATAACGCCTGGAATGGCAAGAAGGCCACACAGTGGGAAACAAGCAAATCCACTGGCTAAACCAACGATCGAGAAAACCAAAGCGGTTGTTGCATTCGTCGAGGGATAATACGCCACTGGTATTCCTTGAGCCGGAAAACCCGCTTGCTGAGGAGCGTTTTCCCATACGCCGCCTTGAATGATCTGTTGGGGAGGGGGGGAGCCTTGCATAGAAGAACCTCAGTATGTCAGTTGATAGTATCTCTGTCAGAGAAGGATTGTTTCACAATCCCCAAGACGCGTTCGGGCAATGTTGTTGTCTGGGTCAATAGCAAGAACTGCTCGCCATGCTACAGCGGCTTCCTCATGACGTTCTTGCTGGTGAAGAGTAGCAGCGATGTGAAGGCGTGAATCAAGATGATTGCCATCGCAACGAACGGCAGCTTGGAAGTCATCAAATGCTGCATCGAGTTCTTTCAACTCAAGATAAAGCAGCCCGCGTTGATGCCATGCAGGTGCGTGGTCTTGGTTGAGGCGTATGGCTTCATTCAATGGGCCTTCAGCGCGTTCAGGTCGTTGAAGGGAAAGGTAACAGGAGCCGAGTTTTGTCAGGGCATGGTAGTGGTGGGGTGAGGCTTCAAGAACCATTTTCAAGTCGTCTCGTGCATTTTCCCACTCGGTCAAGAGCATGAATCCTTCAGCACGACGCAGTCGCGCAAGAGTGAGTGAAGGGGCGAGGTCAAGGAGGATTTCGGCATCATCCAGAACCTTTCTACCTTCGCCCATTGCCATCAAAATACTGCATCGATTCAAACGAGCGCGAATGTGTGACGGGTCAGTAGCAAGTGCTTCGTCAAATTGCATGAGGGCTTTATCGAGATGTCCTGTCCGCAGCGCTATGTTTCCACGAACATAACTGACGGTTGCTGAATCACCATGGATTGCAGCGGCTTCGATATGCTTTGAAGCGGCTGAGACGTCATCAAGATCCAAAGCAAGGAGAGCGGCTTCAGAAGAAGCCGAGAGGTCTTCATCTGGTAACAGGCGGAGAGCACGGGCAATGTCTTCCTCAGCGCCTGGTAAATCGCCGAGTAAACGCTTCGTACGCGCAAGGCCAAGCCAAGCAACACCACATTCTCGGTCAAGCCGTAGTCCGTCGTTGAACGCCGAGACGGCTTCTGCGAGTAAGGTCGCATCCGTTTCACCCGTTCCATCACGACCGCGGTCGGCACGAGCGAGGTGCAGTCGACCTTCAATCACATGGAGGAGAGCATGGTCGATACCGAGAGGCGTTTCATCGAGGAGAGTTTGAGCCTCAGAAATGAATCCATTCAGCAATTTACGGCTCGCCATTCGGGCACGTAATTCAGCGTTATCCGGACTTTCAAGGAGGGCTCTGTCGAGGGCTTCTTGGGATTCAGTGAGTTTTCCGCTCGCCAACAGTAAATCAGATTTCAAGAAAACGAGTTCTGTACCGCCTGCATCCAAAGCAACGGCGTGAATTGCCGCTTTGAGCGCCTCTTCCAAACGGTTTGCCATTGGCGCAAGCAACTTCGCAAGTAAGCCCCAAGCTTCACCGTTTTGCCGATCGAGGTCCAAGCAGCGTTCAACAGCCTGTTGGGCTTTACCGTGTTCTCCATCATCATACAACAATTGAGCATAACTGTACCAATCGTCGGAGCGTTCAGGATCATCTGCTAAGGCCAGTTCGATGGCTTCAAGGGCTTCAGAACGAGAACCTGCACGAGCGCGTAGGCCTGAAAGCAGAGAGCGGTCAGCAGCCGTATCAACACCCAGTGCTTCAAGACGACGAACGTCTCTTTCCGCTTCCGCATCACCAAGTTTGGCAAGTAAGTGAGCGTGAGCACGCAACAATTCTGGCTGGTCTGGACTTACCGTCATTCGCGCTTCAAGCCAATGTCGTCGAAGTTCTTCATCACCGCGTAGCAATGCAATATGTTCCAACGCCTCCAGAATGTTTTGATTGCCAGGGGATGAACGATAAGCAATGCCGAAGCATGATTCGGCCCAGTCATATCGGCGGAGCATCAAGCAAGCATGGCCAAGGCGATGTGCTGCTACGGGATTGAGACCAAGTGCCTCGGCATGAATTTCTCGAGATTGGAAAACGTCGAGAAGTCGGGAAACGAGACTTTCTGTTGCTGAAGAAAGCAAAGATTCGGCACCGACTTCTGATTCGGTTGAAAGTGGCGATATGAGGGTTTCAAGTGCTTCCAATGCCTCAACATGTGAAGCGCCTTGTTCGACTTGTGTCGCATTTTCATACTGGAGAATGACCGAATGAACAAGGAGTGCTCCATCGATTTCTGGATGGGTTGCACGAAGGGCCTCAACCATGCCAGTCATATCAGACAACTGCTTCTGAAGTGTGCCGACCTGCGTATTCAAATGAGAGAAATGTGCAGCTTGACCTTCCTGAAGGACCACCGCAGTTTCTGAGAGTGATTGGAGGCGGGCGTCCGCCTTTCTGAGCCAGAAGCCAGCGCCTCCGCCAGCGCCAATACAAGCGAGTCCAAATACGGCAGTTACGGGGTCCATTGAGACTCACCCGAACTTTGCCCCTTTATGGTCTGCGGAGGATTTGTCACCTTGGGAGGCGTTTTTCACACCCCTTTGATTTTCCCAGAACACGTCGATTTTCACCCTCCGTTTGGCGAAAAGAGGATGAAAAAACAGTCCAAACATGGTGTTTCTTTGCTCACATTGAAAGGCTCTCGGAGTTCTTGAGTGCTTGGGGTCTAAGAATGGATGATGACAAAGACGATGAAAATCGCCCTTGGTATCACGACCGTTTAATGGATTTAGAGCACGAAGGATGGAACATTGTTTCCATTGAAGATTTTCTATCAGAGGAAGAAGAATTGGTGACCGAGCGATGGCTTTACGTCGATTTTGCAGTTGAATTGGCTCAGGAATTACTTGAGCGGACTGGGTACCTTGGCGATGCTGCATCCCAACGCGCTGTTGAACAAAGTGAAGTGTGGGAAGAGGAATTGCGTGACCCAATGAACGCCGAACGGGTTCTTGAAGAATACAGTGCATGGGCAAAGGATTGGAGACCTTGGGAAGTGATTCTCAATAGCGCTCTTGAGGATTGGAGAGAAGCGGGGAGAGAGGAGTCTTATGCTTCTTTCATGGCACGATTTGATGCCTTGGATATTTCTTCCCTACCCTCAACATTGATTCTTTCTCCACTTCTCTCAAACCCCGAGGCTATAGCTGAAATTGACGATGCTCTGTCTACTCTGGAAACTGATGAGCAGCGTCAGAGAACTGCAATTTCGAAGGCTGGAACGATGCTTACCGAGGCGGGTTTTGATGTTGGTGAACTCGAAAAAATGCCCATCATTGAGGCACTCAATTGGGTTTCTCAACTCCATGACTTGCATGACCTGCATGAAGATTTACGACTCCTCATCGTTGAACAGATTGCACTCTTTGACCCCAAACTCGCCGCACATCATGAAGAAAGAAGAAAAGCGTTAATTCATCAAACTTCAAACGCAGAACTGAGAAACTTCCGTCTGCAAATGGATGCTATTGCAGATAACTTGCACCAACGATTAGCGAATATCAATGACTTACTGAATCGCTGGAGAGAAAAAGGCATTCGATTCCCTCATGCTGACAGTATCCGTCCGATTGAACTCCTTGAATGGGAAACTAATTTGCCGGAAATAGAAGCATCGATACACATTCACATGAACGCTCTGGAACGTTGGAATCAGATAACTGCGTTATGGGGAGACGAAGCGAACTCTGGCGCACAATACGCTGGAGTGCTTGAGGATACGGAGCAATTCATCGATCATGTCGACCATCTTGACCAGCGGTGGAAACAATATGAATTGGAGGCAATGATGATTATTGAACGCTATGAAAGTAGAGGAATTGTCATGGGTGATTGGAGTGAAGAGATTCTAAGAGACCCGAGAAGTGCTTTGCAGCAATTGAAAAACAATGAGCAGCGGTTCCAATCAAGGCTAGCTTGCATCGATGATTTACTCAGTATCGACACCTCATTTGAGGGAGAGGAAGAGGTTCTGTCTAGAATTGCGGTATTGAAGGAGATTGATGTCGATGCGGATGTTTTAGAAAACACGCGTGAATTGGTTGAAACATTAGCTAAACGAGGTGCGAGACATCGTATCATGTTAGATCGTGATTGGAGAGAATTAGTAGCTCAAGGAAAAGCGGATGAATCAATGCCTACAGCGAGTTTTAATCTTCGAGAATACGAGGACGAAATAGGGCTTCTTCGAAGATTTGGTACTTCGCTATCATCTTCAACTGATGGAAATTCCATTATTGCAGGTGACATACATGAGCGACTGAAAAATCGGACTCGGCAAGAGTTGGCTAGCCTCGAGTCCCTTGGATGGAGTGTTTCCCAACTGTTACGAGAAGTGGAAAGCGATGTTGTTTCAACCGCACAAAAAATCCATTCCTTCCGCCCGCATGTCGCCGCTTATGCTCAACTCGTTCGACGATTAACGCCACTTCCATGGGACAGAGACATCGAATTGGCACTTGAGGTTCAAGAGCAGTTGAAAGACCCAACACAACTCGGGCCTCTCTCAGAAAAAATACCCCTCCTTGTCAAGCATCTCGCAACGAAGAAGAGCGATGGAGGCTCGTTTGCCTTTGAAGCATGGCAGCCCGCCCCAATTCGACAAACGCTCGTTCCAGTTCCAGAATCCTTTGAACGTCACACGATGGTTCCGAAGGATGCTTTAGGAGATGCGCATGAAGCGATTCTTGAAGCGATGGAGCCTGAAGTTTCAACCCCTGAACCTGAAAGTGAAGGAATTGAAGAAGAAGATGACAAGGCCTCTGAGCCCATCGATAAAATCGAACTCGAACCTGTGGAAGAGGTACACGTCGAAGAAACTCAAATCGATGAAAACCTTCCTGCAAAAAGAATCATGAAAGAACCTGAGCCGCTCGAACATGTTTCAAATCCAATCGTATACTCCAATGTCATTCAATTTCTAGAAGCCATAGACCTTGATGATGTGGCAGACGATGTATCGATGAACGGAGCTGACGCATTGCCAAATGTTCGTCGGAAATTGGCAAAGCATGTAGGGATTGAGCCTCGAGACATGCGCGTCGATCGTATGCTACGCTTAGCACTTCGATTGTTGCCTCAAAGCAAGCCAACAGACGTATCAAATTCCGAATTATTAGCGAAAATCGGTGGCAATACCAAACCGATGAAGCGATGGATGCGGGCTCGCCTTGAAAACCGCCACTCTGGTTCAAATGACGTCTTTCTTGATGACGCCCTCAACCTAGGAAAAGCCCTTCAACGAATCCCTGGACCAGGCTATCAGCTCCCTCTTGGAGTTGATGAGTATGAATTGCCAAATTCGAGCGAAACTGAACAACTTGAGTTCGAGGTTGAACAACTCATTGCGCTCATGAACCTCCCCTCTGCGGGCGGCATAATTGCATGATTAAGAGAGTTCATTGAGCAAGTCGCTCTGCTCTTCTTCACTCAACGTATCTTCAACTGGAGATGCTTTAACTGCGATTTCAGGCGCATTTGGAAGAGGGGCATCAAGAGGAATGGGGCCATCTGGCAATCCGAGTGGAGGCGGTAAGGGCATTCCGCCAGGACCATTCAGTGGCGGAGGAGGAGCGATTGGCGGCAAGGGGGCCACGGGCGCCGGTACAGGCGGTGGAGGTAAGGGCGCGACTGGAGCGGCAGGAGTCGCTACCGGCGGAGGGGCGATTGGTGCCGGCAGTGGTTGAGGGGGTGCAGCCGGTGGCCCAGGCATCAGCATTGGCTCGGCAGGTATTGCTTGTGGTGGTGCGGGGGTTTCCATTGGCACAGATGGAATTGCTTGAGGAGGCGCTGGGGCATGCAGAGGGGCCGGTGCTTGTTCTATTTGCACCGGTTGAGGTATTGGTTTTGGAGGTGGTGCGGCAAGAGCGGCATGAAGTTGCTCAAGTGCTCCGGTTTCCAATTCACCATTTCTCAATAGTCCTGCCATTTCTGAACCAAGTAAAGCCATACTTGCTCGGAAAAAGGGCCGATTAGTACCGTATCCTCGAAGAGTATGCGAGAGCGTGCCACCTGAATTGGTAAACTCAAGGTGGTGTGATTCAAGATGCATAGCCGACCAATTCCATACTCCTGCCGATACTAAAATTACGCCGATGAAATTGAAAACGGTGAGGGAAGAAAGCAAGAAAAGAGTTCCTAAGAGCGCTGAGCCAAGCCACAGGAACTGATGTTTATGCATCAATTCATTGTGCTGGTGTTTGAATCCGGTGATCTCTCTTTTCATCGAAAGTGAAACTTTCAACCGACGTTGCCCATCATCATCAAGCCGGGACTCAATGATTCGAAGAAGGTCTTCGTCTACGACAAGTGATGTCGCTTTTCGGCCATCAGCAGTTTGCTGGAGTGGGTATTCTGTCACTGTTTCACCATGAAATTGACGAAGGAGTGGAGCTGCCCGAATAGGGAGTTTCCATTCATCGTGCTCAAGAGCAATGGGGGGCGCTTCATCGGTCGTTTGATTGGAGGCATCTTCATCTAAGGCCTCTGGCTGTGATTCTTCTTTGGAAACTTCTGAAGGTTCAACCGCTTCATCTACTGGAACGGATTCCGAATCATCGGTACCGAAAGGATCGGCATCATCGTCTGGCCATTCGGTGCTTTCACCTTCGCCCATACTTTGGCGAGAGTTGAGGCAATAGATGAAGGTAGTCGTCTTCAGCGGTGGGTTTCAGCCAACCACGATTTGATTCCTTCACGTTCGCCGTAACCCTTACCGGCTTTTGTGCCGATGACGGTTTCAATTGCTGATTCAGAAGCGATTTCGAGTGTTCGCTCGCTAACTGGGCCGTTAAAGACAATTGCAACTGCGCCATCAGCGCTTCCTGCAACCTTCGAAAGTGTAGACGGTCCAACTGGGTCGGAAATAGTACCATCAACCATCACAAGAACGGCTTTGTTCTTATCGAGATTGTCGAGATGGTCAAACATTTCTTGAACTTCGGCAGGTGCTTCAGCGGATTCATACACTTCTTCCATACCCTCGGCCCAATTTTTGTCTTGGACGCCAGCTTTTTCGTCATCTGCTGCTTGCTTCTTACCCAGAGCGTGGGCGAACTTCTTCGCTTCGACTTTCATTGAAAGGCACTTTGTGACTGTCTTTTGAGGGAGGAGTTCCCATTCTTGTCCAACAGGTGCTTGTGCAACGAAATCAACCTTCATGGTCTCCATTAATTGGCTGAAGAGCATTTCTCCACCACGGTCACCATCAATAGCAAGAACGACTGTTTCCTTGCCGTTGGCAAGGTCAATGAGCTCTTGCTTCATTGTTCCAGCGCCATCAGCACTGATTGCATTCTTAACACCGCAATTCAACAGATTACGAACATCATTTCGACCTTCAACGATAATCAATGAAGACGAGGATTCGACGTTTGGCCCACATGTGAGGCCGTGGTAACTGGTCGCTGTGCCTGTTGTCATAACAGAGCGCACTTCTTCGATAATGGTCTTTGATGCCGCTTCGCCAGAGTTGACGAGGTTCAGCAACAATTCCTTTGCTCGGTCGACAACTGCTGTACGCTTTGTCGCCCGGATGTCTTGGATTTCTACAACAGAAATTTTTGCGTTACAAGGGCCTATTCGGTCAATTGTTTCGAGTGAGGATGCAATGATTGCAGTTTCAACATTGTCAAGACTGCTAGGAATCAAGATAAGGCCGTGAACTTTTCCACCTTTCGATTCGATTTCTACATCAACGTGTCCAATACGGGCTGTACGCTGCAATTTTCGCAGTTCGAGTTCATCGCCAAGAAGGCCTTCAGTTTGGCCCATGATTGCGCCAATGATGTCCTTGCGTTGAACGGTTCCATTTACTTTAATATCGGCACGGATCTGATATTTCATTGCCTTGCCTTGCTTTGAGCCGCCTGAGCGACCGCCTGAGTTGTGTTTTCGAGCCATTTTAATTTCTCCTTCTATCGACATCCCAATTGCAAGGATGATGAGCCGGAGCCCATCGCTCAATTGCTGCAAATGTGAACGGATTCACAATGCGTGAAAGGGATGATGATGTTTACCCCACTGGCCGACTCCTTTTCAACCCTCTTATGGTTTTCCGGCAAAAATTGTTCCTTTTCTATACAAGAGTTTCAAGAAGAGAAGCGCGCTGCCTCTACGCGTGACGACCTCCACTTCCCGTAACTTGGATGTATTTCGTACTACGGTAGAGGTCATGCTTGCAGATGGTCGATTGACTCGTGAAGAGAAAAGGCTCACCATCAAATTAGCAAGCGCTTTAGGGTTGACAGAAGACCAGCCGGCAGAAATTTACAAAGCGATTCAGGATAAGAAAGAGTCACCACCTGGCGAACTTGTTTCCATGGAAGACGCACGAGAGATTTACACGAAAGTTTTCGAAGTAGCTATCGTTAACGCCTCGCTCTCCAGAGATGAGTTTCGCGTTCTTGCACACTTGCGTTCGGTTTTTGAAATTGATGATGATGAACACGTAGCGATTGAAACACAGTTGCGCGAAATTGTCAAAGAAAAATTCGAAGATCCAGGTGTTGTTGACAAGATGCTTCACACGCTCCGCGACTCGGTAGGTCTGGTCGGCGATATCTTTGATAGCGTTCGAAAGAAGACGACCGATGGTGGTCGCAGTGAATGAAAAAGTCGCTCATTACCTCGGGGAGCCAAACCCCAAACTCATTCGTTCAAACAGAAAGATGCTGAAATTCCTTAGAGGAGCGTATGCTGCGGGAACTCCTGGAATGATGGCAAAGCCTTCGACCGACCTTCTTGCGAATGCTGGTGGGTATGCGTTTCACTATGGTTGTCCGAATCCAGAAATGAGAGATATTGCATCATGGATTTTAACCAGTGGCGAAAAAAGGCTTCGCCGCGTTGCCAAACTGATTCCTGCGCTTTGGAAAAGGCACGGACAAGAAGACCTTGTCTTGGCTGGTCTGTTACTTGCAAATCTCTCGGAAGAGGACTTAGGAGAATCTCCTTGGATGGCATTTATTCACCTTTTGGGCGAACAAGAGCCTTTAGGAGCCTTGCTTGAAATCAGTGAAGAATTGTTGAGAGGAGGACACAAAATCCCCGATGATGCTTGGATTGTGGCTATGGCAGGACAAAGTGAACTCTGGCACCAAGTAGCGGTGTTGTTTCTCTCGTTAAGGAAAGACAGCTTAGAAGACGTCCGTTCGCTGATTGTCACCGCTCCTGCTGGCGGTGAACTGTTCGAAAGGATTCGTAACCGTCTGCTTTCATCGGAGAATTGAAGCCCTTGTTCGGATACCGTGCATGTATGAGTGAGCGTTTTCTGCCGACTGATGACCCCGTACTGGAATCTGTTCTCCAGTGGACAGTGACGCGTGATGCTCAGGATGTTCGACGCTTGTTGGAATGGTTACCAGAGGCTCGCTCAAGCAGAGAACGAAAGGCACTTCTCGACCGTGTGCGNGGACTTCTCGAGGAGCTTGAATCTGCACTCGATGGTCTTGAGACCCTCAAATGAGGCATCAATATGGTAACTGTGCTTATTCTTGCAGGTGGGAAAAGCGACCGTATGGGCCAAGATAAAGCGTTGATGGACGGCGGCGTGAAGCATTTACGCGCTCTTGCGCTCAATGCTGGAGTGGAACGAATTATCACTTTGTGCGGAGGGGANGAACGCAAGCCGTTGTTTGACGGGGAAGTTTGGCCAGACCCTCCTTCTTGTACTTCTTTGTGTGAAGTATTGCAATGGGCTTTTGGGAAAATNGATGGAACAATTCAACTGATTCCTTGTGACGCTTTCAAATTGCANTTANACGGTCTCGGATTNTTACTCAGCAGTGAGGGTGGCGTTCCTTTAGATGAGNATGGAAAGCGACAACCGCTCNTGGCTCATTGTCCGGAGGAATGGAATCTCGCTCCCTCTTCCGGAGANGTATCCTCNCTGTTTTCAAGNCTTCCAGNCCTCGATGCAGGCATGTTAACAGTGCAGATGAAAAATTTCAATACCCCATTCGATTGAGAATTACTTCACAATTTGATCGATAATTTGAGGATAAAGAAGGTGTTCTTCGATTTTTACTCGCTCGGCAAGGGTTGATTCATTATCGCCGGGGAAAACAGGAACGCGTCGTTGGCCCAATATCTCTCCCGTGTCCATTCCTGCATCGACGTAATGGACGGTGCAGCCAGAAACTTTGGCGCCTGCTGCTAACACATCTCGATGAGCATGAGCACCAGGAAACGCTGGTAAGAGCGAAGGGTGGATGTTGACAATTCTTGGAGTCCACTGCTGAACAAACTGCGNTGAGACAAGACGCATATAGCCACTAAGGAGAATCAATTCAACATCATGTTCTGCTAAAAGTGGATGAATGAGTTGTTCATGTTCAAGTCGACGTTCGTCCNGGTTCGTACGCATTGGTGGCAACTGGACACAGGCTGATTTGACTCCAAGACTCGAGGCTTTTTCAAGACCCTTTGCATTTGATTTGTCAGAAAAAACCAGCACCGTTTTGTGAGCGCAATCGGGATGGGTTTGCTGGTAACGAACCATTGCCTCCATGCCTGAACCTGAGCCGGAGATGAAAAGAGCACAACGAATGGGATCCGAAGGAGTTCCTTTTCGCAGTGGGCCAAGTCCCTCTGTCATATCAGGGGCTATGGTGCAAACAACTTGAGCCCTTCGGAAATCATAATCATCGCTTTGGATGTGCTTATCATTCAAGTTTTGATAGACATGAAGATGAAAAAGTGACAACTCGGATTAATCTTCAGCAGGAGCACCTGTGTATTTGCGAACGGTTGATTGGCCAGCCTCTATATCGACATTTGGCAAAATTCCATGAATGATGAGGCGGAGGCTGCCGAGACCAAACCAAAAAGCCATTTTCCAAGCTTGTTTAAGGTGTTTGAAATATGATATGTTGAGGTCTTGAAGATGGCCCATGTATGGAGCCGCGCGCTCCTGCGCTTAAACACGACTCCTGTTCCTTGTATTCATCAATGGCGGAACAAACGATGTCCGGTGAACAGCATTGAAACACCTAATTCGTCGGCTGCATCAATGACTTCTTGATCACGTATTGAACCGCCTGGTTGAACAATTGATGAAGCACCAGATTCTGCTGCTTGTTCTAAACCATCTTTGAATGGGAAGAAGGCATCTGAGGCCAAAACGCATCCCTTGGCGCGCTCTCCTGCTCTGCGAGCTGCAATACGAACGGCTTCAACACGACTNGTTTGGCCTGGGCCAATTCCTACTGTTGCTGTTCCTTGAACCATGACAATGGCGTTTGACTTGACTTGCTCACAAATCCTTACTGCAAATTTCATGCTCGCAATCTCTTCTTCAGTTGGAGGTTTTTTCGTAACGACTTTTGCTTTTTCCCAATCGATGACNGGTGCTTCTTCGGTTTGAGCAAGCCATCCTCCTTCGATTGGTTTGCGAACTAATATTCGTTCCAAAGAGGCGAGGCGGTCGTTTGGTGAATCGATGGTAAGAATACGTCGATTTTTCTTCAACATGACGATTGCCTTTGCTTCTTCACTGTAAGCAGGCGCCATCAAAACTTCGATGAACAGTCCTTCCATTGCCTTCGCAGTGTCAACTTCAAGTGGTTCGTTAAAGCATATAATCGAGCCAAAGGCTGATTCGGGGTCACTTGCTAATGCTGCCTCATATGCTTCCTTTTGAGTCGCTCCTAGCGCAGCACCACATGGATTGTTGTGCTTGACGATAACGCATGCATGAGGCGTGTTTGGCCATTCATCTGTCGACAAAGCNCGGCAGAGACGAAGGGTTGCGTCTGCATCAGAATAATTGTTGTAAGACATGTCTTTCTCGCCCTCGACGTGTGCTGTCACAAGGGTTGAGTGGCTACCAAATTCACGTGGGTCGGTGTACAATGCAGCAGCCTGATGGCTGTTTTCACCATACCGAAGGGAATGCGTTTTGACGGCAGATGCAAGAAGTGTCGCGGGAAGGCGTGAGGTTTGAATCGCCGTNTCATCGCTCCATTCTGGGCGCCCTACCCAACGAGCATGNAGTTCNTCAGCAATTGCTGAATCNTAGGCTGCAGTGTGTTCAAAAGCATCAAGGGCGAGGCTNCGACGTAAANCCATACCAATCGATTGAGCATCAGATGCGGATTCAAGTTCTGCAATAATTTCATCATACCGAGAAGGGTTGCAAGCGATAATGATGTTTCGATGGTTTTTGGCCGAAGCACGCACCATCGTCGGCCCACCAATATCGATCATTTCCAATAACGCAGNGTCTTCAAGTGGAGGTTTTTGCGCTGCTGCTGCTGAAAACGGATAGAGGTTACAAGCTACAATTTGGATTGGNGGGTAGCCGAGTTCTTCGAGGCCTTTCTTGTCCTCTTCAGACTCAAGTCGTGCCAGTAAAGGACCGTGTATTGCTGGGTGGAGTGACTTGACTCGGCCGTCAAAAATTTCTGGATGGCCNGTAACATCGGAGACGCCAATCACTTCCAAACCTGCTGCTCGTAGAGTGCGAGCAGTACCTCCGGTCGAGACAAGTTGGAAGCCATTTTGAGACAAGGAAGTTGCAAATTCAACGATTCCGGTTTTGTCGTAAACGCTGAGTAAGGCACGGGGTTGAGGATGTGAGGTTACGCTCATCGATGATTCCCGTTATCGAATGCATTGGTCCGATGATATTGAACATAGCGACGAAGATTATTGCCTCATTTGAGGATTAATCGCCACGAGCGGAGATGACTTGGTCAACTCGTAACAAGCCACACGCCGTATCGCATGCCGCCTCTATGGCGTGTGCGAGGGTTTCGGCACTGGCCCATGCTTGCTCGATTGGTTGGCAGGTTCCAGTGACNGAAACGCCGAACTCTGCATGCCCTTGGCGGTGTTTTGAACGCAATTCAAGTAAACAATCAAGTTGGTCGTTTCCTGAATTCGAGATTAAACTTGAAGGGATGCTTTCAAGCGCTCGAGCAAACGCTTCCATCGCAAGGCGTTCTCGGCCAGCATGTTGTTCGGCTGCATCCTTTACTGCGAGGCTTGCTGCCATGTGGAGGCTCCCGCCGCCCAGTAATACTTCGCCNGTNTCCATTGCACTGGTGACGGAACACAATGCGTCATACAGNCCGCGAATTATCTCTTCTGTCGCCACACCATCTCCACCGCCAACATCCACTGTAGCAAGGCGTGCATCGACTCCAATATCGAGATGGAGGCGTTCTCTGCGAGCATCATCGCCCTCAAAGACTTCAACACTCATCGATTCAAAAGAGCCTAGAGATGAAGGTGAAAGGTCGTCTAAATGGTCGAGCATTTGTGCGCCCGATGCCTTCGCAATGTCTTCTGCACCTGCTCGTTCAAGCCCGCCAAGAGCAAAGAGTCCAGCATCGACAAAGCGGTGAAGNATTCTTGGGTCAATCTCTTCAGCACAAATGACAATCGATGCCCCACTGCTGAGAACTTGTGTCGCTTTCTGTTCAAGAAGTGCTTCCTCAGCTTCCATGAAAGCAACCCACTGGTCAGGAGAAGAAATTTCAATTTCAGCATCCCGGCTGCTCTGTTCCAGAGCAATTGGGCAAGACAGGACTGCTATTTTTCCTGCTGAAAGATGTCTTGGCATACGGTCAAGATCGAAGCGGCGTTCNAAGACAAGGCCTTGCAAGAGTGAGGTGTCGGAAAGTGTTCCAACGCCGCGTTTGGTCATTCGCACATCTTGAGTTCGGACGTGAAGGACGCCATTGCTTTCGCCCGATACGGTCTGTGCAGCCTCGACAATGCATCGAGCAAGATGCTCGCTACCCGATTCTGCNGANGTNCCNGTCATGGCCGTTTTCGCGACAAGAATGAGGCGTTCGACATCTATTGGTGAAATTCGAACAACGCGCTCATCAAGAACATTCAATGTTGTTTCAAGCGCTGCTTGATAGCCCTTGACGACAAGCAGTGGGTGAAGGCCTTTTTCCAAAAGCCGTCCAGCCTCGCGCATTAATTCACTGGCTAAAATAAGGCAACCTGTGACGCCATCCCCGCATGCGTTTTCTTGAGATTCGGCTAACTGGACAAAGGCTTTAGCAGCCGGATGTTTAACCAGAAGTTCAGCCACAATCTTTGCACCATCGTTGGTTACGGCAGTCTCTCCACTTGTTTTGTACATCATTTTGTCAAGCCCATTTGGACCAAAAGTGCCCTTCAGGAGATTCCCAAAAGCAACCGAGGCGTTCACCAATTTTTGGATGACTGCAGGACCACTTGTAACTGAAGTGGTCGGCCGAACAATCGCAACAGGTGCGCGTCCAGAGCCGTCGTTGGGTTGAGCCATCGTTTATGCGGCCGTGAAGCGCATAGATGAACCCTTTCTTTGGCTCTGTCCTCTTTACAAATTCCAAAACTAAATCTGAGGAACGTTTTACAGAGTCAAGTAAAACATCACAATGGAAAGAAGGGTTGCAGCCCCTATAATGGCCAATACTCCAACGCCCAACGATTGAAAGCGAGATAATATTCCCTTTGATGGGGGATTGTTCTGTATCGGTAATGTTTCTTCGGCAGGAGCAGGTTCCAACTCGACCATAGGTTCGGCTTCTGGTTGGATATCTCTTTCTTCAACGTGCTCAACATGTTCGATTTTGGAAAGAACAGCGGTGACAAATTCGTTAAACTCTCCATCAGAGAATTTTCCTTCTGATTCGATACGGGTTTGATTCAATAATTCAAGAATGTCGGCCGGACTTCTGCCCCCGGTGTCGTCTTCCAGTTTTCTGCGAAAGGTCGTGTAGAAGGAACGTTGATCGGCGGATATGGATCCCCCAACAGTCATCTTATCTTGCAGTGAAAACAACACTTCGGAGATGTTGATCGTGTTTGTCACGCTTCGCGCCTCCTTTCAAGAGAAAGTAAGCTCAATCAAGGCCGTGCTTTTTTCTTGCTTCGTCATTTGCCCAATGGAAACCAAGTTTCAACAATCGTCGAGTGCACTCTGCAACCCAATTCTGGGCTGCATCGCGAGTGCCGTAAAGGGATAATCTTAACTTGGCAACTCGATCTTCGTCACCCTCGTCAAAATCTTCCTGAGGGATTTTAATA
>NHFA02000035.1 GCA_002170315.2 Euryarchaeota archaeon TMED99
TCCGTATCTGCTGCGAGGAAATGTTCAGCAGCACTGACAAATTCAGGCTCTTCTGCAACCTCTGGTTCCGGTTCCGGTTCNGGTTCTGGNTCNGGTTCNGGTTCNGGTTCNGGTTCNGGTTCNGGTNCNGGTTCNGGNTCNGGTTCTGGCTCNGGNTCNGGNTCNGGTTCTGGCTCAGGTTCNGGAATNACAATTGGTTCCTCTTTAACCAGNCCAATGTCAAATGCACCTGAAAATGCATCTTCTTCTGCCCTTGCTACTGATTTCTCATTACTCGTGTCAAGCACTGGTTCAGCCACAGGCTTNTCTGAAACGACTGGTAACTCAACTGACGGNAAAGAAGGAACNNNTTTNGGNANNTCNGGNAGANGGAGGANTTTNGNTTTTNNCANTNGNNGGTAANGGAACGGNTNCANNTCCACTCGTTGGTGATGGCGATGGCGCAGGTGAAGGCGATGGAGAAGGGGCAGGTGATGGAGATGGGGTNGGAAGGGATACCGTNGCCGCTTCACCGCTCGCTAAAGAAGGAATGGGCATGGCGTGACCGGCGACGTCCAANGCGGCATCCAGTTCATCAACAACTGAGAGGAGCGTGGCTTTATTTGCTTCAGGATTTGAAAATAAACTTTGAATCGCATTATGGTATCGAGAAACTTCACCTTCAGAACCTGTTGATGAGGCNATGGCAAGAAGTTTGAGGATACGCATTGGGTCAGCAAGGGTCGCAAGTTTTTCTTGTTCCTCTTGGGGAATCGAAGGAGTGTTTCCATTTGCATCACCGGAGGAGTCTGGCAAGCCAAGATAATTGGAAAGAGGGTCGGGCATACTCATAATTCCCAAATGGCCCGCAACCAAGTAGTAAATCTCGCCACCCTCACACTGTATACGTTCACTTGCAGCTAAAAAATCGAAATCGCCGGGGAGAAGAACGATATCTGAAAGAATGGAAAAGAACTTCTCCATAGCCAAGGAAGGTTCCATTGCTAACAAGGTGTGAACCATGTCTGAAGATTCAATGACACCGAAATATGCTGCAGCANCATCGACTTCAATTCCATCNGGCATGGATGCTCCTTCAAGTTCTTTTTCGGCCATATTCTCTCCCCCCTTTTTTGTGTCCAATTGAATCCCGTTCTTGAGTNTGATGTTACATATCGCTCCGAACTATCAAACGCTTCATCTGTCTAACGACTCCNACCCATATTGAATATCGCTCGTGATTGAGGTGCNGTCCANCCAGTTTCNTGCAGTTGCATCATGATTGAACGCTCTTCGTCTCCATCATCAAGAGAACTTCGGACCCAATCTGCTGCGGATTCACGATCTTCAGTCTGCCAATCCTCAAAAATGGANAAATCNACCTTGAGNGTTGCCTTTCGAACCTTGGCTCCACCATCATCTTCCTCTACCGATTCTGGCTCGGAAGCAAATGATTGGCTTGCTGGTGCCCGTCCGGATGGAGGAGCTCTACTGCGAGTTGGACTTGCACGAGAAGGAGNCGAACTTGGACCGCGNCCTTGAGGTCCTTTAGGAGCGCCTCTGGAAGGTCCTGGCCCACCTTTTGGACCGCTTGTGGGTCCTGCTCTGGACGGTGCAGATCGAGGTGCNGGGGATGATTGAGCACTGCGGCTGCTTCTGAATGGAAGAGGTTCGTCATCNTCATCATCCCAATCTTCGTCATCATCATCGTCATCATCATAATCAAAATCATCGTTTCGTCGTCGTATCACGATGACCGTTACAACAACTAAGGCTACTATTCCTGCAATGACTGCGAACAGAATTGTTGAACTACCAAGGCCGGAAGAAGTTCCGTCATCAGCGTTTGAGTTTCTCAACGGGCAGCCATCGNGATATCCATCTTCACCTTTCGGTTCATTCAGACACTGGTCTNTCTCATCGTTGACACCGTCATTATCTGAATCAAGTTGACGAGAAATACAACCATTTTCATCAACATTTACGACCAAGAGCCGGTCTGTGCCCGGGCACAAGTCAGGATAAGTTCCGTTTGGATTATCACCGTAGCCGTCGAAATCTTCATCCAACCACTGCGTAGCATTGCCAGCCAGATATGGNGGCTCAGTAAAGTCTGCATAACCATCGCCGTCATCCAAACAACCGAATATGTTTTCGAGGAATGATGTTCCAACCTCTGTCGGACAGTAGTCAGATTGGGAACCGTTTGGATTATCGCCATAGCCGTCTCCGTCTTGGTCAAACCATTGTTCACTGTCTGTCGGGAAAGCATCACCTGATTGGTTTTCTCGTAAACCACTGGACTCATTGAGTGTGTATGTGTATTCTCCCAGATAACCATCTCCGTCTAAATCTTGGTCAAAGGCGGAATCATCTGTACAACCATCAGCAAGAACTGGATATCCTGCAGGAGTTTCAGGGCATGCATCAACATCATCTTTCACGCCATCATTATCTGTATCACGTTGAGATTCNGAACANCCNTTNGCATCGACTTCATCTCTTTGGCTGTAAAGCGTATCTGGACAAAGGTCAGAAGGTCCGCTGACATTATCCAAATCATCATCGGTGAGAAGTTGCGCCTCACTGCATCCATTTGCATCGACTAAAACGCTCAAAGGAGTCTGAGGACAGAGGTCAAGGTCGTTGAAAACCGAATCTCCATCGCTGTCTATTTGATTGTCTGCACAACCAAATTGGTTCACAGAGAGTCCTGTATTGGTATTTGGACAAATGTCTTCTGTATTGGGAACAAAGTCTCCATCATCGTCTTCAAAGGATGGACAACCAATTCCAGTGCCACCCTCGGATGTACTCGTACCCTCGAGAACACCTGCAACCGTAGGACAGTCATCTGCTTGGTAACCCGTCGGGTTATCTCCGAATCCATCTTCATCGAAATCAAGCCATTGCGTCGCTTCAAGTGGGAATGCATCTTCTGAATTCATCCAACCATCGCCATCTAAATCAGGGCAACCTGGGTAAGGATTGGTCGAATTACCAAATATGCCAGGGCACGCATCGAGAATTAAGCCACCACCATCATTTTCGGTGCTTTCGTCGGAGAGATTGTAAAAGGAAGTCCAGCGATCAGGATAACCATCCGAATCATTGTCCTCCGCAGCTGCGATATTATTCGGATAACTGTCTGGGTTTGTTGCATCTTGTGAACTGTTATCGCCATAGCCGTCACCATCCGTGTCAACCCACTGGGTGCTGTCAAACGGCCATACGTCCGCTCCATCCTCAACAGTCCATGGAACTCCAGCATAGTTTCCAGGGTCTGAAGAACCATCCAAATCCGAATCCAAACAACCGTTTCGGTCTCGCCATGAAGCACCCCAGTCGAACTTACAATTATCACCTTGAACGAGGTCTGAGGAATTGTCTCCCCAACCGTCTCCATCCTGGTCTTTGTATTGTGAAGGATTGAATGGGAACAAATCGCCGTCTGGTTGAGTTGAATCGTATTCAGTGATACAGCAATCTTGGCCTGAATTATCTCCATACCCGTCACCGTCACTGTCTAAAGCGAGTTTCCAATTAAAGATGAAAACATCACCATCAAGATAGTTGAATTTGTTATTCGACCATCCGTCTTGGTCGTAATCATCGCATCCCTTTCGGTCAATCCAAGATTCGCCAGGATCGTCATTACAAGCATCATCGACATCCGCATAGCCATCGTTATCGTAGTCAAGACATCCGTAAGTGTAGTATGATGAAGGAGCATTGGTCGACTCACATGAGTCATACAAGGGCCCGAGTGCATTGTCTCCGTATCCGTCACCATCACTATCAGCCCACTGGTTTCCGAGGAGAGGTAAATCATCAACGAGGTTGAAAATAAGGTCTCTATCAGCATCAGGATACAATCGTAACACTTCTACATCCCAAAGGACGCTGTCTTGAATGGCAAGGTGAAGCGTTTCGTTTGAATCGACATAGAGACCGACAGTACCGGTAGCTGTAACATCGCCAAAGGAGAGACTGCTCCAGAGATATTCAGGAGTCATTGGAGATGCTGAACTGGCATGTGTGTTGAGGCTGTTCCAAGTGAGAAGATTCGTCGAACCAACACTTGTCATCAAGATGTATGTTCCATCTTCTGAAGAGAGGTCCCATGCACCATCAATCGTCGATGCAGGTTGTGAGCCAAATGAATGCCAATCGAGTGAGGCGTTTCTGGTATACAACACGTCACTGGTCGAATCCGCTCGAACGGCCATTGCAGGATAAGTGCCTCCTGTAAGGTCGAGGTTGAAGGTGTTGATTCCACCGTTTGGTTGAGTGAGATTACTCGCATTCCATGTTGAGTTTTCTGCCCAAGTTGACTGGTTAAACTGACGTTCATAGAGATTCAAAACTCCAGTCGAAGTAAGTGTTGCCACCATCATTGTTCCATCGTCAGCCATAGCAATTTGAATGTGGCTTGAAAGGTCTGTAAGGCCGGCAACTGTACTTGATTCCAAAGTTGTCCCGTCATACATCCATACACTGAGGTTATGGTTTTGGCCATCATCAGAAATTAAAGCAATTGCCATTTCACCATTTGCAAGATACATTGCAGGGAAATCGCTGGAAACCACTTCTCCTTGTGATCCAATCATTGTTTCAGTCCAACTGCCATCGTAGTGCGACATCATCAGTTGATTCTCAGTTGAATCACGGTAGAGAATACGTGTATCGTCACTTTGGTCTGTCAAGACAACCAATGGGTCTGAAATATCGAGATTTGTAGCAACTTGGGAATTTGACCATCCTGAATCATCTTCTATCGAGGCAAAAATTTGGTAGCCGCCAACTCCAGAAGTGGCATGGGCAAGGTGTTGGTGGCCGTCAGAATCGAGAGCAGAACCAAGCAAAGCACCCATCGTACCCGATGTCAAGATACTTTGTTCAACAGCGGTATAACTCGAAGTTGTTTGCATTTTCAGAGCATGACCGCCTTCTGTAGAAAGAACAATTGGACGTCCAGAACTTGTGCCGGCAAAAGCAAAGTTCGTCGAGTTGAGAAGTGACTCTGAAAGAATATTGTCCGCCCAAATACCAGTTGCTGTACCGTCATCGACGTGTTCGAGGAAGTGGAGCGATTCCCAATTTTGGAAAGACAAAAGCATGCTTGCTTCACCACGACTTGAGGTGGAAACATCAAGGAATTCAAGTTCATCAGTATCAAAAGTAAAAGCAGTGGATTCCCAATCGCGTTCAGAATAGAAATCATAAACGACACGGAATGATGAGCCTGAAGCAGTTTGACGAGAACTGAGACAAATCTCATTCAGTCCATCACCATCAATATCACCGAGAGTTGCCATTGCTAAGCCCCTGTATTGTTGTGAAGAACCCGTTGCGATCAATTCAGATTCGCTGCTTAGACCAATGGAAGAGCCAAGAATCAAATCGACCTTGCCGTTGCGAGTTGCACCTTGTTCCATGAGTAAAATATCGTCAAATCCATCTTCATTAACGTCACCAGCACCCATGAACATTCGTCCAAGCATTACATTGGCTGCGTCACCTGTTTTCGTCCAGTTCGGAACAACGGAATCAATACCTGAAGCAGAGCCATGATACAACCATACCTTTCCTGCTTGATAGCCACCCGTTCCGTTGTAAACTTCTGAAAACATCATGTCGTCATATCCGTCGGAATTGACATCGCCGATGAAGTCAATGGTATGGCCAAACATTTTCCCTTGAACGGTTGAAAGGATTCTTTGGTCAGCAGTTCCGTTCAATCCAAAAGTGGTCCCGAAATAAATCTCGATAACAGGGAAACCGCTGAACGAATCGAAACCTGCAGCATTCGAGACAAGTAAATCATCAAATCCATCACCGTTCAAATCACCTGAGCCGCTCATCGAGCGACCAAGTAAGGTTGATTCTTGAGTTTGAGTGATGTTACGCACATGGTCCATTGAGGAAGTATTTCCCTTGTATATCGCTATCTTGCCTTTGTGAACAATTTCGTTTGGAATGGTAGCCACAACAACTGAATGATTGCCAGCGACTGCAGCTAAGTCAGCAAATCCATCACCGTTCATTCCAGCAATTGCTTCAAGTTTCCAACCAAGTGCTTCAGCAGGGTTTCCGGTTACATTCCACCACGAGTTCAAACAGTCAAACCCAGAGGTGGAGTTGCCAAGAAGGATTTCGATTTTCCCATTGTCTCCACTCGTATTCTCAAGAGAAGTATTCCATCCTGGCGAACCAATAGCGAGGTCCTGTAAGCCATCCCCGTTATAGTCTGCAACAGCAAGGCCTGAGCCAAATCGTTGACCTGCCTGAGAGCCATTACACGATGAAAGAGAGCCCTGATCTGAAAGCCCATTTGCCGAACCAAAAGAAACGGAGACGCGCCCAGTTTCCTGGTTTTCGTTTGAATAATCAGGCTCAGAATAAATGAAATCGTCAAATCCATCGCCGTTGAGGTCTGCCATTGCTGAAACGCCTTCTTCAAGGTCGAAAGACGCTGATTGTTGCGTAGGGTCGCTGTTGACATCAGAATGAATGGGGACCGGGTTAATACGGCCCTGGTCTTGTCCAGAAAGACTTCGTAGTAATTGCACATTGGTAACGAGATTTCCAGAACCATCATCGGCAAGAGAGGTGGTAGCAATTTGTTCAACTGCATTCGAATCCAATCCCATTCCGAGATGCTCACCAAGATTTGAGTCTCGAACCAGAACTCGACGGTCATACGTAGAGCCATCATAACGTATCAAACGAACTTCTTCACCCGCCGTGTAGAGTAAGTGTGCAATGCCGCTTTCATCCATTTCCAGTTCAATTGAATGGCCGATTGGACCGACATCAAGCAGATTATGATACCATAAATTACCACTGTAATTGAGTTGCCAAAGAGAACCGTTTACATCTCGAAACACAGCATACTCCAGTTGGCTAGGAAGAAGAACCATTTGGATATCAGTCGGCTGAACGTTGTAAAGAATTGTAATCTTCTGCCATGAGAGTTCAGAGAACACAGAGTTTGGATAAGCGATGTGAGCAGACTTGATGTTGTTACCATCTGCATAGAGAACGTATTGACGTCCGTCTTCATTTACAGCAAGAGCGCAATCGACAAGAGTGCTTTCGTTACCTGGAGTTACGGAGTCTACCAAATACATATTCCAACTTGGTTGAACAGATGTATAGGATGCTGCCCCACCATCAAGAGAGCCAACATACACATTCCCTTCTTGAGTTGTCCAACATGCATCAAAGCCTTCATCGTGGCGGAGTTGAATGTCAGGGATGCCCATCGTTTCATTTGGCAACGTAGCAAGCATTTCTGTCATCCAAATATCAAGGGCGGATTCTTCACGAACCGTAGCATCATCCAGTCCATCAAAAGCGAGACTCGTACCTGCAAAGTCATGGCTGTATGAGTTATTGAGAGCCACATACTCGCTGGAAGAGTGAACCAAAACTTCGTTTAACTCTGTATCAGATTCCGTTGGATATTGAACCAGAGGAGAGAAAAGATGGATGACAAATAACAGAGTGAGCAGTATCGAAACTGTTGGAAAAGGTCTTCTGTTCGCCGCCGCCATGCCCCCTTGTCGGTCGCCTTCCTTGAAAACGCTTCTTGAAGTTTGCATCCATTGACCCCCGTAGGGGGTCAGCAGCAGAATTCTCAAATCCGTCTTTCAAAGAATCTGATGGATGGGTTTGACAAGATGGAACACTTCGCCAAAACATGGCGGAACACAACTATCTCATCATCGCAAACGGCCATTGGCCTGAAGAGGAGATTTGGAGGCCGTTGGTGAAGAATGCCAACCATGTTGTAGCGTGTGATGGGGCGGCACATCAATGCCTTGAGAATCATGTGAAAATGCAGACCGTCATCGGTGATATGGACAGTCTTTCGAAAGAGATTCAATCGCAGATTCAAAGGGAAACAAATGTTCAGTTTCTTCGACAAGAAGGACAAGATGAGAATGATTTAGCCAAAGCTCTCAAGTGGGTAAAAAACCGTGGTGCATCTTCAATCGAAGTCATCGGTATTGAAGGCGGAGATCCCGCACATCAATTCGCCGCGATTTTCGCACTGTGTGAAGTGCCCACAAACGCACGATTACACACCTCCAAAAGCACAATTGAATTACTCTCCAAAGAAGGATATAAGAACTGTTCTATAGAAAAGAATACATTGTTCTCATTGTTTTCCATCGGTGATGTACAAGGCATTCAAATCACTGGAGCCAAATGGAATTTGAAGGATGAAACATTACATCCAGGGACTCAAGGTCTTCACAATCAAACTCAAGATGAATGCCTTGAGATTGAGTTCACTTCAGGGCAACTGTTACTTTTCTTGGACCGTTGAAGGAGGTAAATGCTCTCGAAGCATTGCTGAATAACTCCCTTTTCCATCCCATTGTTGCGCTACTTCATCGATTCGAGCCTTTTCCAGAGTGCCTTCAAGTCCACCCCAATCTTCAATCAGCCCAAGTTTAAGTGCAGCTCGAGGCGTGTAGCCTGGAAGGAAATTCCGCCACAAAAAGGGCACCCGGCCAGGTGTGACTCGGTTCACCATGCGAACAATCGAGGTATTGCAGGTTGTCAAAAACGAATGATACCATTCTGGTTTTTCAGCCAACTGATTGGCTTTGTTAGCCAAACGACGAAGCATGTCTTTGTCCTTGCCAGGAGGGGTGATTGCCCGGAACATGTAGTCCTTATTTCCTCGAGCATTGGTTCGTAATCCGGTCAGATCATGTTCAAAACCAACTAAGAGATACAATTCAAAATTACGCCAGAGTCCTGTCCAAGGGTGATAACGTTGCTTCACTCTTCTTCGAGCCTCAAAAGAAAAAGAGAGGCAAGTACCATCATTAAATTCGAAGGTCAAATAGGTGTGAGCCATTCCATGAATTGAGTGAAAATGGTCGACCATGAACCAGATGTCTTTCAATTCTTCAACATCGACAACCACTTCATCTGCCCACGCTTCATCACGGTCACGAGTCGTGCGCCAAAAGAAATCACGGACATTACGAAAAGTGATGATGTTACCATCGGTAGTTGTCGTGGTTAAAAACTCACAATCCGAATTCCATTCACCATCATTTTGAGGTTTTCGGGGGCGGACTCTTACCATCCAAATCAGAATGCAAATACCCAAGAGTGATGCAAGTGAAATCAGAAGAATGTCCAACACGCTAGAACACCTTACCATTTGTGCCAAATTCGGAGCTGGTTATCCCACCAATCCGTCGAGCCGTCAGGATGTTGACGCCAGAGAATACCTTCTGCGTCGGTCATTGTTGGAAGGCCCTGTGCGTCAGGTGAACCATCGGGGAGAATCATTGGCATTGGTCCAAGGTCTCGCAGAGAAGATGCTCCCGTCTCTTCTTTCACTCGAACAAGAAGCATAAACACAACGGCACAAACAATGAGCCCAAGAACTCCTATTGAGAACCAACCAACAGATTCTGTTGGCGTTTCATCGCCAAATGAACGACTTGGAAGAGTTGCTGCTTCTTCCTCTGAAAGGTTGATGCCAGGGAGTCGAACAAGATTTACGCCATGAACGGTTCGAATCTTTTCGTTGTTGATGACTTCTAATGTAATCAGATGAACGCCTGCCGGTAGTACCGAACAATCGTAAGTCGTGCTCCTATTACCCGGTAATACCGTTCCTTGAACGGTCCAGATTTTATCAAATGTAGAAAAATCAACACCGAACATATTTGGAATCATGGTAATTTCGCAAGGATTGTCTGTAACGTTTTCATTTCCAATCACCGTCATTGAGAATGCAGGGGCAGGGCGATTGTGAATCGTGAGATTCAACCAATACTCAGCAGTTTGCCCCAAATCATTTCGATAGGCTTCTTTGAGAACATATTCGCCCGCAGGCCAGTGTGAACAATCTAAAATGGTTTGATTATCAAGTACCGTAAATGGAGCACCAGAGAAGGTACGGGTGCCAGATGCATCGTATCGAGGACCTGTTTCATCAGCAAAAATACGGTTGATTGAACAAGAATCACCTGTTTCAATACGTATTGGAGCATCTAAATCGAGCATCAACTGTGGAGTTTTCAAAGCCGGGGTGAGAACATAAGTCGGCAATTGAATCGAAGTGATTCTGTTCCCATCTTGGTTGACAAACTCGAGGCGAAGTGAATGCTCACCTTGAGACCAAGCATCGTAAACTAAACTTGCATTGGATTGGCCGGTGAAAGCCATGTATTGATCTTCTTGAACTTCCTTGTCTTTGTGAAGTCCGTACAATCGCAACTCAATTTCAGTCCAGTCAGAACTTGAGTTGAGGATAACAACCACTCGGATCGCATCCGGTTCGCCATCTTGATTCATGTCCATGGTATCATTGCGTAAAGCAACCAGAGTCAATCCTTCAGCAGAAAGCGCATCATCTACCGCAGAAGGTTCCGCTTGAACCTCTTGAACAATGCCAAGCGGGAAAACAACACAACCGAGTAAGAGGGTAACAAGGAGTAGAGGGAGGATACGGTTGGATTTACTCATTGACTTCACCTCCTTGTTCAATCGCTGGAAGTGGCGGTGGAGGCATCTCCATTCCTTCGGGGATTGGAAGAGGAGGTAGATTTTCGAGAGGTATCATTGGAGCTGGCATTGGTTCCATAGTAAGTGCGTCCAAATCAGCAGTTTCTTTAGATTCAAACAATTCATCTTGAATCAGGTCGCTGTCTCTACCCTTGCGAACAAGAAGTGCTAATGTCGCACCAAAAATGAAGCCAAATCCAATCACTAAATACGTCAACCATGACGCTGCAGGGTCTTCTCCCAAAATAGCGACTGCTGCGGAGAACTCTCCATAAGAATCAGACCACCCATCACCGTTTGAGTCAACGCAGCCTTGAGTGTCTCGCACTGAGATACCAGCAACATTCGGACAATCATCTCGAAGAGCACCTAATGGAACATCCCCAAAACCATCGCCATCTGAATCTCGCCATTGAAGCGATTCGGTCGGGAATGAGTCTGCTGAGCCATAGGGGTGGGCTTGCCATGAATCGGTTGGATCTGACCAACCATCACCATCGGTATCTCGACAACCGAGGCGGTCAAGAAGTGAAGTGCCACGAATCTCAGGGCATGCATCGCCCTGATTTCCGTCTTTCGAATCTCCAAAACCATCACCGTCTGTATCACGTGATTGGGTTGGTTCATGGATGAATGCATCGCCTAAATCCGACCATCCATCACCATCTGTATCTGGGCAACCCCAACGGTCACCGCCGGAAGAAGGTCCGACCGATGTTCCGGCTTGTGTTGGACAAACATCTGCAGTCGTTCCAAGAGGGTTATCGCCACGCCCGTCACCATCAATGTCGTGCCATTGCGTGACGTCCATTGGCCAAGCATCACCTTTCCCACCCGGACTTGCTAACCAAGAACTGGTTGGGTCTGACCATCCATCTTCATCACTGTCTGGACATCCCCATCGATCAAAAGTGGAGGCTCCTTCTGTCGTTCTGCATCCATCGCCTCGATAGGCAACTCGCAGAGTTTGACCATCGAAATATTCGAGATTGTCACCATAGCCATCGTCATCGGTATCATACCACTGACTTTCGTCATTCGGGAAAGCGTCTGCAAACCCATCAGGGTGAGCAATCCAATCGCTAGTTGGGTCGGAATATCCGTCGGAATCAACATCTCGGCACCCGAGACGGTCGTAACGAGAAATCCAGCCTGATTCGACTTCTTCAGCAGAAGAAAATACGCAGACGTCGCCTTCAAAACCAGCAAGATTATCTCCATATCCGTCACCATCAGTATCTCGATATTGAGATTCTACAAACGGGAAATCATCGATTTGTGTAGCACCATATGATTGGTTATCGCCCCATCCATCTTCATCTGAATCAGCCCATTGCGTTGGATTATCTGGGAAATCATCGACTTGAAGAGCGCCTTCAGATTGATTGTCACCCCAGCCATCAAAATCACGGTCTTGCCATTGCGATGGTTCGAGAGGGAAAGCATCCGAACCGTTGGACTTGGTCCAATTGAGATCACCATCTGAAAATCCATCGCCATCGGTATCCGTGCAACCGAACCGGTCACCTGTGGAAGTGCCAGTAATGAACGGACAAGCATCTGGTGTTGAGGCATTGAACAGCCACGAACCAATACCCCATCCCGAGCGAGAAAGATTCCAATCGCCATCTTCCCAATTATCGCCATAACCATCAGCGTCAGTGTCGTTCCATTGGGTGGCATCAAGCGGGAAGGCATCTCCAAACCCTACAGGGTGTGCAAACCAAGCAGTGACGCCATCTAAGGCACCGGGGTCTTCATTGGAATACCCATCACCATCGGAATCTAAGCAGCCATAGCGGTCGAGAACCGAATAGCCCCTACGGAATGGACAATGGTCGCCTTCGAATCCTTCGAGATTGTCACCATAGCCATCGTTATCGCTGTCAAGCCATTGTGAGTTTTCATTGACAAAAGCATCTGCTCCATTTTGAGGTCCCCAGCCAGAATCGGGGTCTGACCAACCATCGGAATCAGAATCAGTGCAGCCTTTTCGATCGTTGGTAGAAGTTCCTACAAGGTCATCACAGTCATCATCATTATCGATGAAGCCGTCTTCATCGTAATCTCGATTTGCTTTATCGATTGAAGGGGTGAGCGTGTAGTCAAATCCGTCGTTACACCACGAGTCATCAGCTTTGACTTTGACATACACGTAACTCGCAGTATTCACAGTAGTGGAAAGTACTTTGGAGGCGGCATTATCATCAGCATAGGTATCGACGATGACACTTCCTTGTGCATCGAGTAGGGAAAATCGGCCCGTCCAACCATCACCAGGGCACCACCAAGCAGGTCCATTCATCGAACCGGAAAAAGAGACTTGGACAATATCGCCCTTCCGTGCTTCAACTTTCCAAAAATCGGCTTTGTCTTGACCTGCATCGCAATCCGGGTCACAGACATAACCGTTGGACGTAACGCCATCGGTGAGAGGATTAGCACTCTGAATATCATCATCTGCCGAAACAGGTGGCAACATCGAGAGCATCATCGCGGCGAGGCAGATGGCCATCAACCTCTTCGCGAGCATGGTTATCCAATAGGTAGTGTGCCTATGAACACCGCGCCTTTCTGGTGACACCCGTAGGGTGTCATTGAAAATCACTCGAATCATGAAGCAAGAATCAAATCATCAACAGAAAATACTGGCATATCGCAGATGAAGAATTGAAGAGAAAAACACGCTGTGCGATGAAGNTTTTNNGCCCGTNTGAANATGNAATCAAAGCGTTCAAGAAGATTATACAATTTTTTGATANATCTTTTCGTAATCTTCTGCATTGTGCTCNTAGGTATAGGTGTCAAGGACTCGTTCTCGACCTCTCAATGCTTGTGCAGTTCGACCTTCTGGGTCATCAAGAGAACGGCAGACTGCTGCTGCTAAATCTGCCGGATTACCTGTTTCAAACAATTCTCCAACCGTTGAATCAATCATTTCTGTAAGAGGAGCTTGGTCGACTGTAACGACGGGTGTGCCACTTGCCAATGCTTCCAATGGAATGAGACCTTGTCCCTCATAATATGAGGGATAGACCACCAAATCCGCACTTCGGAAGTGCTGAGCCAAGGCTTCGAAGGACATTCCTGAACGGATAAAAACGGCATGACCAACGCCGAGTTTCTTTGCCTGCTTGAGCAGTGTTTTACCCATATGGCCTCGGCCAATAATGCACAAACGTGCACCTGGATAGCGACGCAGAATTTCTGGCATGGCCCTGAGTAATGTACGATGCCCTTTTCGAGCCACTAAGCGACCAACTGCAAGCAGAAGGGGGGTCTCTTTCGAGGCGCGGCCACACAGAGCATCTTCATCCGCTGCATCGTATTTTTTACGAAGCGCTTCGTGCTCAAGTTGTTCTTCTTCATCATCGGTGTTTAATGGTCGAAAGACCAAATGGTCTACACCATACAAAACCGTTTCACAATTCCATTGCTCGGGAGGAGAATACCATCGCTGAAACTCTTGCTTGGTCGATTCACTGATGGCCACACATACGGAGGATTCAGAAACTCCTGCTTGCTCGTATTTTGCATACCATTTCGCAGTTAACAATATCGCGAGATCATTGGGGTTTTTCCAAGTTGCAGATTCACGGTGTTTGGCTGCCAGTCGCATACCTTCACGTTCTCCAATCCAACTTCCGTTAAGGGCAGACACTACAGGAGCGATTGTTTCTTCGACCATTTTGAACTCTTTTTTTGTCCAACTCACCAAGGGTAAGAGCGTGTGAACGACGTCAATAGGTTCTCGTTGATGAAGGATTTTGAGAGCCCGTAGAGCATGTTTTCCGTACGAACGGGTAAAGGCCATTGGAGCCTTGAGCCAAGGCACTTCGATAATCGATACGCCCTGTTGAGGTGGAGCGCGCCCTTTGTGTGTTCGAGTGATGATGCTGACACTATGACCACGCTCAGCCAAATGGCCTGCTAAATGATACACCACAGAACCGATACCGCCCCAGCGTGGAGGGTATTCACCGGACACCATGGCAATGTGCATGTGTGCGGGAGAGGCCGTGGGGGTTTCAATGTCACCGATAACAACACCAAAAATACCGACTTTTCAACCCAATGCCTTCAAGGAGGTGAGGAAACTGGGGGATACATGGGCGATAAACTCCCTGTAACGGTCACCGTAATTCTTCCGACACGAAATGAGGAGGAGGCGCTTGGACCTACAATCGATGCAATCCCTCGTGGATGGTGTAAAGACCTTGAAATTATGATTGTTGATGGAAACTCAACCGACCGTACTCGGGAAATCGCACTTGAAAAGAAGATTCGAGTTCATCTTGAAAGTCGAAAAGGATATGGTCGAGCATACCGAACTGGATTTGATGTTGCGAAAAACGATATCATTGTCACAATGGATGCAGATTGCACGTATCCGGCTGAATTGGTCCCCACCTTGGTGAAGCGTTTGCTCGATGATGATCTTGATTTCATCACCTGTGACCGCCTTTCACTTGCAGAGGATGGTTCTATGTCTGGAATCCATGGATTTGGAAATTGGGCCCTTTCATTTACTGCTCGAATGCTGTTTGGCTACGGAATCAAAGATTCTCAATCAGGGATGTGGGTTTTCCGTAAATCTATTTTCGATAATGACGCTATGCGACCAACCAACGATGGAATGCCTCTTTCTGAGGAAATGAAAATCCTTGCACGTCGTGTTCTTGGTAAGAAAAAGGCTGTTGAAATCTCTGTTCCTTACCGTCCAAGAGTTGGTGAAGCAGAAATTCACACCTGGGGTGACGGATGGAAAAATTTCAAGTTCCTTTTTGCTCGACGAGTTGGTTTGCATCGGACCGTATCACCTTGGGGCGGCCGTGAGTCAAACCCAGATTCCTTGAACAAGGATTTACCAGAGCAAAAGAAGTGATTTCACTCAATTCGAATATCTTCGAGACCTTCAGCTGGTTTTGGCCACTGCATATTGAGGCCTTCCAATGTTTCAACAAGAATCGAAGAAATAATTTCATTTCGGTATTTCTTATTGTTCGCAGGAACGACATACCACGGAGCATTTTCGGTCGAAGTCTCTTGAATCATCGTTTCAAAGACCTCTTGGTATTGATCCCAATACGAACGTTCCTTGATGTCACCCATCTCAAACTTCCAATTTTTTTCAGGTTGATTTAATCGGTCTTCAAGTCGCCTTTTTTGTTCATCTTTGGAAATGTGAAGAAATATTTTGATGATGGTCGTGCCTTCATCCGCGAGCATTTGTTCAAAATTACGAATATGCTGATATCGTTTTTCGATAACTTCCATTGGAGCATATCCGTGAACCTTAACGACCAAGACATCTTCATAGTGGCTTCGATTAAACACGACGATTTCTCCATCCCCTGGAACATGTGGATGAACTCGCCAGAGATAATCATGAGACAATTCTATCTCAGTAGGGCGTTTGAAAGATTGCACTTTGACACCCTGTGGATTTGTTCTTCCAAAAACCGCTCGAATCGTTCCATCTTTTCCGCCAGTGTCAATCGCCTGTAAAACAACCAAAAGGCGTTGTTTATGTTCCGCCCACATGAGTTCTTGAAGTGCTTGAATACGCTTCGTGAGCATCTTTACATTCTTTTTAGAGACCTCTTTATCAAATTCATCAGGAGCAGTCGTAGGCATCTGTGCCAAAGACAACGAATTCGGCTGATTGAGTCGGAAACAAGAAGTGTCCATAGTAAATGGTTTACTCCTTAGATTAAAGAATTTTTGAGGTTAAACCTTAGACGTCATCCCAATCTAAATCGACACCCACAACAGGTTTGGATTCCTCAGAATCTTGCGATACTGATTGTTCTGGTTGTTCAAGGATTTCCTCTTCAGCAAGCACTTCTTGTGCTCCATCCATAGCCCCACCTTCGAGATGATCTGATTTGGGTTGCTCGGAGGTTTGAGAGGAAAAACTGCCAAAGGAATCCCACGTGTCAATCAGAGCGAGTTCAGCCTTCTTCTGACGACGTAATGCGATGACTGCAATGATGACAAGAAGACCTACGAAACTTGAAGTGGCTGCAACGAACATGGCAACCCTGCTGTCGGCTTCTGCCTCTTCCACATACAGCGTAATACTGAGAACATCAACCATTGCATCGTCACCGATTCCGTCGGTTGCGATAACTTTCAGATTTGGACGACCCGCAGATTCAGGGTTCATTTCCACACTTCCTTCCCAATAGCCATCGCCGTCTTCATCACTAAGGTTGAATGCCCAATTCTGGACGTTAAACACAACGGTTGCTCGAACACTTTGGGTTGTGCCATCGGGGTCGTTCATCATCACTCGAACTGTAAACGTATTTTTCTCTTCAGCCACCAATGTATCAGGCGTAAAGGTGAGGTTGGAAAGTTGAGGCAAACTCGATTGAACGGTAACATTGGCATGAACTTCATCGAATGCTCCTCGGCTATCTTGAACATACAAGGAGAGATGGTGCTGACCAGGAGGGAGTTGAATCGAATCAGTGCTTTGCGTTGAGATGACTTCATAAGAACCCGTGATGAGCCAACGACGCCATTCTCGAATCTCCATATCACCATCAGCATCGGTCGATTGTTCTTCTAAAACAACAGATTCACCGGGGGCAATAGAAAGCAAGTTTACAGGTTGTAAGAGAACGGCAACAGGGTTTGATTGCCCGATTGTAAGACTAATGAACGAAATTTGCTCCATCCCAGTCTCATCGGTGAGAGTGATTTTGATGGTGTGTTCTCCAGCTGGCAGAGTAGAGGAATGAACCTGTGAAGAGGACACATCAGAGAACAATGGCTCATCGAGTAAATTACTTCGAATCGACATCGTGAAGTTATCATCATCGTAATCTACGGATTGTCTTGCATCCCATTGAATAATGAAACTTGATGAATACGCATCCCCATCAAGAGGCGTCGTAA
>NHFA02000036.1 GCA_002170315.2 Euryarchaeota archaeon TMED99
TATTGACCAAGCCATCTTTTCTCAAGTTGCACTTGATGGGGCTCAAACCAGTCAACAAGGTATGCTTGAGCAACAATCGGTCCGTTTTATTCTTCTCGCAGGTCGCTCCCTCCTCCTCGATTTGTTGATGCTCGAGGCGATGATGGTCGTTGATGAACTCCCAAAATCCTCAGTATTCCACCTCGACTTTGAGATGGTAAGCGTTCAATCGACAGATTCAGTCAGCGTTCCGGCATGGGGCACACGTCCAAATACTGTGAGTGTGAATGATTGGGTCTTCCTTCAAACAGCACTTTTCCCAGAACAGGTCTCTGTGAGTCTCTGTGACTGTGACTTTGATTTCTTAGATGTCCGTTTTATTCCTTCACCGGGTTTTGACATTGGTGATATCCCTCCACATATCGACATCGAAAATGCGTCTGGTCTCATCAGCTATTCATCACCTGTTGCTTTGCTCGGTATGGCAATGTGCGCCTTTGCCAGCCGAACAGAGTCTCAGCGTAGGAAGAAAGCAAAACAACTGGCTACTGCTCTTTTCACACAAAAGTCAAAGTGGAAGTGACGTTCACTTCTTGCCTTTCTTGGCTTTACTCTTTGCTTTTTGAATCACTTCTTCAGAATCTACACCTGCCTTTTCAGCAGCCTTCTTGATGTTCTCTTCTTCTTCTTCGGAGATTTCTCCGTCTTTGGAAGCAGATTTTACAGCAGCATCTACGTTCATCTTCGCTGCTTCTTCGTCAGTGATTCCGAGAGCATCTTGGAATGACTTGAGTTCAGCCAATTCTTCTTCGGTAATGATGCCATCTTCCCAAGCTGATTCATAGGATTCCAAGAGGAAAGAACGGTAAGCATCTGGGTTAAGCAATACATCTCGAATTAAGCCATGATTTGGACCATCGTCCATTTGTGACATTTCGAGGATAGCGATTGAGCGGCGCATCTCTTTAACAGCCATGTCCTTGAGACCATGTCCAGCCCAAACAGCACCAGCGGCGATTACAGCGGCGGCAAACCAGCGCATAACATCTGGATTGACAAATTCCCATGGTTGAACAAGATGGAAAATTCCGAGAACAGCCATCGCTGCTCCACACATAACTTCTACCCAGTCATTCATATCGGGTTCGTCTTGAAAAACAGAAAGTCGCTCATCAACCATTGTTTCAACATCATCGGCCATGTGTAAGGTCATGTGAAGGCAGGTCTTATGGGTGTCGGATTGAACCTTTCCAAGCGTTGTCCTTTTGGACTGTTGGCGCGACTGCCGATACATGGAGGAGAGTGAACGGGCAGTATCGGGCTTAGATTTGCCTCCAAAAGCACTCGATTTCTTAACCGAATCATGGGGTATTAAACACCTTCATCCGCCTCAGTTTGAAGCGATGCCAAGTGTTCTTTCAGGATCAAATACTTTACTTGCAATTCCAACTGCAAGCGGTAAGTCGTTAGTTGCTTACATTGGTATTCTTCGACGTTTACTCATCGATGAGCCCGGTTCGAAAGCAGTGTACATTGTTCCTCTAAAAGCACTGGCAAGTGAGAAGCATGAAGACTTGGTAGCACTGGGTGGTTCGGTCGGATTGACCGTCGGGCTCGGGATTGGAGATGCTTCTGGAGAAGCCAAAAAAATCGATGAGTGTGATATCCTCGTATGTACATCTGAAAAACTCGATTCTCTGATGCGTAACCGGTCAGAATTGATGGCCAATGTATCGATTGTGGTCGCTGATGAATTTCATTTGATGAACGATAAAACCCGTGGTCCAACACTGGAAATCAATCTCACTCGATTACGTTATTTACGGCCCAAAGCGCAGATTATTGCCCTTTCTGCAACAGTTGGAAATTGTGAAGATTTGGCTACTTGGCTCGATGCAAACCTCGTACTCTCCTCTTGGAGGCCAGTGGCTCTAGAATACAGTACCTTTCACGACCTTCATCTCGAGCCTCGCCTTGTTCAATCTGCTCAAATGTCCACTGAAGCGGAAATACTCCAACCCCCACGAGACCTCGAAGGGCCCAAATCACATCCTTCCTGGGCTGTTGTCAATGACGCTATTGACCAAGACGGGCAAGTCTTGATTTTTGTTGGTACTCGTCGTAGTGCTCAATCAGAGGCACTAAAATTATCAAAACGGATTGAAAAACGACTGAAAAAAGAGGACCCAGATCGATTAAAACTGCTTCAGGATTTTGCTTCTTCACTTGAAGGGCGCAGCCAAACAGCGATGGCTGAACGCCTTGCAGAATCGATACGCGGCGGCGTAGCATTCCATCATGCGGGGCTAACCTATGGTCAGCGAAAAGCCATCGAAGGCGCTTTCAAAGAAGGTTTGCTGATTGGTCTTACAGCAACACCTACGCTTGCTGCTGGAGTTAATTTACCTGCTCGCCGAGTTCTTGTTCGGGATCTCAAGCGTTGGGATGATGGAATGAGTCGTCCGCTTCCTGTTATGGAAGTTCGACAGATGTTGGGTCGAGCCGGGCGACCGAAATACGACAGCTTCGGAGAAGCATGGGTCTTGTGTAAAGGCACTGATGGATGGGGTGTTGCTGATGATGTTAGCGAACGTTACTTCTTTGGACCTGTTGAATCCATTTCTTCGAAGTTAGCCAGAGAGCCAGCCTTACGTTCTCATCTTTTGGCATCAATTGCAACGGGTGGTTTCCGTCATCGAGGTGAAATTGGGGATTTCTTTTCAGCCACCTTCCTCGGAGCCTCAATCACGAAAAGTCAACTCAATGAACGCCTTGATGAAATGCTCAATTGGCTCGTTGATGAACGATTTCTGCGCCGGAAAGGCAACGATGAAGGTTATGCCCAACGCCGTGCAGATGCTCAAGTGGGCAAGGATGATGAAGAGGACTGGGATGATGAGATGCCAATATGGGCCTCTATTGCTCAATCAACTGGAGGTGTGGAATTAAGCACTTCTCGGGTTGAACAACGACCCTCAAACCCCTCTCCTTCTGCTTTTCATCAAGCGTCTTTAGGCTTCACATCTGCCTCGGATTTAGCACACGTGGGGGGATGGTCTTCACCTTCTGGCCATGACCATTCCTCGATGGAATATGAGGCCACACCGATGGGTGAACGTATTACGCAATTGTATCTCGATCCACTTTCAGCATCCATTTTACGAACCGGATTACGCAGGGCGGTTCGTCGTAAAGTTCGTCAAAATGGTCCGGTCACCGACTTTGGTTTCATGCATTTGGCATCCTCTACGCCTGATTTCTTGCCACTCTGGGCAAAAAACTCTGAAATGGAACGAAGTTCCTCCCTCTGGTTGAAAACCAATTCAGTGGAAGATGAATTACTTGCAGATGACACATTGGAGGAACGATTACTCGGAAAAGTGAAATCCGCATGGATGCTTGAAATGTGGACGCAAGAAGAAACACTGCGGTCTATTGAAAGTGACCTTGATGTAAGTCCTGGCGATGTGAATCATCGCGTTGACCTCATGGGATGGCTCCTTGCAGCGGGTCAACAAGTCCTTCTCACAGATGACGTCTTTGCTGAAGAACACCTTCCGATGATTGGAGAGATTGCGACCATGCTCGATTTACTCCGACAACGAATCCGTCACGGCTGTAAGCCAGATTTGCTTCAACTCGTCAACATCAAACACGTTGGACGCTCTCGGGCTCGAGAATTAGCAGGCATGGGCATTCGGACACCAAAAGACGTCATGACAATGGATCGCTCAAACCGCAATCAACTCTTAGCAAAGCGTGGCTGGGGTCCAATGTTGCTCGAAAAGATACACAAAGAAGTTGAAAAAGTGCTTCTGCGCTCTCAAAATGTTCCTTCGAAAGTCGTTCAAGTAAGAGATGATGATGTGCCATTATCCGATGAATCACAATAGGATAATTCAAAGAGAATCTCCCTCTGGAATCACCATGGCACATCCACCTTTCCCATGCTTTGCTTGGCGTTCAGGAGGCTCTGTCGATGGAAAGAAATTGCTTCAAGTCTTTCTTGAACAACGCCCAAACGCTCAATGGGTCTTGGTTGGTGAAGGATGTGCACAATCTGAACTCCAATTGTGGACTGCGTGGAATTGTGCTTCTCGAAGATGGATTCGTTCTACTGCCTTAGCACGCTCTATGGATGCAGAATTCTTACGTTATCTCTGCGGAACCCATCACGTCTCTGAAGCATTCAAGCGAGCAGGTGTTCGAGAAGGAGATACCGCAGGTTTCTTGATGTTCTTACCCGATGCAACTGCAGATGAGCAACAATCAGATTGTCACGTAAGTGAATATGATTCTCAAGCGATTGAAGGTCAAGCAAAATTGCTTCTTTCTCAACTTTCTCTTGAAGATGCTCCAATTGATTACGCTCTCAATAAAACAGGGGCGAGTAGGCTTGGAATGAAATTTGAGCACGAAGACGAGGAACTCACAGAATCCGCTCTTATCGGTCATATTCTCTCCTCGGAATTCACTTCTTGAGCAAAACAAAACAGAGTAGAGTTCAAACACCCTTGCGTTTACGCTCTTCCATGGTGATGAGCGCAAGTCCAACCGATGAGCACAGACCGAGTACAGGTCGCTACCTGAATCAATCGAAAATACAAGCTGCTCTCGACCATGCGCAAGACCTTGGTGCTGCATATGCAGAAGTTCGTCTCATGGCTATAACCGATTCAAGTGTCGCTCTACGCGATGCAAAACTTGAACGGGCAATTCCAGGTCAAGAGGTCGGCGTTACATTACGTGTTTTGGCCGATGGTGCATGGGGTGTCCATTCAACGACTGATTTGGTCTCTCTTCCTTCTCAAATTGAGTCGACCGTTCGATTGGCAAAAGCAGTTGCAGCACGCCGAAGTTCGAAAGACCGACCCGTTCAACTCGCAGAGGTTCCAATTTACGAAGACGAAATTCATTGGAAGTCAAAACTCGATGTTCGCAACACCGATCTGCAAACGAAGATTGAACATTTGAAAACCCTTCATGACAGTGCTGCGGACGATGACAGAATCATTTCTGTTACGTGTGGCTGGAGCGATGAACACCTCCATACTGAACTCATGACCAGTGAAGGCATGAATCGTGCTTGGTCGTTTCAGCGGTCACTGATTAATGCAAGTGTGACTGGCCGTGATGGAAGCGATGTAGTCTCCTATAGAACAAGGCATGGAGGAGAAGGTGGCCTCGAGGTTATCGAAGGTTGTGACCTTGGAGAACTCGGTGATTCCGCTCGAATTGCAACACTTCGTTTACTCAAAGCAGAACGTGCTCCTTCGGGCAAGTTGCCGCTTATTGCCGACCGAGATTTGACGGGCGTTTACATTCATGAAGCGCTTGGACATCCCTGCGAGGCTGATTTGGTTGCTGCAGGCGATTCATGTCTCGATGGAAAACTTGGGCAAACGATAGGCAACGAAATTGTCACTGTCATTGACGATCCAACGATTCGAAGTGGATATGGGGCTCACCCAATCGACGATGAAGGTCTTGACACCCGTAAGAAAACGCTGATTAAGAACGGAGTTCTTACAGAATATCTCAATCATCGTGAAACAGCACACCACTTTGGAATCACTCCAAATGCGGGTGCTCGGGCTCAAGATGGTTTACATCACCCATTGGTTCGAATGTCCAACACCCTGATACAGGGTGGTACGCACAATGACATTGATGAATTGATGGAAGATATTCAATACGGCGTATATGCTTGCGGTTCTCGTGGTGGTCAAGTCGATACTGGCCGAGGCTCATTCCAATTTGCTGCCCAAGAAGCTTGGTTGATTGAGAATGGAGAACTTACTCGTCCGCTGAAAGATGTCAGTGTCAGTGGTTTGACGCTTCAAATTCTCAAGGACGTCGATGGACTCACCCGTGATTCACGTCTTGCAGCACCTGGCTTTTGTGGTAAAGGCCAGACTGTTCCCGTTGGAGACGGCGGTCCTATTATGCGAATTTCTCAAGCATTGGTGGGATGAACTTGCTTCCTGATGATGCTGTTGACCGTATTGCCGAAGGTTGTCGGGAAATCGGAACTCTCTGCAAGAACCATGGCATTGAGCAATGGGAAATAGTCGCTTCCCAATCCTATGGGCATAGCATCGATATTGAAGCAGGTAAAATCTCACTTGCCGCAGGTGGAGGGGAAGGTGGCTACGGGATTCGAGTTGTCGAAGATGGACGGTTTGGATATGCCTATTTGGTCGATTTGGGTTCCGCAGATTACGCGATTCAACAGGCTCGTGACATTGCTAAAGTTTCACCTTCTGTTGCCGGTTTCACATTACCAAGCAACCAAGAAGCAGAGAAAGTCAACGGATTATTTGACAAAAACATTCTCGACATAGGTCCAGAAGACCTCTTGGAACAGGCTGATTCAATTTTGAGCGAAGTTGCTTCGCTTGATGAGCGCGCTGTTGTAACGGGAGGTGGCTTAGGCGTTGGTGCGAGTGCAGGTGCAATTCTTTCGAGTGAAGGAATTGAATCGAGTGGTGTTACCACTTCACACGGGATTGGCGTACAAGTTTCTATTGAAGCTGATGGTGAATTAACCAGTTCCTATGAAGGCGAATCAAGCCGTAAACGCTTGCAACATGTTCCCGATTGTGTTTCAGTAGCAGTTGATTGGGCGCAAAAAACTCGTGGTCCTATTGAAGTAAACTCTGAGGCTCATGATACGCCGGTCTTGATGACCAGTGAAGGTTTCTCTCCACTGTTTTCTATGGTCGTTCCCTCTGCAATTCGTGGAGACCGCTTGGTGCGAAACGAATCTTTCTGGTCAGGGAAACAAGGAGAAATGGTTCTTGCACAACACCTCTCTCTCATCGATGACGGAAGACTAGAAGGCGGTAAATCCGCTTCTGCTCGTGATGGAGAAGGCGTTCCAACTCGTCGACAAACTCTCGTCGAACAGGGTCGTCTCGTTGGTTCTCTTTGGTCGACCAGAGACGCTGCTCAACAGGTTGCTGAAGGGCGTATCGAACATGCACAGACCAACGGTTGCGCAGTCCGTGGGGGTCACCAAAGCCCTCCGAGTACCGGTTGCTCAGACCTTCAAATGATTTCAAGCGTGAAAAGTTCCTCTCAAGAGGCGTTACTCGAGCGTATGGAAGAGGGCTACATCGTTCACAGCGTGATGGGTGCTCACACTGCAAATCCTACCAGCGGCGACTTCTCGGTTACAACCAGTACCCTGTTGCGAGTTGAAGGTGGAGAAGTCATTGGGCCGGTCAAGCAGGCGGGTTTGTCAGGTAACCTTGCCAAGGCTCTTTCCAATGACGTTCATCTTGGAGACGAAGTTCGTGTTCAAGGCTCATACTCATCTGGCAACATGCATCTACCAGATGTCTTGTTGATGCAGGGTCTTCGCATTAACCCCGTCTAAGCCTCTCAGTGAATTGATTTGATATTCCTGAGAAAGGAAAAAACTTCACGGCATTCTTTATGACCCGTCGTCTCTCCTCTAAGTATTCATGGAGGTCAAGGGAGTGTACAGTCTCAACCAAACCGCACGAAAGCCCGCAGCCTGTTCTCCGTACAGGCATCGAACGAATACGCCTGGCGGAGGTCATTGCAATGTCTGAAAAGTATGAAACGCATGTCAAATCGATACTTGCAGAATGTCCGGATGCAGATCCTGACGAAATTGCAGCAGCGTTTGAAAAATACGAAAAAGAATTTTTTATCCCACCTCAAGACGCAATGCGCTCGATTCTTCGTCGCTTTAAGGGCGAAACCACACCAACCCCTTCTTCAGGTTCATCGGGTTCATCCTCGTCCTCAACGACGAAACCAACCCGTAAGGTGAGCCGATTAAGTGAACTCAAAGGCGATGATAGAGATATTGAAATCGAAGTTGAAATCATTTCTCATAACATTCGTGACCAAACGATTCGCGGGGAACAAAAGCAAATTGCTTTTGGTCTGTTGGAAGATAACCCTTGGGAAGAAAATGGCGAGAAAAACCGTTGGGAATACAAAGACTGGGGGCCAAATACCAACATTACCCCTGGTTCTGTTGTTCGAATTGAAGGCGCCTCAGTGAACGAATATCAAGGTAAGATGTCGTTGAATATCAATCAATCAACCCGCATAGCGGTTGTCCGTGAGGGGACTCGTCCTGTCGTTGCACCTGGTGAACCTCAAGCCATCTCTTCCTTGCCTGCTGAAGGCTATGTTTGTGTTGTTGGACGTATTCTTGCTTCACGACCAGACCAGATTCACCGAAAGGATGGTTCTGGCTCAATCGATATCGTTCGAGGCCGTATGGCTGACGAAACGGGAACCATAGGTTTCCTTTCATGGGAACCGTTTGAACACGAAGTAGGAACGCTTCTCAAGATTGAAGGTGCACAAGTGCGAACCTTCCGAGATACGCCCGAACTGAATTTTGGTCGAACTTCTAAAATCGAAATTTATCACGACAAGAACTTCGCTGATACCGATGCTCTAACAGAACAGACCGTTCTTACAATATCTGAACTACGAGATGGCGCCCGTGATGTCGATGCGGTCGTTCAAATCACCGAATGGGCAAAGCGCTCGTTCACCCGTGATGGAGAAGAACGCTTCCTCTGGTCTGGTCAAATTGCAGACCCGACAGGACGTTGTCGAATGAGTGCATGGAATGAATTACCGATTACTGAAGGTCAGTTACCGGTTACAGTTCGCCTCAAAGGTGTTCGAGTGCGAGCTTGGCAAGGCGTTCCAGACATTACTGTCGATACGGCAGACCAAGTTGAGATTCTCGATTCACCGCCTTGGGATAGCGAATTAGATTTGAAAAATCATACTGTAGAGGTTCCTTTGAATGAACTGGCGAGCGGTTCAAGCCGCGTTGGCATCTCAACCTGCGCCGTTGTGGTGAGCGTTCGTGAGGATTCAGGCTTCATCTTGCGATGCACAGAATGCCGTAGAGTTCTGCGCGATGGAACCTGTGCTGAACACGGACCCAATGACGGGAACAGTGACATTCGCCTTCGCTTGGCGATTGACGATGGACGTTCCAGTGTCTCTGTCTTAATCAATAAAGAAGGAACTCTGTCACTTCTTGGAATGGATGAATCACAACTCAAAGAAACCGTCAATGAATTAGGTCAAACCGCCTTTGTTCAATCCTTGCGCAGCAAGATGCTTGGACGTAAAATCAATGCTTCTGGTCGAACAATTGTCGATGAGCAAGGCGCTATGCTGCTCGCAGATGGTGCCTCCATGGTGGAGGAAGATGCAGGATTACGGGCGACTGAAATTCGTGCACAATGGAGGGTTGCTTAATGCAGTCAGGAACACGTGCAAAGCGCCAACCAGCATGGCACATGCTTGCTTCTGAATTCAGTGAAGCTACCCTTAACGAGAAAGGTTCAGGGGAATACGACCCTTCTTTCGTCATCACAAAGCTTGGTGCAAAGGTAAACAGAGTGGTTGTCGCAGGTCTTTTAGAACGGCTGGAGGTAAGGGAAACTTCGAACGGTTCAACGCTTTACCAAGGTCAAATGAGAGATCCTTCTGGACTTCATTATTTCTCTGTAGGAGATTATGCGAGTGAGTCAATGCGTGAACTTACCCTCTCGTTGGTCGAAAAAACCGAAGTCGGTGAACCGGTTCTCCTGCTCATGGTTGCCAAATCACGTTGGTATCAAACAGATGAAGGGGCAGTTTACACCTCACTACGTCCTGAAGAAGCCTGTGAAATAGATGCGCAACAATATGCTCTATGGCTCGCTCGAACGTGTGAAGACACGCTTCAAAGAATGAAGTATTTCACCGATTCACTTTCGGCTGAACCTACGCGAGAAGGTTTGCTCGCTGCTGAAATACCTGAGTATATGGTCGATGGGCTCATCGTTTCTCGAAACCATTACGGCGAGATTGATACTGAGAACTACACGCTCAACATCATGCAAGCCTTGGATATCGCAGAAGGGCGTATGGAGGCTGCCAGTCAGCCTGTTTCTGCGCCAGTAGCCCCAACCTCTGATGCCGATGAGGGTGAAGTCAAATCGGGCGGGGAGTCGGAAGTCAAAGATTCGATTTTATCAATTATTGAACAACTTGATCAAGGCGATGGCGTCGATTTTGAGACGGTTTTAACCAATGCAGTTGCTCGAGGATTTGACCGCAGTCTGGCTGAGGAAAAACTCGACGAACTTTCGAACGAAGGTACACTTCATGAGCCACGATTTGGTTGGTTTAGAATCGTAGGATGATACTTTCCAAACCCAACATTGAAGACCTTGCCACTGCGTGGCCAAGATAGAGGTCTCTTATGGCTGGTATCGATTTTTTTATTCGCCCCGCATCCGGAACAACCAGTGCTGATTGGGTCCGCATAGCGAATTGTGACATGAAAGTCCGCCTTACCCGTCGCCTCACTCGCACGATTATTCGAGGTGAGGAGGGCGATGACCTTCACGATGAAGGTTCTGAATCGGCTGCTTATTCAGTAACTGGTGAAATCTCACTTGATGATTACAAAAGAATCCTTGCTATGTTCCGTTCAGGACAGCCNTACATTCANGANCCATATGAAGAACGAGATGTCAAAGTTATCTTTGCTTCAATGGAATATGATGGTTCAAATGAAATGTTCACTTTTGAATTTTTAGAAGATATTGTTTGAGGTGGATATATGCGGAAGTTGGATGAGCAGAGAGAAGTTCTCTATGTCATCCGGACATTNGANGTATTGATGTCTTCTGGTGTAGGTCTTGAAGCTGCTATTCACACCATTGGNAGNGGCGGTTATGGAATTATTTCTGAAGACTTTTCGACCATGATGAAGCGCTTACAAAAAGGAAGCAGTCGTGGANTNGGNCCTGANTTNAAGNGTNTGATGAGTAAAGCAGATTCCGAAGGNTACCGTCGCCTGCTTAACACGATGTATACCAACGTCACTCAAAATACCGATATTATTGAAACAATCCGTAAACAAGGCACTCGAATGGAAAACGAGCGCACTGAATCGGTTGAAAAGTACATTGAAGAACTCGGCGCAGTTCCTGAAACTTTACTTTCCATTGGTATGATCGGACCAATTATCCTTGCAATAGCTGGACTCATCCCTCAATTGATGAGTGGAGATTTGGGTGCATTCATGCAATTACCTCCAACTTCGACCATTAACACGGTAGTTAACTCAGGTCTCGTTTTGACTTTGGTTGGCATGCTTTTGATTGGTTTGAAGGCACACACAAAGGACCCTGGGTTGTGATTTGATGATTTTTGGACTCATTGAAACATTCAACGACAATCTTCTGTTGTTGGTGCTTGTGGTCTTCGGAATTGCATGTGCTGCTGGAGGTATACCTCCAATGAGAGAACGCAGTAGGCGCCGTTCTATAGAGAACTCNCTCCCTTCATTACTCGAATCGCTTTCCGATTCNGTTGGTGCCGGTCGAGGTATTCAAGAAGCAATGATGGAACAATCCAGAACGCTTCCTGGGATTCTGGGTAAACTGCTTAAAGAAACGCTCGAAGAAAGTCACTCTTCCTCTTTTGATGCCGCACTTGCCGCTTTTTCNGCAAAGACTCGCTCTTCACAAGTTCAACGGGTNATGGTACTTATCGAGACTGCTATCGAGCAAGATGCACCTCTNCAAGGTGTGCTTTCTGATTTANCAATGGATTATCAACGCCTGAATGATTTGATGAATAAGCGTGAGGAAGAGCTCCTTGGGAGAGGAATTCTCATCGTTTTGTTCATCAGCGTAGGTTTACCAATTCTCATCGCTTTCATTGTCGGTCTTTTCGCTCCTGCAAGCAAAGGATTCCAAATTGACTCATTCAATACTACTTTCTCNCTCTTCTTTGGAGCAGCGTCTGCAATTGCAATNGGCGTGTCTGGCCGAATGCTTGGACGATTCAAAGATGCACTTTGGTGGATGCCTGGGTGGATTGCACTTTCTATGGCTCTTTATCTTGGGGCAGTAATTTTGGTTGGAGGATGAAAAAATGAGTGAGCAAGTCTTAGCACAGTACGGTCGAGTGACAATATATACAGAAGCAAACCACCCCTCTCCNATTTACCATGTCGATGGTGAAGTNGAACCAAACCCATACGGAGATATTGCTGTCCTGCTTGAAGATGATGCACTCGAAGAAGTGATGTACAACGGTGGTACGCAATGTGTTAAGATTGCACATAGAGACCATGGCATGTGCCGAACTAATATCTGGATCGATGATGACTCAGGTATTCAAATTGCTAAAAACATCGCTGCTTTCACCAATGTTCCACTCGGAGATGGACCAGGTCTTGTTCCAATTTTTGATGGTCGGCTTCCTGATGGCTCCCGTGTCAACGGTACGATTCCACCGGTCACTCCAGACGGCCCAACCCTCACGATTCGTAAATTCCGTGAAGATCCACTCACGATGATTGACTTGGTGAAATTCGGAACGGTCAATTCACGCCTCGCAGCAATGATGTGGGTTTGGATTGAAGGATTGGACAGTCGTCCTGCAAACTTTGTTATTGCTGGCGGAACAGGCTCTGGTAAAACAACTACACTCAATTGTCTTGGAATGTTTATCCCTTGGCATCGCCGCCTTCTTACCGTTGAAGACACAGCTGAATTGCAAGTCTATCACGACCACTGGCTCCGTATGGAAACACGTCGNGAGCGACCAGATGGAACGCCTGAAGTCGATATGAACGATTGTCTCAAATCCAGTCTCCGTATGCGACCTGACCGAATTATCGTGGGAGAAGTTCGTGGNCCTGAGGCTGCAACTTTACTCACCGCTATGAATACAGGTCACGATGGTTCATTCGGTTCACTGCACGCAAATACTGCTCAAGAAACCGTAACTCGAATGATTAACCCTCCAATGAATGTTCCACCAATTATGTTGAGCGGTCTTGATTTAATCATCATACAAGCTCGACTTCACGTCAACGGCAAAACAGCNCGTAAGATTACCGAAGTTGCAGAGATTGCAGGTATGGAAGGAGACAAACCTCGACTTAACGTAATTTGGAAGTACAATGCAGCGACTGANCAAATTGAAGAAACAGGTATCCCTTCGAAGTTACGAGAAATCATNTGCAACGCTGCTGGTGTATCNCCTGATGTTTTCGAAAAACACGTTTCTCAACGTCAAGCCATCCTACGAGATTTGGCTCAGCGTGATATTCATGACATCCAAACAGTCACACAAGTGATTCAAAACTTCTACGCTTCTCGTTGAAGTGCTTATCCTCGCAGTCGTGCGAGTAAGTCATCGATAGCATCGATTTTTCCACGGGCAGAATCAAGTCGCTCTGATGCATCGATTACCGATTCAGCAATGACGCTCTCTTCATCGTGTTCTTCTTCCTCTTGTTGCGGTTTGAATGCTTGAGCGAGTGCCTTGAGTTCTGCTACAATTGCATCAACTTGCGTATCAGAAATCATAATTCCTGGAGCAATACGAGGGATTTCTGCTGGAGAAATGAAGCCGAGTTCCGCTCCGATTATTCCAGCACAAGCAAGAACCCGTGGGCGTAAGTCAACCGTATTGACTTCGTATCCTCTTGATTCAAGGAATCGAATGACTAAGGCTTGTTGTGCATCTGAGAAACTCCCTTCACTCGATTCAAGAACAGTTTCAACCAGTTCTTCAAAAGCAGCAATGTTTCGTTCAAGACGATCAACGGTCATTCGCTCCATATCTGTGAGGTGAACTGCACCGTGTTGAAGGACTCGGAGAATTCTGTTTCGGCGAGCGATAGAGGGGTCTTGCAATGCTTCTGCTTGGTGAATCTCCACATGCAGGTCGAAAAGCGCATGTAATCTTCCCGATACACTTGGTATTCGCAGGTTGATTCCCATATCATGTCCGATTTGCTCGAAACTCATACGTGCTCGAACTAAATCTCCATCGGAATTGGCAAGCGTGTTGTTCAATTGGTCACGCAGCACATCTCGGACATTCTCGAAGTTGCGTAATGCTTCTCTCTCACTCCATGAGTTTGGCAGAGAAGCAACAGCTTCCTTTTCAGCCTGAGAGCGGAATTCAAGTTCCATCAGAGTGTTTCGGATACTATCGCTAACAGCAGGTGTTTCGACAGCGAATCCGTGGCTTGCAAGGCTTGCAATAAAGGATTCAAGGTCTTCAGAATCACTGGTGCTGCTTACGGCAAGGAAGTCTCTGCCAGCAGCCTCAATCTCTGCTGCCCGTGCTGTAAGTTCAAGTAAAACTGCCTCGACTTCAAGGGTGTGTTCAACAACTTCAGTGACATGTGCACTTTGAACCATTGCAGGTGATTCATCAGTTGCTGATTGGTTTTGTCCTGCTCGCAGTGCTTCATCAATAGATGCTGCCAATGGTGCGCGTGAGATTGGAATCCCTTCTTGAGCCAGTTCAGTTCGCATTTCAGTTTCTTCTTCAAATGTCCATCCTTCGGGATGTTCGGAAACAAATGTCTCAACCGTTTCGAGAACGACCTCTTCTTCTTGTGTTTGAGTGGATTCTGGAGTTTCGTTGTGAGAATCTTCAGTCGGTGTGGGAATTGAAACGACAGTATCGCCGCTGCGTGGTCTTCGAAGACTCTTCTTGACCTTCCCCCATCCGCCTTGCTGATAGGCCAACACTCCAGCAACCCGGACCAATAATGCCTGCTTATTTCCCGAGAGTGGCAATTCCAAAATCTTGCACATTTCATGCAACTGGTCACGGGTCATCGAATCAAGGGATTCAGGAACAAATTGCTTCGGATCGTGGTTGAGGTGAAGGTAGAGTCGCTGTCGACGAGCACGAACAGAGCCTGATTTTTTAATGCCAAAAATACCGAGAATCTCACCCAGTTCAGCGTTCATGAGTTTTTTGATGCCGTCAGGAGAGAGGTCCCACTGGTCGAGAATAAGGTGCTGAATAAGTCGCCCTCTGACCACTTCAACAGAACCATTTTTCGGAAGATTATAGGTGACGGCCAACTCTTTGAGTCCATCAAAACGTGCTTGATAGAGTTCGTTCAAGAGTTCGCTTTTTGCGGTCACTTTCCCACCTACCCTTGGCAATCGGTTCAAAGGGGTATATGTGTCTTCGCCGTGATGGGAGAGTAAAAAGGGCAGTTCTTCGACTCTTTTTCCGCCCCCATATGCTGTATTGAGGGTGTTTTGAGCAATGCTTTGAAGTGGGTGAAGGAGAGGACAGAACAATGGCGAGGACGGTGAAGGCGACGAAGGCTGCCATTAAGGAAGCCAATACGCTTGTAGAGTCGTTACGTGAACTGGTTTGGACGGACTTAAAGTCTCAATATTCCGCGTTTGAAGAAATGCTTCGTGAAAGGATTCATGGAGCAGAAGAATCTATTGTTGAGGCATCGAAAGGTAAGGCGGCAATCGTTGCAGGTATTAGCGTCATGCGAAAAGACCTGGATAAAGCACAGCGACGTTTCTCGCGCTCCAATGATGTTGAAGAATTAAGGGCGTTTTTGGTCGAATTAGCCGAAACAATTCATCGCTTACGAGTTGCGAATAATGATATTGTTGAATCGCTTCATATCGTCATCAATCCACACCTTTCTGCTATTGAAATAGTGGAAAAGTTTGCCTCCGACCTTCAGCGTTCTGCTGGAACTTGGGAGAGAAACGGTCGTCAAATCGATGAATCAATCCATGAATTATGCGATGATAATGAACCGGCTGAACTCACTGATTTGGAACATTATATTACAAAACAGGGATATGGTTCGTTGCTCGAGAAGCCGAGTCATTCTTCTTCCGAAGAAGATTGAACTGTGTGCAGGTCCAAAAGTGCGGGTTTTGCCATATTGTATTCATCAGGAAGACCTGGTAAGGTGCGAATCATTTCTTCATGCTCCGCTTCCATCGTTGCGAGTAAGATTTCAAATTCTTTGAGAACATTGACCATACCCATGTGGCTTTCTTCAATGGTGCAAATACGTTCAACGCTCGCAGAAACTGTTCCCAGATAATTCAATGTTTCAAGTTTCATTTCAAGACGTGGGCTGGTCGATGTTCCTTTTTTAGGAACGGAACGCTCCCACTTTTCAGCACCGGTTAATTTCTCCCCTTTCCTCTTGCCTTGAACGTCGTTTGAGTCAAGCAGTGAATCATTTGTGAAATCACCATCAAGAGAACGCTGTGCTTCTTTCAGAATCGTCTTGAACTTACGTTGCTCAACGTGAATCCCGATGATAGGGTGTAATTTTTCGGGCAGTGAGTCCAGTAATGCTCCTTCGATACGGTGCGAGAGATAAGCGCCTGAGTCGGTCATCGGGGGAACTTTGGAAGGAGGAAAATCTGTACGGGATACAAGTAATGTAAATCCATACAACGGAGGAGGTACAAAATGGGTGCGTTCAGGATTTTCTCTTTGCAGCCCAAGAGTGTGTCGGCGAGCTTTGAACTTGAGTGCAGAATGTTCTCCACGAGAGACAACGAAACCTTCCAACAATTCGTCTTGACGACATTCTTCGATCCAGTGGACTCTCTCTTCTTCATCCAAATTGAGATATGCCTCGAGTTTTCCAATTTGCTTTGCAAATTGCTCACTGGTCAGTAAAGTAAGATCACTACGAAGCCTTCGCATTTGTCTACGAAGTAATTCATGGTCGCAAACGATGAGTGCTTTTTCGTGTAAATATTCCGGCTTATCATCAGAAACGAGAACCCATGTTGGCTCTCTTCTTGGTAAGACTGAAACGATGGATAATCCTTCCACATTTTGTTCTCTCCAATCTAAAGCGCTCATTGCCATCAAGTCGCCAGTGCCGCTTTTGAGTGCTTCAATCGCCGACTCGATATGTGGGAGTTGGCTTAATTTGAAATCGAAATCTTTGCGATTTGTTTCGATGCTACGCTCTATTTGAAGACGTACACCATCGTTACGGGATGCCGTTGTGAGGACTTCTAATCGAATCCTTTCAGACAACACATCACCTCGGCGAGGATGACTCCTCACATTACAAGGCCGGAGACTACGGGTTAAGAAGGACACCCCTGTGGGAGAAGTATGGCGGGCATTGAGTTTGGGGCGAGTGACCGCCTAGAATCAATGAGGCTGTTAGTCGATGCTGAACTTGAGGCCTTAATCGAAAATGAAATTGAGAGTGGCTCCGGTCAAGTGGCTGAATTGTGCGGCTCTGTTCTTCTTGCAGGAGGTAAACGCCTTCGCCCGTTACTGATTCTTCTTGCTCATGAAATTGCAGGTGGAACGGACATCGAAGAGATCATGCCACTCGCTTTAGCCTCTGAAATGATTCACACTGCTACACTTGTTCACGATGATATCAATGACGAAGCATCACACCGCAGAGGTGTTGAAACGATTCATTCACGAGTTGGTTTACCCAAAGCAGTTATTGCTGGAGATTGGCTTTTTACCAAAGGCTTCGGACTTGGTGGATGCTATGAGGAAAACATCGTCCGTATCTTGGCTCAGTATTGTGCAGACCTTGCAGTTTCTGAATTTGAACAACTCGACCATGTATTGGACCTCACCACTTCTCCAGAGGATTATCTTCGTATTGTGAGGGGCAAAACAGCCGGTCCTTTTGGTGCAGGTTGCTATGCTGCAGGTTTAGTTGCAGGACTTTCCGATGAACGTGCATATTCTCTCAAACAATTTGGAATGGAACTTGGAATTGCTTTCCAACTGGTCGATGACTTACTCGATTTACGTGGTGATGAGCGTATGGGTAAACCTCGTGGAGCAGACGTAATCGAAGGTAAAATGACTCTACCTCTCATTCACGCCCTTACCCTATCTCACGGTAAACAACGGGTAAGGCTTGCAGAACTGATTGAAGACTTTTCAGATGAAGACTTCGATGAATTGATGGATTTGTTAAATCGTTCAGACAGTATGAAGTATACCGAAATTCTTGTTAAAACTCATCTTGAACGTGCAGTGACGAATCTCAATGCATTTGTTGATAGTGATGCAAAGAAGCACATGGTGAGTATTACAGATTACGTGATGAATCGTCACATGTGAGGTGTTTATTTTGGAATCATACGATCATCAGTTGATAGTTATTGGAGGCGGGCCAGCAGGTAGTACTGTAGCGCGTTTTGCTGCAGAAGGTGGCGTTGAAGTTCTGGTTATCGATGGACGCGACCCCATAGGCTCTCCATTGCAGTGCGGAGAACTTGTTCCATCAAATGATGAAATGCGTCGTTTGTGCCCCGACGTCCCAGAGATGGATGAGTTGTTCAAAACTCCAGATCATGCCATTTCTCGACATTCAACTCAAATGCATTTACTCCCGCCATCAGGCCGACCACTCAAATTTGATTTTGACGGTTATGTTCTTAATCGAGTTGCGCATGACGAATTTTTAGTCGATTTGGCGAAAGAGGCTGGTGCCGACTACATGACCAACAGCCGGGTTGAAGGCGTTGATGGGCATACGGTGACTTTGAGAGATGGAAGCACACTTACCGCACAAATTATTGTTGATGCAGGTGGCCATAATGGCCCGATTCGAAGACAGTATTGGAATGAGAAGTCAACCAAAATACCGGTGAAATTTGCACTCATGGATGGCGATTTTGGTGATGCAGTTGAACTTCACTTCGGGTCAATGGCCCCAGGAGGATATGCTTGGATGTTCCCGAAAGGTCAAGGAGCCAACATCGGACTTGGAATTCAAAAAAGTTTCAGTAAAGGAAAATCCCTCAACCAATTCACGGATGAATTTCTTTCGAAATATGATGGCGATATTACCTTCCATGGTGCCGGTTCATTGCCAATGTCTGGCACGTTGAAGAGTTTCGTGAAAGGGCACTACATGCTCGTTGGTGACTCAGCTGGTATGGTTTTGCCATCAAACGGTGCAGGTATTACAATTGCAATGATCGGTGGTCGAATTGCCGGACAAGTTATCGCTGAGAATCTCAAAAACGGAACGCCTCTGGAAGAATACGAAAAGCGATGGAAAAAGCAGATGGGCAAGGTAATGCGAAATTCAAAACGCTCGTTCAAGATTGGAAGTATGATGTTCCGATTACCAGATTGGATTCTCAATATGATGTTCAATCCATTGACCAAAGGGATCATTTGGCGAGCAGTCACCTGCCGTCGAATGTTTTGGCTCATTTAGAAACCGAACCACTCTGCTGAAGTCATTCGTTTATGGCGAAAGTTTGCGGTTGATTCAAGACCTATCGACGCCACAGGTGTTCCATGCGCAACCTGCGGCGGTCGTCCAACAACGAGGCTGTGAGTCCGGTTATTGCGACTGTTCTCCTGCTTGCCATCACGGTTATGCTTTCGAGCATGGTGTTTGTCTTGATGCAAGGAGCACTTACGACTGCTGAGAAACCTGCGGCACAAGCGACTGTTAGCGTTCGCGGTTTATCCAATGGTTTCCACGTCATTCGGATGACTTCACTGGACCAAACTATTGACCCAGCTAAGATTCAATACGATCTCTCGCCTGAGAACCTCGATGATGGCGATCCCATTCGAGGTAAAGTGAGTGATAATGGAACGTATGGCGTGATTGGCGCGAACGTTTCGTTCCATGACCGTGATGCTGGTTATTCGGTGAGCCAAGGTGATTATTTTGTTATTGACTCGACAACCGTAGGTTCTGATTCGGGTACATGGAGATTCAAACTCGTAGATTTGTCGACCAATTCGGTGATGGTCAACGTAGTTTTACCACCGATTGAGACGTAATTAGCCGCCGATAAACGACATTTCGACGGGTTGTCTTGTTTCTTTGAGTTGAGTTCTCAGTTCAGAATATCTGTCGTCTCTGTATGTCCAAATGTCTCGAATTATTTGACCAATTTCTTGTTCATTAGCACCAAAGCGTAGAATGCCTCTTAGGTCATAACCTTGCTCTGAAAAGAGGCATGTATACATCGAACCGTGTGCGGAAAGACGTGCACGTGAGCAATTTCCACAGAACGGTTTTGTTACCGATTCAATGAAACCTACCGTAGAGCCATTGACAAATCGCCATAGGCGGGCAACATCGGATGGGTGCTCAGACGCTCTTGGTTCGAGAGGTCCCAAGTGATTACGCAGGATGTCTCTCATCTCTTTTCCACTGATTACCGCATCAAGATTCCAATTATTGGTCGTTCCTACATCCATGAACTCAATGAATCGGACAGGAATGTCTCGTTCCATACATGCTTTGGCTAAAGGAACGATTTGAGACTCATTGACGCCTTTCTTGACCACGCAATTCACTTTGACAGTCAGGCCAATCTGTTGCGCTAAATCGATGCCTTCGAATATTTGAGAGGGCGTATTCTTGCTGTCTGTAATCGTTTGAAAGAGTTCCTCTTCAACAGCGTCAAGACTTACGGTAACTCGGCTCAAACCACTTTTGAGTAACATCTCAGCATGACGTTGCAAAAGCACTCCGTTGGTGGTCATGGCGATGTCAAGGTCCGGGTCGAGCTCCCGCAAGAGTCGGAGAAGAACATGGACGTCTCTTCGAAGCAGTGGTTCACCACCGGTAATTCTGACTTTAGCGAGACCTAACGGCAGTAACGAGGCAACCACTTTCGCCATTTCTTCGTAACTCAAGATTTCTTCCTTGCCCAAAAAAGTGTGCCCAGGCCCAAATTTGTCTCTCGGCATACAATATGTGCATCGGAAATTACATCGGTCAGTAATTGAGATTCGCAGGTCCCTCAAGGGGCGGCCTTGTGAATCCTGCAGCGACATCAGCAACGCTATGCGCATTCGGCTTTTTATTCTTGCAAGGGTTGATGCGTGTTTGGAGGTTGCGTTGAACATGGCGAGGGGTTGGGTGAAGCCCGAAAGCACATCTGGTGGCGAAGTCAAGATTCTTCGAATCACCTCAAGAACCTCACAATCCCCAATCAAATGGAGGTTACCTCCCTCGAAAAGTCACTTAATTCGAGCCCTTGCCTTATTCTCTCAATCCCATCAACAAGTTACACTTGACAACGTTGGATACTCTGGCGAAGATGTTTGGGCAATGCGCAGTTCCCTTGCTCAAATGGGTGTCAAATTCCAAGATTATGATTCACAAGGAAATGAACTTCAACACAACGATCCGATGCGTTTGCAGCCACACCCTGATTCAGTTCGTTGGGTCTTGAATGGTGTGGGGCCTGATGGCTTCAAGCAGCCGAGCAATGTTCTTCATGCCATGAATTCAGGCACAGCACTGCGATTTTTAGCCGGCCTCGTTGCCCGTATGGAGGGTCCAGTGACGTTGGATGGCGACCAGTCTTTGCGCCAAAGAGAGTCAGATGCCATGTGGGATTCTCTTCGTCAGGCAGGGGTAGATGTTTCAATTGCTGCTGGTAAACAACACCTACCAGTTGTTGTTCAAGGTCCGTGGAAGAAAGAACAACTCACTCAAGGAATCGACCTTGACATCAGTCGTTCAAGTCAACCACTTTCATCGTGGTTACTTGCTTCAGCAGCTCTTCCTTGTGAAGTTCAACTCAATCTTATTGGCAAAGGTGTATCGAACCGTCATTCCAAATTAACAGCAAAAATGGTCGAGGCTTCAGGGAGTAAAAACCAACTTCAACCAGCGCAGTGCTCTCTTTTTCCATGGATTCCAAAGTCCGAGGAAATCTACACAGTTCCCGGTGACGCATCTATGGCATCGTTTGCTATGCTGGCAACGCATTGCCTTGATGCTGAAATCCACCTCAGAGGATGGCCTCAAGAAAGTCAGGCTATCGGGCATGAAATCCTTTCAAAATCCGCTATAGAATGTGGTGTTAAGTGGGATAAAGATGTTTTGAAAAGTATTGAATCTTCTCAACCCGTTGTATTGAATGTTATCGATTCCAATGACATACTTCCTCCACTTGCAGCCTTGCTCTGCTTTGGACCAGGTGGACGAATTATCGGTGCACCTCACGCCGCACACAAAGAAAGTAACAGGCTATCACGAACCGTAGAACTCCTCCAATTCTTTGGATTACAAGCCTCATTACTGGATGATGGAATCGAAGTGAAAGGGAACCAAACGCCAACTGCACCGACTCAGCCAGTGTCTACTTTTGGCGATCATCGTTTATTCATGACCGCATTACTTCTTGCAGCGAAAACCGGAGGAGAAGTGGTTGGCCAGACCCTTCATCAAGTTGCTGACGAGACTTTCTTGGAGCGTTTACAGCAAGCAGGTATTGGGATTGAAACTGCAACAGTATCCAATTCATAAATCAGCCATGGCGGCCAAAGTGATGATCCAGTGAATCCAACGGAAGTCGTAATGCTGTAGGGCGGCCATGAACGCAAGCCCAAGGATTGGGAATTCTTCTCATATCATCGATTAATCTTCGCATTTCAGGTAAAGTCAATTTTTCATTTGCCTTGACTGACCCTCGGCAGGCATTGAGGAATGCGAGGTGGTCTTTACGACGGTCAACGGTCTCTAAGGGGGCGCCATCCTCCGCAGTATCTTGTAAGAGGTCCATGAGGAACGGAACCAATTCTTGGCCATCAAGCAGGTGAGGAGCAGCATCAATCATCCAACCCTCTTCACTTTCTCGCACCGAAAAACCAACTTCGCTTAAGGTGTCGACAGCAGCTGAAATTCGCGCAGATTGTCGGGCGTCGAGGTCTAATTTTACTGGCTCGATTTTTGTCTGGCTTTCCCATAATGAAGCATCATGGCGTAACCGTTCATATCGGATACGTTCATGGAGAGCATGTTGGTCAATCAGAAGTAATTCTCCCTCTGCTTGAACCAAAATATAGGAATCAGCAAATTGTGCTAATGGTTCCATTTCTGGGAGTTCATTGATGATGCCTTCGAGGGGCTTCTCTTCATTGGGCGAATGACGAATACCGCAGCCGGCATGCCGATGCAGTGTCCTTTCAGCAGGGGATAATGCAGGTGCAGTAGGTTTCTGATCTAATCCTGGAAGGGTCTCTTGTGCTTCAGGTGCTGTTGATTGTGGGCGCTTTTTTTCCACCGCTTCGGGTTCTTCCGCTTCTCTTCCGTGAAGATTCAGTTGCGCTCCAGCAGCAATGGCCCATGCAGGTGGTGCTTGTTGGGTGTCTTTTGGAAGCACAAGTGCTGAAGCACCTGCTGCAGCATCCAATGGGTCCAATGATGTTTTTTCAGCAGTAAGGTGTTCTTGAATGGATGTTGTTTTTTGGATGCCAAGTCCTTGAAGTCCAGGAATACCTCCAGCAGCGTCAGGTTGTGTTGGAGCCGATTCAAGCGTATGAGCAATCGCTCTTTCGAGTCGTTCCAAAACTCGCCATGAATGGCGGAGCCGCACTTCACGCTTGGTTGGATGAACATTCACGTCGACTTCTTCTGGAGGAAGGGTCAACGAAAGAACTGCAATGGGGTGCCTTCCTTGCATCAAACGTGTGCGGTAACCACGGCGAATGGCTTGAAGAAAAGGGCCAGCTGCAACGGGGCGACCGTTAATGAGAACATGGATATCGTCGCCTTTGCCACGGGTGATATCTGGCGTACTAATCCATCCACTCCAGCGCTCTTGACCCGGTGCATCAGCATCACTTTGTGGAGATTTTATCTCTAGCATTGACTCGACTTGTCCACCCAGCAAGTCAAACAGCCTGTCCATCATTGATTCTGCAGGAGGGATGTCAAGCATGACCCGTTCATCGATGACCAGTCGGAATCCTATGGATTGGTGAGCCATTGCGTGAGCAACAACAACATCAACGATACGCGCATTTTCAGTCGCTGGCCGGCGTTGGAATGCTAATCGAGCGGGAGTATTCTTGAATAAATGTTCAACATCGACCCGTGTACCTTTCTGCATGCCAAATGGTTCTACAGTGCCTTTTACGCCATTCTTCATAGCGATTGATTTACCTTCTTTTCCTTCTGGGCGGCTTGATATCGTGAGGTGCGAGACCATTCCGATGCTCGCTAATGCTTCTCCTCGGAAACCAAGAGTGTGAATTGAATTCAAATCCTCAGCCTTTTGCAATTTTGAAGTTGCATGTCGATCCAGCGAAAGTCGCAGGTCGTCCTCATCGATTCCACTTCCGTCGTCTTCGATACAGATGAGGTCAAAACCACCTCGCTCAACGGTAATTACCAGACGCATTGAACCCGCATCAAGACTGTTTTCAAGCAGTTCTTTGACGACTTGAGCAGGCCGTTCGACAACCTCTCCAGCAGCGATATGCCCAATGGTGGTTTCATCCAATTGTAGAATCCTTTTTGGTTCAGACATTCTTTTCGCCTCCGAGTAGTTTCTTTAGTCTATAGAGTGCGTCATGTGCTTGACGCGGTGAAAGTTCATCCGCATCGATGTCGGAAAGATATGCAAGCGTTTCTTTCTCTTCTTGACGAATGTTCGGTGCGGTTTGTTTTGCTCCGTTCTTCTGAGTAATCGCTGCGGCTGCAAAATATCCCATTAAACTCGATTGCCCTTGAGCACGTGCCGAAGGAGTTCCTGATTCACCTGCTTTTGCACCATGTGCTTGTTGTTCTAAGAATGCAAGAAGGTCGCTCGCTCGTTCGACAACTGGCCGAGGTAAGCCCGCTAAAGCAGCAACTTGAACACCGTATGAATCATCACACGGACCATCAGCAACGGTGTGAAGGAAACGAAGTTCTCCGTCTGCTTGTGCGACTTGTACGTGGACGTTGACCAATCCATCGACCTCTCCTTCGAGGCCGATTAATTGATGATAATGTGTTGCGAATAATGTCCGTGCCCCAATTCTCTTACAGATGTCTTCAGTGACGGACCACGCGATAGATAATCCATCAAATGTCGAAGTTCCACGGCCAATTTCATCAAGTAAAACGAGCGATTGTGGCGTAGCTCTTCGAAGAATATGAGCGACTTCAATCATCTCCATCATGAATGTAGAACGCCCTCGGCGTAAGTCGTCACTTGCACCGACACGAGTAAAAATTCGATCGACCAGCCCAATTCTCGCTTTCTTCGCAGGAACAAAACTACCGGACTGGGCCAGGATTGTCAATAATGCCGTTGTCCGAAGGTAAGTCGATTTACCACCCATATTTGGTCCTGTGATTAAGAGGAAGTTTCTCTTCTTTTGCAATTGAATATCATTTGGCACAAAGCCCGATTGCATTTCCAATGCAGGATGGCGGGCATCTTCGGCTTTGAGATGATGTCCTGCCGTTAACTCTGGACGAGTCCATGAACGTGTTCGAGCGATTGAAGCGAAGCATTGCAATACGTCGATTGCAGCAACTCTGCCTGCGATATTGGCGAGGAGTTGCGCGTGCATTCGACAACGTTCTCTTAGCGAGGTAAATTCTCGATATTCCAATTCCTTGACCTTTGTATCAGCGGTTAAGAGAAGGTCGTCTCTTTCTGACAATTCATCGGTAATATATCGAGAACCATTGGTCATCTGTTGCTTCCGACGCCATTCTTCAGGAACTTTGGTTTCATGAGATTTTGTGACTTCAATAAACCATCCTATTTGGCGGTTCATTCGAACTTTCAGTGAAGGTATTTCCAGTTCTCGTCGTAACTTCGCTTCTAAGTCTTGGAACCAAGAATGCCCAGTTGCGGAAGTTTCTCGAAGTTCATCGATGGTTGAATTGAGTCCTGCTCGAATTAAGTTTCCATCACGAATGCTGAGCGGAGGTTCATCGACCAGCGTACGGCGAATATCTTCTGCAAGGTCACTCAAAGCATCTAATTCATGCGAGAGATGACCGAGGAGTGGATTTTCAGTTTCATTACAGAGATTGATGATTGCAGGCATCCGCTCTAAAGCATCCGAAACAGCGAGCAAGTCTCGCCCATTTGACCGGTTATAGGCGAGTTGTGTTGCCAATCGTTCCATATCTCTCAGCCCACGTAGGGCTTCCCGTAGACCCTCAAGTCGACGAGCAGAACGAGCAAGTGAACCAACCGCTTCATGGCGTGCATGAATGGCTTCAAGATTGCACAGAGGGCGTAAAAGCCATGTTTTTAGCAATCGCCGTCCCATTGCACTTCGACATGCATTCATTGTCGAAAGTAGACTTCCTTCATATTCTCCTGCTAATGTTGAAGTTAATTCGAGGTTCTTCAATGTCGTTTGGTCAAGAACCAAATTTCCAGTTTCCTTGATGACTTCGATATCTCGAAGCGGTATTTCATCGGTGATGTGCATGGTTGCAAGGTAGTCGGCAGCAAGTCCTGCTGCAGCCAGTGCAATCGGCGAGTCATCTAAATCCAGATGACCTAAATCAGCGACTTTTAACACCTTTTCAAGACGGCTTCTGCGCCTTTTTTCACTCGCTCGGTGTTGGCTGATGAGAACATTGTCAAGATGGGAAAAAAGAGCGCATAGTTCAGTATCTTCTGCATCTTTAGGCGAGACGACAATTTCTGTTGGCCGCCATCTCATGATTTCATCTAACGCTCGAGCAAAGCGGTCATCCCCGTTCAAGTCAGAAGCCCATGCTTGACCCGTAGATGCATCGACAATTCCGACTCCTAGCGTTGACTTATCGAGTACGACTGAAACCAAAAGGGAACGTTCATCTGTTCCAAGTAACGATTCTTCATACAAACTTCCAGGTGTGTAAACTCTTGTCACCATACGTTCCAAGATCTTCGCACCTTCTCGTAGTTCTTGCTCTTGTTCTGCTACAGTGACTTTGTATCCTGCTTTCAGCATACCTCGAATGTTGTCTTCCAATGCATGCCAAGGGAATCCAGCCATTTGAATCGGTTTATCTGCCTTCTTGTCTCGAGATGTAAGAGCCAATCCGAGGATTTCAGAACCCACTTCCGCATCCTCGTGGAATAATTCATAGAAGTCGCCCATCCTGAAGAAAAGGATCGTATCAGGGTGTTCCTTTTTGATGTCCATGAATTGGTCCATCATCCCCCTTTTTGCCATGCTCAATACTCTCCTTGCTCTCGCTGGAGTCCTATGTCGTTGCCGAGAGCACATGAAGGTTCTCGCGTAGCCTAGAAAGAACTCCAGTTTTCACGGGAATTTTGTATTTTATTGATTCTGCCGCATTCGACTAAAAGCCGTCCACACCATGACGCCCATCACAATACTTGAGGCAGTAAAGAAGAGGAAATTCAAGAAACCTCTTCCACTCTCTATAGAACCGATTGCTAGGGTGTCGATTGAATAGGTTCCCGTCTCACCATTTTGATTATTACCGTGAGCATAGATGACATCATCGGAAACTCCGGATACTTCGACGGTCAGCGGAAGTGGTCGTGCTAAAGGCATCTTCTCTGGAATTCCTTCTCTCATCCGAACAATCGATGTGCTGCCTTCACTTCCGAACATCCAAACAGCGCCTTTTTCATCAAGTGCAACAGATTCACTGGAGACTTCAACATCGGTCATTGTTCCATCCAGAGCAATATGAACTGCAGAGTCGGTGCCTGCAGCAAGAAGACTACCATTTTCAAGTTTAATCAGAGAGTGAATTTCACCTCTCTCAAGCTCTTCAATCGATGTGAGCATTGGGGCAGTAGGTCCTGCGGACCATGAAATGAAACCTATCACGGGGTGTTTGAGCGGTGCAGCAGGGCTGTTTTCATCGGCACCAAATGTATTGGCCATCAAACCTGTTGCAATCCATGTACCGTCGTCCAGAGCCTCAACCATATTCCATTCGAAGTCGTCGGAATTCACCATTGCAGCGGTTACAGTTGCACCTCCAAATGCGGCTTGAGCAGGTTGGAGTGGTGTAGCAACATTTCCAAAGCCTCTGAGGCTTGAAGTGTTTCCTTCATCCGTAGCCATGAGCCAATGGTAGCCATCGCCGTTGGCTTGTTCAGCAACATCGAGAATATCGAAGGATTCTTGATTCTCGTTGAGTGGGACAATGGTGCGCTGTAAATTTTCAGATTTCACGTGGATGACTTCCAATGTATTGTTTGAGGGCGATACGACGATACTTCCGTCATGAAGTTGTGTCATGAAGGTCATTCCCAAGATATCTTCGTAATCTGCACCTATGTCTCTAGCGTCACCTTGATCATCGTAGTGGAACATCACTCCACCTTCATCTCCCAAGACCATTGCAGTGTAACTGCCTGAGTCTCCATACACGATATCCAATACCCGCCCATCAACGGCTTCGAGTCCATCGCTGCGGTAGTCGACGCCAGGGAGGGAAGAAGTTCCTTGAATCGCGATTGCTCCGAGGAGAATAAATACAAAAAAGCCAGAAATAGCGACCCATTGGTGTTCAGATTCTTCTTCAAGAAGCCCTCTCCATCCCTTCGCCATATTTGCAGGATGAGAAACGGGCACATGAAACCTTTTATCGAATCTGTAGTGATGTTTCATTTCCTCATTTTGGAAAATCTTGCGGCAAGGCTTGAGGCGGAGAGATGATAAAGGGAATATCGGTCGCAAGACTGCTTGGAGAGAGTATCATGGCACGTAAACCAGCATCTATGTATCGACGCCTCAAGGGTCCAGCCTATACTCGACGCAAGTATATCGGTGGTGTACCGAACAACAGAATCCAGTCTTTCCATGCTGGAAACCGAGTTGCTGCAGAGACTGGGCAATTCAAAGTTATCATGGAACTTCGAGCTGATAACAGTTGCCAGATTCGTCACACTGCATTAGAAGCTGCTCGTGTTATTTCAAACTCTACAATCCGTAAGATTGCTGGAACAGAAGGTTACGCTCTTCGAGTCCATACCTTCCCTCACCACATTCTCCGTGAAAACAAGCAAGCAACTGGTGCAGGTGCTGACCGTGTATCTCAAGGAATGCGATGTGCCTTCGGAAAGAATGTTGGAACAGCTGCCCGTGTTAAGCGAGGTCAAAGAGTCATGTCACTACAAATCAACCCAGAACACTACACCGTTGCTCGAGATGCTCTTCGAAAAGCGAGTATGAAGTTCCCGACTCCGTGCACTGTTCGACTCATTCAAGGTCACGAGCACCTCAAGGGACTCGTTTGAAAACCGTTGGGCTCAGCCCAATGTCAGTCAAACCTCTGTTTGGCAAGGCTTCTTGGGCGCGAGTTCCTTAAGTCAGAAGCAAGGCCATCGAATCAGCAAACAACGGAGATTTAGATATGATTGAAGTAAATACCGAGGGCGACATTCGTGAAACCTCGGTGGATTACTTGTCATCAAGACTTTTGCACAAGGCGGTGATTGGATGAGAGTTGCTATCCTTGACCAAGAACGCTGTAAGCCAAACAGTAACGCCTTTAATTATCTGCAAAAGTATGCTGGTGCGTGTGGCAGTGAATGTATTCAGGCGACTGAAGAAGAATGTAAAATCTTAGAATCTGCATGCCCACCTTGCCTTATTCGAGCGAAACTCTGTCCTGATGATGCGGTGAAAATCATCAATCTCCCAGAAGAACTTGATACCGATATGATTCACCGTTTTTCACTCAATGGTTTCCGTCTTTTCCGTCTCCCAGCACCAAGAAAACGCCAGGTAGTTGGAATACTTGGTCCGAACGGAATCGGTAAATCTACTGCCATCAAACTCCTTTCAGGTTCATTACGTCCAAACCTCGGTGATTGGGAAAGCACTCCACCTGATTGGGATGAGATTATCTCGATGTTCCCAAGAGGTGAGTTGCGAGATTACCTTGGCTTGGTTTCCCAAGGTGAAGTGACTATTTCAACCAAACCTCAACACATTGACAAGTTACCGAAAGTGTTTGATGGTGAGGTGCGTGGACTTCTTTCACGCGTCGACGACCGAAATGAACTCGAAACTTTTGCCAGCGAACTAGGAATTACACACATCTTAGGTCGAAAACTTGGAGATTTATCGGGTGGTGAATTACAGAGAGTCGCCATTTGTGCAACCTTGCTCAAAGAAGCAGATGTTTACTTCTTTGATGAACCTTCATCGTATCTTGATATTTATGAACGAATGAGGATGGTTCTCATTCTTCAAGCGTTGGCTGAAAGAGGTAAGCGTGTTCTCGTGGTCGAACACGATTTGGCAATTCTTGATGTTCTTTGTGACTTGGTACACATCGTTTATGGAGATAAGGGCGGATATGGAATTTTCACTCCTTCTCGATCGACCCGTACAGCGGTGAATGCTTACCTCGATGGCTTCTTAGTCGAAGAAAATGTTCGTATTCGTGACAAGCCAATTCGTTTCTTGAAGCACTATGAACGGGTGAGTGAGCAAGGTAATGCCGTTCTGGAATGGGGTGATTTGGAAAAGAAACTCGGAGATTTCACCCTCACAACTGGCAAAGGTGCAGTTCATCGTTCAGAGGTTGTTGGCGTGGTTGGTCCTAACGCAACAGGTAAATCGACAATGATTAAAATTCTCGCTGGAGAGATGGATTACGATGCTGGATGGGTATCTGATGGCGCCTCAATCTCATACAAACCTCAGCACATCACTGCAGATTTTGATGGAAGCGTTCAACTCTGGCTCGATACTGAAATTGGGCCGAAATGGCGTTCTGGTGAATTCAATGTCACAGTCATACGTGCACTTGGCGTCGATAAATTACTTCCAAAGAGAGTAAAGAAACTCTCCGGTGGTGAACGTCAAGCAGTTGCTCTAGCTATTTGTTTGGGTCGAGAAGCCGATTTGTATCTTTTTGATGAACCGTCTGCTCATTTGGATGCAAATGCTCGAATGGTTGCTGCTAAAGCTATCCGTAAAACGATGGAAATTAATGAGAAGTCCGCATTTGTAATTGATCACGATGTCTATTTTATCGATATTGTGAGTGACTCTTTACTTGTGTTTGAGGGCGAAGGTGCAGTTCATGGTTCTGCCAAAGGCCCATTCCGTCTTCGTGAAGGAATGAACCGCTTCCTTCAAAGTGTCAATATTACATTTCGGCGAGATCATGATTCAAAGCGCCCTCGAATCAATAAACCCGAGAGCCGTAAAGACAGAGAACAGAGGTCAGATGGTGACTTCTATTCATTCGAAAATTGAGGTGTGATGAGAAAATGCCAGTAGGAATGCCGCCACTTGGAGGTCCATTAGGACGTTCACGATCACGTATTTCTGCCAGTGGACTCACCACTTTTCTTCGGTGCAAGCGGCAATGGTTTCTTGGCTCTAAAGTTGGAATTTCAGGACCCTTGAGACCTTCTCAAGTCATTGGTATTGTGCTTGAAGACGCTCTTTGTGGATTGATGATGCAGCGGCCTGAAAAAGAGTTTCAAACTTTTTCTGAATTGAAAGAATGGATGTTGAATTTGATTCCAAAAGCGGCTCAAGAAGCTCTAGCGGCGGGAGAAGTTCTCTGGGATGAAGGTCTTTGGTATGCGCCTGAGACATCTTGGGATGATGTCGAAATTGAATCGTTTGAGACTCGTCTTGAAAATGGCTTGATGTTATTGTTTGAAGAGGTTGAGGCCTGCTATGAAGCGAATGGAGGTCCTTATTTGGATTTGATGAGGGCAAATGAATCCCCCTTTGAAGTTCCATCACCTGCTTGGGGCGATGAACCTCGTTTCCCCGTACCCGACAAAGTTCGTAATCATGAATTACGTTCTTGGGCGATTCCAGAACAAGCGATGATTTGGAAAAAATCAGGAACTCCTGTTTCATGGAACGAGGCTCTTGAAATCGCCCGACCTTGGACCAAAGACCCTCGAGTACATCAACCTCAACGATTGTTTCATCCTGAGCGATGGGCTGCAGGAGAACTGGACTTGGTGCTACGATGGGATGGTCGAATTCGAATTGTCGATATCAAATCCGGTGACCCGAGTTCTCGGTTTGCTGAATCGCTCCAGCACCAACTTCGATTCTATGCATGGCTTTGGCATGAGACGCATGAGGGTGAATGCATCGACGGATTAGAAGGATGGTACCTCAACGGTCCTCATCGTGTTCTGTATGATGCACCTCGTCCAGATGAATATGGAGAAATGACGAATGAATTTTTCCAAGTTAATTCTGAAATGCAAAGCATGGGGTCAGGTCCTGCGGCTATGCCGGTTCTACCCGAAGATGCGTGTGATGGGAGTGCAGCAGGATGCCATTGGTGCAGCCTTGCTCGCGATGAGGATGGGCAGTGGTTTGGAGATGAACTCCTTTCAAACATCACTCCAAGTCGCGAAATTTCTCTAACGGTCCCAAGTGAACCCTTGTCAAATATACCTGTTCGAGTGAGTGTTCAAGGGAAGTTTACCGGTGCATGGGGCCCGTTGCCAAATCATTTCGGTGAGCCGGTTCTTGGCGCAATGTTGGTTGCCGGTGGTGTTCAAATTACCGTCGAAGAGAGTGAGCCTGGAAGTTATCCACTTCTTCATGATCAAGAAAATGGAGAACTGGTGATACTTGACGCTCTCCCTGGCGTATGGCGGGGTGCTCCTCGATTGTATGTGGATTCAAGAACACGTATCGTGCCAATTGCACAAGCGAATAAAGAATTTGAGCAAACTGATACGCCGCTCTCTCAAAGAATGACGCGTATTGGTTTACTTCGCACCAGGGCGAATGTGGAAGGGATCGTTCTTAGCGTTCGAAAGCGTTCAGGAGTGCGATTGGATGCCAAACCTTGGACCATGTTAAACGTCCATCTTTGGGATGGGCATTCGGTGGTTGAAGTTGCTTCGTTCGGCTCGAGTATCACTGGACAAATGGAATCATTACGGCCGGGTCAAACGCTGAAGTTACTGGCCGCTGAAATAGGTTGGAGAGCAGGACTGCCCCAACTTCGAATCGATACGAGAAAAACACGTCTGCAAATCAAAGATTCGTAATTTGAGAGCAGGGTTCAAGAACATTCGGCAATATCTCGCTGATATGCCGGTAAGACTCGCAACTCCTTCTGAAGATTCTGTCGGGCCATATAATCGACTTTCAGCAAGTCAGGTGAACACCTACCGTTCTTGTCCTCGTCTATGGTTTTATGAGAAAGTCCGGCGTTTTAAAATGCCACAAATACCGGTCTTATTTGTTGGCAGAGCGGTCGAAGAAGCAGTTTGTCGAATGCTTATGGAGTCGCCAGCCCTTCTGGTTGCCAATGCTTCATCAGACACGCTTTCAGCAATACCTCTTGATGACAGTGGGATTCCAAGCCGCTCGAGCCTTGAGCCATGGCCAGCAGAGCGTTTACTCGCTCTCCCAGAAAACATGTGGCCTACAGATGTGGAGAGTTTACGTCATTGGGGTATTGGTCGATTGAAAAAGCATCTCCATCTCGCACTTAATGCCATGAAAGCTGAATGGGAAAAGGATGAACGTAAAGCAGGCCAATGGAGTTCTGTCGACCCCGATTACTGTCTTCAGATGTGTGTAAATGCATTGGATTTCCACTTGAAAGAAGTACAACGCTGCCTTGAGCAGAATGGCGGGCCGAATCTCAAAGAATGGAGACGAGGCAAGCGTCCTGACTGGCCTTCACCCGATGCTCGTCGCTATACTCTTTCCAACAATCATCCTCTTTCACAGAATGGAGAAGTTTCATTGGTCGAGGCTTGGGAAATTGCTCGACCTTGGTTTGTTGATCCAAATGCTGCCAAGTTTGCAATGAATGCAGTTCACCCAGAACATTGGTTCCAAGGTGAGTATGATTTAGTCTATCGTTGGGATGGACGTATCAATATTGTTGATCTGAAAGCCAGCGTTGGAAAAGGTGACCGTTCGGGTAACTATGTTCAACAACTTCGCATGTATGCAATGCTTTGGTGGATTACACATGAAAAGAAAGAAATTGTGGATGCTCTCGAAATTTGGTATCTTGGTGCGAATTCCATCAAATCAATCCCCTGTCCTACCGTTGAAGATATGACGGAAATGGAATCGGAACTTGAATCGTTATGGCACGAACTTCGAGAAACGACACCATCGATAGAAGAATGCCCGCCATCGCCCGCTCCAGTCCGAGGCTATGAGGCAGGTGGAGTCGCTATAGAACCGCCGAATGAGTCGAGATGTGAGCGCTGTGATTGGAAACAAATTTGCCCAGGTGGAGAAGGAGATGACATCCTTCCTGAAGGGGGTTCAGTTCAATTACCGGGGAGTTCAACTTCATTTGATCTTACACCGATAGGCGACCTCGACCCTCGAATGACGTTGATTGGTGAAGTATTCAGCGTGCTGAATGCGAGAGAAGGCCGGCGCCCTCAGATTACCATTTCTCAAGGTAATGCGTTTGCCAAAGTTATACTGTTGGTTGACAATCACCAAGACGGACAGCCTTCTTGGCCAGAATCCATATCGAAAGGAGATATGGTCCGGCTCGATAACGTCATTCCAAGTGCAAATTGGAAAGGAGAGATTGAACTTAAAGTCGACCCGCATGCGTGTATTGTTCCTGCTTCGGATGGTGAAATTGCATCCGATTTAATGGAGTTCCGCGCTCGTTGGAACGTCTCAGGTCGCCTCATTTATCGGTTTGAAAAGAGAGGTGTTGGTCGGAACGGCAAAGAATGGCATCGGAAGGGTGCAATGATTCAAGATGCAAGTGGTGCAATGAAGGTTGACGGATGGGCAAATGATTGGGGCCCTCAGTATGACTTAGCAGAAATTGGTGATACCGTTGTTGTTGCCAACATTGGCTTGGATGCTTGGGCAGTTGAGGTTCGTGGAAGCGTTTCTCGAAATACGAAGTTCCACATTTTGAAGTGAATTCATCAGGATTAACCGCCTGAAGATATTGTGGTCACCAAGAGTTCGACGGGTTGAGAAAGAACAGTAGCATGGGGTAAAATCACGCCATCATGGCTCACGATGACCATCGAAGGTGGAATTTCAGCCTTTGTGAGAGCTTGTCGAACAGTCACTCCACTTTCGAGGTCTATCTTGACATCATAGTCTCGTCCTTTGAGGTGTATCTCCATACTACTCCGTATCAACACCATGCTTATGACGGTGGCGCTAAACCGAACACTTGCGGCCGAGATCGCATAGCCCGGTATTGCGGTGGATTCGAAATCCACTGTCCTTGTGACGCGGGAGTTCAAATCTCTCTCTCGGCGCCTAACCCCAATCCAAGGCTTTTTTATCGATTGGCATTATCATTGACCGATTGACATGGAGCCCACACCTGCGTCTGGCCCAAATGTCAAAGACAGCGTCGTCTCTGGTGATTTGCATACTGGCAATGTCATTCACAATCATTACCACATGCCCCAGCAACCACAGGCTGCCCCACAGCAGCCAACAGTTCAACCCATGGCTGCGAACCCCAACCCTCATTTTTATCAGCAGCAACCACAGTTTCAGCAGCCACAACCCACTCCTCAGCCTTCTTACACGAATTATTACCAGCAACACGGTTCGCGTTATCTTCAGAATACACAACAAAAGGATGTTCTCATCACGTACATTCTCTGGTTTTTACTCGGGCCATTGGGTGGTCATAGGTTTTACCTTAACCAAATTGGAATGGGGATTTTCTACTTCTTGACGTTCGGCGGGTGTGGATTATTGTGGCTTATCGACATCGCTCTGATTCCCGATTTGGTCAACCGTGCAAACCGTGTTCACATTCGGAATTAGTTTTCACATGTAAAAGGCATCGGGTGACTCGGTTAATTCTCCAACGAGGTCATCGACTTTACCTGGCGCTAATGCAGAGAGCTTTTCAGTTAACTTCGACTGAATGTCACTTGGTAAAGCGATACCAAGTTCAAACCATCCATCTAAACTCTCCAGTAATCTTTGGGATACAAACACATCTCCGCTTGAACCTACAGTGGTTGCAATTGCACAAGCGCTTTGGATGTTGAACAGAGGTCCATTGGAAGCGATCAATGCTGCAAGTCCGATTGCTCCAGATTTCGGCTCATCACGTCGAACATCAACGCCTGCTGCTTCTAAATCAATCCGATGTGCTGCACTTGAAGCGACGACAAAGACTTCTTTTCGAGTTGGAGCATCCATCAATCCAGCAAGAACGTAGAGCGAAGAGACGCCTTGGCTTTCTAGCCATTGAAGAATTTCTCTCGCCATCATCCCCTGATGTTCAGGTTCCAAAGGCTGTGAAGTTCCTGTGAGGCAAATAACCCTCTTTCCAGTAACAGATTCTATAGAGGAAAGAGTGAGGTGCGGTGGTGCGAGCAAGCCATCTTCGTCAAGGGTTGCAAGAGGAGGTAATGCTGTGTGATGTAAACGAGCCACTTCGTTACAAAGATGAGATGAATTGATGCCTTCAATGGCAACCTTGCCCACGTTTCCGACCCCTGGGAGTGCAAAGAACATGATGTCATGTTCACCGACTTGAGTATTCGACCCTCTCCATTCAATGTGCAATCCCATAATGTTCCTATCGATTTAGGACGCGCTATAATGTTTCACATTCGAATCACGCTGAAAAGCGGAATTGTGAAGGCTCGAATGAAACGCATCATTCTTCTTCAGAAGCATCGTGCGTGTTTTTCATTTCTTCCAAAGAGGGAAGTGTAGCAAGCCCACTGGCCCATTTTGCGTCAGTCACATTGTACATTTTACGTCGAATCTCAGCACGATGGTCCTCAGGTGACCATTTGAGAGGTGCTGCTGCTTGTGCCTTGGATCCGCATGAAGGACATGTGGTCGCTAAAGTCCACGCTCCACATTCAAGACATTGCTGTAAAAGTTGTCGCGCCATACTACCACCGTTACGATTCAAGTTTATCAGTCGAGCCCTCATTCACGGTATGATGTGGCTTCTCCACCTGCTGAAAGAACATGGTCAAGAGTTGATTTTGTTGCGTTTTCCCAAATCGATTCAGCCGTTTTGAAATCGGGTGCTTTCAATTCAATTCGATATTCTGGTGCGCCATTATAGTGGCAACGGACTTCGATTTCTTCTTCTTCGGAAGAGAATGCTTCAGCGGCAAGAAGTGCATTTTGAATAATTTCTACTCCGTTGATATCGTTAATACTCAAGGTTAGGATGCCTCGTATTTCGACAAAGTCTGGAATAATATTTTCTACAGCGATTTCAATGAAATGCTTCAGCCAATCGCCTTCAAATCCTGCATCAACCAATGAACCTTCATTCATTGCAGCTTCTTCAAATGCAGTGTAAAGGCCGCCGTAGGCGTCGATCAGTTCTTGTTTCGAAGATTCAATATCCTCTTCGGTCCATCCTACCTTTTCTCCCAACACTTTCAGTAATTGGTTTGCACGTTGCTCATTTTTCCATTCTTGGAGCCGTTCACGACGTCGCTCTTCAGAAACTGATTTCAGAGAAAGTTCCAGAGAAGTCCCGTCTTTGCGGGTTCGCATCACTTTACAGATGAGTCGCTGACCTTCTCGAACATAGACTCGAATATTCTTGACCCAGCCGCTGGCAATCTCGCCAATGAAAATAAAACCTTCAAGGCCTTCAAATTCATCGAGTTTGACATAACATCCGTTTTGTTTTACGGTTGTTACAGAAACAACAACAAGTTCGCCTTCACTTGGCGTATTGGTGATTTCTGACATAGAGGCTCTGCCTCCTCATTCAAGTGCTTCAACAACGGTGCATCCGATAAGATTCGCTTTACCACCAGATGGGATGGAAAGGGTTGCTCCGCAAACACCGCAAGAAATGACAGATGTTGCTCGAGAATAAATGGTTGCTTCACTGCCGCAATCTTTGCAGGTGACTTTGAGGAAATTCTTTGCCATATTTTATTCAACTCACTTATCGATTAATTCGAACTTCTTAGAACGACGGCAAGGTGCATAGTGCGCTTTGCCAGTTTCCGTACAACGGTAGAGAATGTTTACTCGCTTTGTAGGCTTTTCACGGCCATCTGGTTTTGGACGAGGGAAACCACGGTAACCAGCCATAACACGGCGGAAACGGCGTTGACCCCAGCGAAGTTCAGAAGCACGCTTCTTCTTCACTCGCTCAATAGTGTGCATTGTGTGCTTGCCAGCCGATGGGCTGTAACGCTTGACTTGACGTGGCATTTTCACCATAAGAGCACCTTGAGCATTCGGCCCACAAGAGTCGGCTATTTAGGCGTGTCGCATTCAAACTCCATGGCAATTCGCTAGACTGCGAGTAAAACAGGGGGAGAGATAATGAACATTCAAGGCTTCCATTACGCCATGGACGAGATGCTACAAGCGTTGCTTCTGTTCTGGATACCTATCGCTATGGTGCCTTTAGGTCTCTGGTTGTCGATGTCTTCTGCATCGAAATCAACCACAGCCTACGGAAAATATCTTGCCTTTCTCGGCATCATTATGATTTGCCTAAGTCCGTGGACTGTTCCCTCCTCACCATCCTCCGCCGCCGGTCACTTACTCGGCGCAATTATTGGCCCGTGCATGCTGATTATTATCGGAATTTATCTCATTTCATTTTCTGGCAATGTTCCTGTTGGCAAATTACCACGAAGCGATCGAAGATTGGGTGTGCTGATGAGTGGAGCTGGTTTTGTTTGGTTAGCAGGAATGCATTGGTGGATTCTAACTCCTCAACTTTCTCCAGATGAAGTCAATCCTTACTGGTATGTCTTCTGGCCAACATTCATTTTGCTCACTTCGTGTTTAGCATCATGCTCTGCAGTGACTTTGTTGACCATTGGTGACCGGCGTAGAACAGAGTCAAATGCAATGTTTGTTGTCTCTGGCCTGTCAATGGCGATATTACTCCTGGGGCTCAATATTGATGGCCCCTTGGTACAAGCAGATGAATTCCGCGAGCATCTGTGGTTAGCGGTTGCAGATATGGCAGGTATCGCTGTAGGCAGTCTCCTCTCGATACTTGTTTTTGCCTTTGTCATTTACTCTTATGAGCGCAGCCTGCCGTCACCCAAAGCGATCGAACCGCCAACTTCGTCTGAACTTGACCAAGTCTCAACACTTCTACAGGCTCATCTTGGAGGTGAAGAAGAATGAAAGAATCTTCTTTATCGATGACATGGAGAATGATTCTCTTGGCATTTTTACTTCCCCCATTGCTTATTGTTGCTTTGGATATTACGTTCTATGGTGCATTTAATGGCGTTGATTCAAGCGTTTCATTTACTCGCTTTGCCAATGCGACTTTGACTGCTTATACTCTCTGTTCTCTGTTTTTACTCGGCAATTTGTTTTTCTACGGCGAATCGAGAAACAGACCTTTGGCGCCTTTGGTTGGCATGGTAGTTGCGACACTTTTGGGGATAGTGGCGACTGCATTTTTCATTGGCCAAGGTCCTATGCTCTTGGAAGACAACGGTTCTGTCCAAGCTCAAGGAATATACAACATCGTTCACATGTTCGTCTCATCGGGTGCAATTCTGATGGCCGTTTGCGTCGCTTTAGGGGTCACATTTTCAGCAATAACTTCCCAGAAACTTCGGAGCGATTTTGATTTAGAAGAAGAATAACCCCCAAACTCATCGACAAGACCTCAGCCGTCGGTTTGATAAGGGGGAGGTCGGTGGGGCGGCTATACAGGTGTTTCTATGTCGAAAGGTACTCCGTCCATGGGTAAGCGACAAAAGACTGCACATATTCGTTGCCGCCGCTGTGGCCGCAACTCTTACCACAAGCAAAAGGGCGTTTGTTCTGCTTGCGGTTACGGTGCTACTGCACGTATGCGCAAATTCAATTGGTCAAAGAAGGCTCACCGTCCTAAAGCTTGAGGCGAAGGAGATGTTTCTAAGCCGCAATGGCTACAAAGCGTCAAGCACTCGATGGAGTTGAGGCAAAGCAATGTGCGGCATCATTGGAATCGTAGGACGTAACAATGTCCATGTCAACCAATTGATCTATGATGGACTTACCGTGCTTCAACATCGAGGCCAAGATGCTGCTGGAATCATGACTGATTTTGAGGGCCAATTCCGACTACGCAAGTCCAAAGGGCTCGTTTCCGACATTTTTTACACCCGCCATATGCGTCGACTTCAAGGCCACATTGGTATAGGACATGTAAGGTATCCAACTGCAGGTTCATCTTCTCGTTCAGAAGCACAGCCTTTCTATGTCAATTCTCCTTATGGCCTTGGCCTTGCGCACAACGGAAACTTGACCAATGCATCACAACTTCAAGTGCAATTGACTGATCATCATCATCGTCATATGAATACGACCAGTGATTCAGAACTCTTGTTGAATATGCTCGCTGTTGAATTGAGCAGTAACTCATCCAACCTCTCCATTGAAGGTGCCCCTCATCTCGATATTGAAACGGTCTTTAGCGCCGTTCAAAACCTCCACAAGCGGGTTGAAGGGAGTTATGCCTGCGTCTCAATTATTTCTGGATATGGATTGTTGGCATTCAGAGACCCTCATGGCATTCGCCCTCTCATTTTTGGCAAGCGAGAAGTTGGCGATGAAACAGAATGGATGGTCGCCAGTGAATCAGTCGCTATCACTGCACTTGGTTTTGAAATCGTTCGTGATGTCCAACCTGGTGAAGCAATTTTCATCTCTACTTCAGGTCATCTCTTCCACCGTCAATGTTCAGAAAAAGTCGAAGCCTCACCTTGTATCTTTGAACATGTTTACTTTGCACGACCAGATTCAGTCATCGATGGAATTTCCGTCTATCATGCACGTCTCAACCAAGGTGATGTTTTAGCAAAGCGAATTCTTGAGCAATGGCCAGACCATGACATTGATGCAGTGATCCCAGTTCCGGATTCGGGTCGTATTGCTGCCCTTCAGATGGCCGACGCCCTTGATGTTCCTTATCGTGAAGGCTTTGTGAAGAACCGCTATGTTGGTCGAACATTTATCATGCCAGGGCAAGCATTGCGAGAAAAATCAGTACGTCGTAAACTCAATGCCATCGAGCATGAATTTTCTGGAAAAAATATTCTTCTTGTCGATGATTCAATTGTCAGAGGAACGACAAGTGCCCAGATTATCGAAATGGCTCGAGACGTGGGTGCAAAGAAAGTCTATTTCGCTTCAGCAGCACCTCCAGTAAGGCATCCGAATGTCTACGGCATCGATATGCCCGCAATTACAGAATTTATTGCCAACGGTAAATCAGTTGATGAAATTAATACTCTTATAGGCAGTGACCGACTCTTTTACCAAACGCTTGAGGATTTAATTCAAGCGACTTCTATTGGAGAAAATCCACCCTCCCGATTCGATACCAGTTGTTTCAATGGTGAATACGTCACTGGAAATATCGACGATGCTTATCTTGAGAACCTCTTCAATTCCCGTAACGATTCGGCTAAAAAAGAATCAAGCGAGGACGATGAAATCGTTGATATGCATAACGATACGGCTGATTGAGGCTTTTGAATGACGCAGCAATCATGGATTCTTCGCTTCGGAGAATTAGGTCTCAAATCCAAAGTAGTTCGGCGTTCATTTCAGCGTTCTTTACGGAAAAACTTGGTGAAACTGGCAGAAAATTCCTCTGTTCCTTTAATTCGTGATCGTTTACGAGATTTTGATGTCATCTACTCCACTGCACCTACGGAAGTCGTTGAGGATTTGATTTGCCATGGGCTTGGAGTTGTTGCAATTGACCGTATGGTCGAATTATCATCTGACCCTGACCCTGAACTTATTTCCAATATGTTGCTCGAACGCCATGACCGTGTCGGCCAAAAAAGAACATTTGGTGTACGAATAAAACGTCTTGGCAAGAAAGGAGATTGGGATTCCCAATCTTATGCTCGAGCCCTTGGTGCTGCGTTAATTGAAGCAGATTCATCGTTGTCTGTCGATTTGACGAATCCCGAATGGTGGGTGAAAATAATTCTCGAACCATCCGGTGTTTCGTCTATTGAAAAACGAATTCAGGGACCAGGTGGACTACCCACTGGTGTTCAGGGCGATGTATTGGCACACCTCCAAACGAGAGAAGATGTGATGAGTTCGTTCCTCATCATGCGTCGAGGTTCAAGAATAATTCCGATTATGGATTCGAAACCAGAATTTATCGATTTGCTTCTAAAATGGGACCCTTTTCTAGGTGTTCGAAGTCGGACGAAGGATGAACGTGGGCAAATGTTTCAGCGGCCAGCCTGGGGAGTTGTAGGGTTGACAATTGACCAGGCTCAACCGTATATCCAGCGCCGTGAAGGAGCCATTAAAACCACACCACTTTCGACTCTTGAACCTCTCTGCGGTTGGACCGAAAATGAAAAGCAAGCACTGTGGAAACATCTTCATGCACCTAGCCAATATCTAGCTCACCCCGATTATACCTCTTGGTTTGAATAAAATCTCCGAATCAAAGAAGGGATGGGGTTAATTGTCGTAGGCCCTTCTACGAATCATGCAGAGTACCCATTCGGTGCACATCGCCTTCAAACCCGAGGCAAAAGTGACCGCACTTGGGCTATCTGCAAGTGGTGATTTCGCAGTATGGGCGGAGGGTGATGGGAAACTTTTCATCGCCCAAGAATCAGAAGGCGTTTTGACACCAGCAACCTCGTGGCAAGCGCCAGCGCTTATTCGCGCCGTAGTGTTACGCGAGGACCAAATTTTTGTTCTCGATGATGAAATTGGCCTCAGTTGTCTGGGTTTGGGAGGTGAACTTCTGTGGCAAATGGAAATAGGTGCAGGTGGTTTTTCAGCACAACCACTTCCAAACCAGCTTGCTCTTGTCGATGGATTAGGTCGATTGCATCTGGTCGGTTATGATGGTTCAAAAATCGAATTAAGTAAACAATATCAAGACATTTTGCGGACTTCAACGGTTGGGGATTACTTGATTTTAGCACAGGAAAGTGGTGAAGTTCACGCCTTACATAACGGCCACTGCGTTTGGTCAAGACCTGTTCGAGGTCAGACGGGAGAGTCGATAACTTGTCTTGGTTCAGATGATAAAAATAATCTTGTTCTTGGAAGGGAAGGTTATGCTCTTGTAGCAGGTGATGAGGAGGTTCTTGAGATCGAAATCTGGAATATTGAACAACAACTCCTCCTCCATAGAGTCGATGTGAAAAGCCGGTTACTACAATCCATACCTACTGAAAAGGGATTTCTTTGCGGGTTTGATGACGGGCAAGTCGTTGAAGTTCTATCTGATGACTCGTATGGGTTTGAGCCACGTCTTTCTTGCGGCTACCCAATCCAAAACTTGCTCTTGAGAAATGGCTGCATTGTTGCCTCCGCGTGGTTTTACCTCTATGGATTGGATAGAGAAGGCAGAGAATGGAAAATCGAGCATCAAGGTATGCCCGACTTGTTAGTGGGAACAGAAGATGGTTCGGTCTGTCTCTTTGCAGGTGAGGACCAGAACGATTGGACGGATGTTGAACCTGTTGGCTTGTTTTCACTGACCGAAGAGATTTTTCAAATTGATTCTTCGGAACTCAATCTTTGGTTTGAAAAGTCTGAAGAAACGAACCCCTTGTCGGCCGAAGAAATCTATAGAGAAGATGATGAGATGAATTCTTTCTTTTCCAAAGAGGAGTTGGATTCAATGCAATCCTCACAACCTGCTGATGTTGCAGTTGAGGCGTTGCACAGTGCTTTAGAAGGTACATTTCTTCCTTCACAACAGGTTGCAGAAGACGGCTCGCTTGATATTGATACGGATGAATTGCTTTCACAACTCGATGATGCTATGGCAAAAATGGCGCTTATTCCTTCGGATGATTTGATTGGAGAATTGAATGCCGAAGTGGGGGAAATCATTGTTCCGAGAGCTGTTTCTGGTGAAGACCAGCACCTCAAAGCCGATGAAGATGGTTCAGCCATTGTTACCCTCGATGGCTCGCAGTCTTACGACCCTCAAGGGCGTATTCAAACATGGTCTTGGATTGAAAGCAGTGGCAAAGAAATTGCCTCATCTGCGAAAGTTCGAGTCCGCATTGCCCGTGGGAGCCATACTTTTGAGCTGAGAATATGCGATCGAGACGGACAGTGGTCCAGTGATTCAATCCATATCATGATCGATTGAGGCTCAAGTCTCATGAAGGTGAGTGATGTCGCGAGTTCATGGGCGTCATTGAACCATGGGTCGAAACCTTTGTTGTCGGCGTTTTGCAGATGCGCTGCTCAATCGTGACCGATCGTGAAACAGGCGATACCGTCATCATCGATGGTGGAGGTGAGCCTGACCGAATTATCGATTGGGTCGATGGATTTGATGGCGCTGGCCCTGATTGGTCGAATGGACCTCGTTCTCTTGAAGAAATGAAACAGCAAAAAATACCTGAACGAAAGGTCGTTGCTTTACTCAATACACATGCGCATTTTGACCACAGTGGCCATATTCCAGACCTTCTGGAACGCTATCCAGTCAAATGGTATCTTCACCCTGGGGATACCTTTTTGCAGACATTGGCGCAAAAATCTGCCTTACGTTATGGTTTACATCTGCCAGAACCAGCAGTTGCAGATGTCGATTTAATCGATGGAGAAGTTCTCGAATTGGGTTCTCTTGGATTTGAAATTCTCCATACGCCAGGACATTCACTTGGGGGCTGCTGTCTGCGTTTGCTGGTCGATAACGGAACAGACCATTTGTTCGTAGGCGACACGCTTTTTGCAGGTTCAGTAGGCCGTACAGACATAGCGAACAGTGGCGGCGATTTTACTGTCCTCGCCCATTCGATTCATACTCGATTATGGCCCTTAGATCCGGAGACTTTTGTCTATCCAGGTCATGGACCAGTCACAACGATTGGTCATGAAAAAGAGACCAACCCCTTTGTCGGAGTCGATTCGGGCTCAGGCGTCTTTGGTCGAGGCAAATATGCCTAATCAAGACATCATTGATGCAAGTGAAGATTGCAAAACAGGCAATGCTTCTTCCCAAGTTGCTACAATTCCGTAGTCAGCATGTTGGAAAATTGGTGCGTCTGCATCTTTGTTAATAGCAACAATATATTTTGATGAACGCATTCCTGCGAGGTGCTGAATTGCACCAGAGATTCCAACTGCGATGTAGAGATTTGGATTGACGGTTTTACCAGTTTGGCCAACTTGCATGGAGTGAGGTATTTCGTCCCACGTATCAACAGCTGCACGAGAAGCGCCGACTGCAGCACCGATTGTATCTGCTATGGCTTCAAGATGTGAGAAGTTTGCAGGAGAACCCATTCCTCGGCCTCCAGAAACAATGATGTTTGCTTCTGCTACATCAAGTCGAGTTGAAGCACGGGCCATAAACTCCTGAACGGCTGTAGCAACATTTCCAGTTGTATCAACAACCGAGACATCACCTGAACCACCGCTGCCTGATGAATCAAACACGTTTGGACGGACAGATACCACTGCATCGCCAGTTAGACTGACTGTTTGCATTGCTTTACCGGAGTAAATTGGTGAAGTTAAGTTTCCACCTTCGATCTTCACGACGTCTTGGACAACAGAAATACCTCTTCGTGCAGCCAGTCGAGCAGCGAGGTCTTTCGATTGTGGAGATGCAGATGTTATGAGGACGCCTGCAGGTGCTACAGCATCCAAGGCAGCGGCCCATCCAGCAGCATCATAGTTCGAGAACACATCTGACTTTGCAGCGATAACCTTTGCAGAACCTGAGAATTGAGCAGCACCATCTGCTACACTTGCATCAGCACATGGAACGATGACGGTAGGTTGTGAACCGAGTGCATTGGCAGCGGTAATGAGTTCGGATGTTGTAGGGTGGACTGCACCCTTTACGATTTCAGCGATTACTATAGTTTCTGACATTTCTTTCACCTCAAATTACATTTGCCTCATCACGGAGGAGTTGTGCGACTTCTGCTGCTGCAGCCCCGCCCTGGTATGATTTACCAGCAGGTTTTGCAGGTGGCATACTGTGAGATACAATGGAGATTGTCGATGCTGGAACATCGGCACTGTGGACTTCCACTTTTGCTTTCTTTGCTTGCATGATGCCCTTCACATTTGGCTTTCGAACTTTCATGTTACCTTTGTCACATGAGACGACAGCCGGAAGCGGCACGTTCACTCGAGCATTGCCGCCAGATGCAGGGGTGACAACCGAGAGTTGGTCTCCAAAGGAGACACTGGTTGTATTGGACACCGATGACCAGCCAAGGCGCTCAGCCAGTCCTGGACCGGTAGAACCTGCTCCAGTATCTGCGGCGGATTTACCGCAATAGACCACATCAGCTCCAAGGCTTGACACTGCTGCAGCAAGAAGAGTTTGAAGTGCATTTGAATCGATTTCAGCGTCGCAATCAATGCGGACAATGTTGTCAACTCCTATGGCCTTCGCATCTTTGAGAACCTTGTCGGCTCCTGCGCCGCCTACGGTAATTGCGGTAACTTCGCCACCGCTTGAATCACGGTGTTGAAGTGCAGTCTCAACAGCGAATTCATCGTATGGACTCATCACTTTTTTGACAGCAGAAAGGTCGACTCTATCGCCAGAAAGGACGATTCGAGCATTGGTATCGGGCACTTGTTTGACGAGGACAATGATGTTAGCCATGTGAGAGACGCTCCAGTGAACAAACTTTCCAACTCAAAGAGATTGATGAACGTTTGCACCACCTTTTTTGGATTATCCATTCATCCTTTGAACAGCTTTAATCCCCAATCAATACGGGGAGTAAGTTAACACCTACTTATCAAAACCTTTCTTAACCGCCACGCTTCGCCAATTGAATCCATGAAGCGAAAATCTCCTACCGAACCACCTGCTAAAGATCAAAAAACCCTTGCCTCATGGAGGCTTTTGTTTGAAAGTGAGACCTACAAACAGGACCTTGATTCACGTCCAGGAGAAGGAGAGTATGTGTTCGGTTTTGAAATCGAATGGGATGATTTAGAAGAATTTGGGGACCTTCAAGTTGACCTTTCTGAAAACTTTGAAGCGACTCTGTTGATCGGAAACCAAGTGCTTAAGGAGCAATATGCAAATCGAAAAATGTCCACNCGCCCGGNGATTCGTGTNATTAATGTCCCGAAGAATCGGTANTATGAAGTCAGTGATTTGCGCATGAGAGACCGTTCGCGATTCCTCGCTTTTGATGCGATTGTCACTTCGACAAGTCCAGCGATTGGTTGGCTGAAAACCAGCGCATATCAGTGCAATGATTGCGGCGACAAATGGTTCGTAAACGAGCGATTAGCCCGTCCGCGTGAAAAGGTCAAATTCTGTCGNTCGTGCTTGGATGCAATCCTCAAAGATTTGAAGTCAAAGAAACCAAAATCATACCACAAAGACCCTGATGATGTTTCTTTNCTGGCCGAGGATTGTTATTATGAAGATATTCAATATCTCGAAATCATCTCNCCGTTGATGTTTGAAAGTGGAATGACCAATCCATCAGAAAGAATTCAAGTGGTTGTCTTTGATGAGTATGTCGGTCAATTTTCGGAAGGTGATTGCCTTACCCTCAATGCAGTTGTTGCAGTTGACCCGCTAATCAATCGTGATTTTATTCGAGATACTCGGNGAATGATTTTCCTCAAAACTCACAGTATCGAGGAAGGCTTTTCCAATCATTCAGATATCGCATATGAATCGCAGAATGAAGCTTCATTTTCTGAGTGAAGTGACAGCATNGAGCGTTTCTGGATGACTTTCAAAATGTTCATTTACGCTTTGTAAGCCTCGGCTAAGTCCACTGGCAACACCCAATTTTGCATCCAGAGGGTGGAGGGTTCCGTCAACAACAGCTGCTTTGAAATCTTCAAGATTTGTCCATGTTGAAGGTTCACCAAACTTCGGATTTGGTGTGACAAGAATTTCTCCCCATTCGGGAAGAACAACATGCTCTGCGAGTTCATAGACGGGTGACTGCGGGTCTTCTGGTGCGAGATATGCATGCTTTTGCATTTTCTTACGAAGTGCTTTTTCGGTATCATGCAACAATATTGCACCTGACGGGTCCGATTTACTCATCTTGTGATCAAAACTTTCCATTCGTACACCTGATGCTTTCAGTGATGAAAGAATTGGAGTGTGCAAGCAGGTTGGTTTCTTCCAATTCCAACGTGTAGCAACATCACGCATGAACATGTGCGCCTTGCGTTGGTCCATGCCCCCAAGAGCAACATCGATGTTCATCTCAAAGATATCACTTGCCTGCATCGCAGGATAGTAAAATTTGGAAAGGTCATGGTCAGAAGAAGCCTCATCACGGCCCATTATCGTAAACGTTTTGCGAACCTTGGCGAGTGTTGCACCTTTGGAACATCGAAGAACTCTTGCCCAATAATCTCCAGAGCCCATAATCTCTGATGCCCATACAAAACGCAGTTGTCCTGGGCCATCGCCTTCTTCTGGATATCCGAGCAAAGCGCGAAAAGTTTCCTCCATGTATTTTGCAGTTGTTTGAATGTCTTCCATGACTCCGTCAAATTTGTCATTGACCCAAGCGTGCCAATCTGCCAAAAAGATCAGAACATTTGCTTCTGCTTCAAGCATNCTCCGGAGTTGNAAAGAGATAACCTTCCACCCGATATGGGCCTTTCCAGAGGGTTCAAATCCAACATAACAGCGAATGACGCCATCTCCGCCCATGCTCGTGTTCTCTGCCAAGCAATTCACTAAATGGTCGATACCTACAGTTTCTTCAACCTGTCCGACCATCAACGCAAGTCTTTGCTGTTGCTGTTCATTTAATTCCAAAATCCGTGGACAATCTTCGACAAAGGATTCGAGTGATGAATCAATGCCCATAGTATCACGTTCTTCAAATCAAATCGTTAAGTTTCTTGACTTTCCCTTCAGATGGTGGTGTACCTGAGTCAATCATGGATTGTAATTCTGCAATCATNGCATTTGCAGTGTCGATGGTTTCTTGATCNATACTCTTGCTCATTTCCATCATTTTGTGTGCCATCTTAATTGCAGATTTTGCTTTTGAAAACTTCTTTGCGTCTTCTTTGGCNTTATCGCCGCGTTGTTTAGGNGAATATCCGGTTACTTCGTCAAGGAACGATGACCATCTTTTACGAGACTCCATTGCGTTATCACGTCCGCCGTCAGCTGAGAGGAAATCACTCAGTTCTTCACCCTTCATCTGTTCGACATCGACAACGAGTTTTCCATCAGAACCAAAATGTCCGGTGATGTGAGTAAGGATTGCGAAAGAACCGGTAAAGACTCCTTCTGCATTCACTTGAATATTGTCAAAATATGTGGTTGCTATACGTGCAAGACCTGCATTCCCACCGATGTTTTTCTCTAAACCGCGCTTAACTGCGAATCGCTCCATGCATCGGCGAAGAGTCTCTTTGCCATAAGGCTCACCGTTGAGAGCGACGAGAAAGTCACATCCGAGCGTAGGAGGGGTTTTGTTGTAGTTGCCTTTGGGTAAATCATGCGAGGCCACCTTTTGTTCGGCGTTTGCGTCCTTCTCTTCCTCTTGCCAAGCGTACCTGCACAGCCGGAGTCGCTTATACAACTGGAATTGGTTGATACTCTCGGTGAATCAGATCTCGGNATCAATGCTGGAAAGGTTTCTCCTGATGGATTGTCGGTCATGCTGGTNGGTGAGGANGGCTATGCGCATCTCATCTCGGCCTATGACGCAGGAGACCGAAGCCGAGACATCGAATTGAATACCGCTCGAAGTGCTTCTTTGCATGACGTCTCTTGGCACCCTCGAGGAGAAACTGCTCTGCTCACCGGTGAGATGGGGGTTGCTCTTCGATACACTGCTGAAAATCATGCGATCTCTACTGTCAACGGTTCGGGTTCGATTATTGGGTTGCATATGACCGCTGTAGAGTGGCGTCCTGCAGGAGATTATGCTTACTTTGGCGCCTCAGACGGCACGATATGGAAATTTTCTGAAGGTTCTGGAATGGAGGCAATCGAGGACACTCGTTCCTCAGAAATCAGTGACATAGCTTGCCATCGAAACCAAAACGTATGCGTTGTAACCACGCTCAGTGATGGTCTCGCTGTTCTTTCTTCCAACCACCAACTCACATTCCTTTCTGGAACAGCCGGAGAAACGTGGGTAGGTGTTGATTGTGCTGACCCTACGCTAAATGAATGCGTGGGTTTCGCCAGTGGTCTGAAGACGCAAGCCGTTCGTTTGGANATGGTAGACCCGAGTCAATCAACACTTCGAGCAATGATGCAGCTCTCTATGCTTGAAGGCGATTTCACCGGTGTATCTCGGGGCCATGACGGAACGACCTTGATTCACATGGCNCCGTTTTCTACCATCCGTCAGCAACCTTTGATTTCAGAGGCTTTCGCTCAAATTGTCGCTCAAGATGCAGTGGAGTGGGATCCCGTTGTCTCGGGCCGCTCAATAGAAGTGGTTTGGGAAAATGCACATCAAGAAGGCTTTATCATCACATCTTTTGGAAATGTCGTTTCGTTTGAGACTTACAGCGAAGTGGTTGAACTCGGTTTGATGTCAATTGCCGTTATGGCAGCAGTGACGATATCAGTTCCTGGCGTCGTTATTGGACTCATATACATGAACAGCCCTTATCTTCAAAGAAAGTATCTTCAGTTAAGGGGACTGAACAAAAAATGAATCCTTTCATGTGGTTGTAAGAGGGTTAGGTTCTTGAAGCCCCTCGTCGACCCAAACATGAGAGGATAGTATGGAGCCTTACGAAGGGATTGATTTCTACGATATTGAAAGCCTACTGACTGAAGAAGAAATCATGATACGCGATATGGTTCGTGATTGGGTGGATGAAGAAGTCCTTCCCAAAATCGAACATGCCTGCGCTGAAGGTGTATTCTTGGATGAATGGCGAGTCGCACTTGGTGAAATGGGTGTTCTCGGTGCTCCTTTGAAGGGTTATGGATGCCCAGGGCTTTCCTATGTTGCTTACGGTTTAATCTGTCAAGAACTTGAGCGCGGTGACTCAGGACTTCGGTCCTTTGCTTCAGTGCAGGGTTCGCTTGCAATGTATCCAATTTGGGATTTCGGTTCAGAGGAACAAAAGAATTACTATTTGCCAAAGTTAACCTCTGGTGAATGGATTGGATGCTTTGGACTTACTGAGCCAGATTATGGTTCGAATCCAGGAGACATGATTACCAAAGCAGAAGACAAAGGCGATCATTACCTCCTAAATGGTGCAAAAATGTGGATTACCAATGGAACAATTGCCGATGTCGCCGTTGTTTGGGCGAAACTTGACGGAGTCATCCGTGGTTTTATTGTCGAGAAGGATGATGAAGGATTTACTGCTCCAGAGATGAAAGGTAAACATTCACTCAAAGCCTCGGTGACCAGCGAATTGGTGTTCCAAGATTGTAAGATTCCAAAGGACAGAATGTTGCCGAATGTAAAAGGCTTGAGAGGTCCTTTCTCATGCCTGAATAACGCCCGATTTGGGATTTCATGGGGTGCTTTAGGTGCTGCTATGTCGTGCTTCCACAGTGCAAAGACCTACGCTCTTTCACGTATCCAATTTGACCATCCAATCGCCTCCTATCAATTGGTCCAAAATAAATTGGCCTGGATGCTTCGAGAAATTACCAAAGGACAACTCTTGGCTTACCACCTCGGCCGTAAGAAGGATGATGGAACTTGGTTTAACGAGCAAATATCACTTGCAAAGATGAACAATGTTGACATCGCTCTCGAGATTGCTCGTGTTGCTCGTGACATTCATGGAGCGAATGGAATCCTTGATGAATATCCAGTCATGCGCCACATGGCAAATCTTGAATCAGTGAAAACCTATGAAGGTACTCACGATATTCATAATCTGATTATCGGACGATACATCACTGGAATTCAAGCTTTTACACGGACAATTTGAATCTAAAATCCCTTAAATTTTTGTTGAATCGCAGAATACAGGTCTTTATATGCTCTTGAGCATGACTTAGATTTAGAGTTGAATAAAGTGAATCTAAGTCTTACCGATCGTTTAGTCCGTGTCACAGCCGGTTTAGGTATGGTTGCCATTGATTATGCATCGAACATCAACTGGGATATCCTCTTGCTTGCTGTAGGTGTATGGGGTGTAATGACTTCCGCATTTGGATTCTGTCCATTCTACAAGTTGATGGGACATTCAACCTGCCCAATTTGATTAAACAGCGGGTAGAATACCAATTCGTGCAAGTCCTGACCAAACGGGGTCGAGGAATGAAGGTAAGATTCTGTGACGCATGTAAACTGCAGCTGCAAGGCTAATCTTCTGAACTTTGTTTAATTTGACTCGCTTGGTGAACACGTCACCTTGTTGACGTTCAATTTGTCGTAGAATCTTGTCATAAAACGCAATCATTGCGGCAGGTGAATAACGAGTGCGGCGAGGAAGAAGCGGCAGAAGTTGCCTTGCTTCAGCCAAATATGTTCGTGCCCGCCGAGCGTATTCTCTGCAATATGGCTCCCAATGTTTGTTGAGAACGACTTTCCCAGACAGTTCACTTTCTTCAATACCGTTTGATTCAAGTTCATTGAGAGGAAGGTAGACTCGGTCACGCTCAATATCTTCACCGACATCTCGCAAGACATTGGTGAGTTGCATAAAAATCCCCCAAGATTCTGCAAATTTCTTCGCACGAGGGTCTTCATATCCATAGATTTCAATGCACATCAAGCCAACAACAGATGCGACTCGATAGCAATAGACATACAATTCGTCAAAACTTCGGTAGCGGTTGTTGTAAAGATCGTCTTCCATTCCTGAAATGAGGTCATCAAAGACATCTCGTGGAATGGAATATCGTTCCACAGTTTCCTTCAATGCGAGGAACACGGGATCAGTTGAATAGACCTCAGAGTAACACGTTGAGAGTTTTTTGCGGAAAAAGAACAGTTGAGTAATTTTGTTGAGGTAAGCCTCGTGATCAAGAATAGTGCCTTGGTCTTGAAGACTTTCGAGTTGGTCACGGTAAGCGACCGCTTCAGGATCCATCTCACCCATGCTTCCAGGGAATCTATCAGCCCAATCACCGTCCGCAATATCGTCTGCTCTTCGGCAGAAAGCATAGACTGCGCACATGGCATGCCTTTGTTCATCGGGGAGATATTTGAACGAGTGATAGAAGTTACCAGCCTCACGCATAGTGAGTTCTTCGCAATAGCGGAATGCCAATTTGGTGAGTTCTTGAGGTGGCTTATCTGACCAAATCGGTGCGTCAAGATGTGAAAAGGGATCGACCAGTTCATTCGTTTCTCCGACAATTCCAATGAATGTGGCACCTTCTCGAAGCGCTTCCATTGCAGTTAGACTCACTGCTTTAACGGCATCTCGGGCAAGCATTACACCAGCTCGTAGGCGATCCAAAGTGGTTAATCCCGCTTTTTCTACGTCGTCTTCTCTGGAACTTGCATTCCCTTTCAAAGGGAAGAGTAATTCCAAAGGTTTCCGGCGTTCAAGCATGGTGACCAGTGACCGCTCATACTCCACCCTTTTTGAGTTCTACCCTTAATTGAACAAATATTCATTTTTCAATTGCCTTTGTTTTTCTGGAGAAGACGATTTACTCCGCCAGGGATAATCAAGGCACGAAGGAGTTTTCTTGCATACGATTTAATTTCATCTCGAGTGACTTTGATACGTTCCTCTGAATTGAGAACATTACCAGTTCGTAATAAGGTGACCGTTCTTTGGCCAATCAACACGGGAAGCATGCAAGAGGCTTTGAGTCGTAATTGCGAATCCGGTAGCATCGAAATATACTCGATTGCAGCATCAAGATGTCCATTTGTCAAATCTAAATATTCATCATACAAAGGCCGGAAAGCATCAATATTTTTGTCATCCATTAAGTCTTCTGGGCTGAGGTTATACCTTTCAAGAGCCTCTTTTGGAATGTAGCATCTGCCGAATCGGAGGTCTTCTGGAATGTCTCTTAAGATGTTGATCATTTGCAAGCATTTTCCAAATCGAATGCCTTTTTCAAAAAATTCTTTCTCTTTTTCCTGAGGGAGGCTGAAAAGGTGCTCAAGAGACATTTTACTCCAAAATACGCCAACTGATCCTGCAACTCTGAATGCGTAATCATCCATTTGTTCATCGGATTCAAGCGCTGAAATATTCCCGCCTTCATTTGCTGTACCAAACCGTTCAAGGTCAAGTATTTGACCACCCACGATGGTGTCAAGGCATTCAAGCATAAGCGCTTGGTCACCCTTACTATAGACCTCAAGACCTGCTACGACATCGTCTACATTTCGTAGGAGTTTCGCTTCATTTTCATTAGCCTGTATTTCGGCAAGTTCCGTGAAGTCGGGGAGTGATGTCGCTTTTCCTTGAGCGACATCGTTGTATTCACGGAGAGTCTTGAGAAGAAATTCAGTCTCTCCGTGCTTTGAATCTGCAATTGTATCTGCCACTCGGGCAAGAAGGTAGAGCAATCCAATTTGTCCTCTAATTTTCTTTGGAAGATATTTCAAGGTTGGATAAAATGAACGAGAAGTTGCTTCGAGCAGTGCATCGATTTTCTCATTGATGAGCACAGCCATATTATCCCCTCTCTTGAGCGCAACAGTTCTCTGTTCTTGACCCTGTGGGATGATGAAAAGGTCAATTGATGAATTTTCAACTTGAATGGAATCTCGAATTTGAGTTTGGGATACCTTACTTTGGCGGCTAAGAATTCAATATATTTACTTCAAAACCAGCGGTAATCCGTCGTAAGCCTTTAGGGAGGGATATGCGAGCGTTAAACCTCGGGGTGGTATTGTGGAGTGTGGCTCGTGTAAGGAACAGATTCCTGCTGACAGTATATTTTGTCCTGAATGTGGTTCCCGGCAAGAAATGTCACGCGCTGGAGGTTTTACCAATCCGAGTTCAATCGGTCTCAGCGGCCAAGAAGTATCCGGAGGCCGGAACTTTGGTGTTGTTTCCGGTGAAGCAGTTCGTCAACAACGAGATATGAATGTAGGCAATACCAACATTCCTCCCGAAGTTCTTCAACAAATCGCCATGGGTATTCAACAACAACCCAACATTCCACCCGGTCAGTTTCCCCCCCAAAATCTCCCTCCAAATCAAATGGGTCAATTCCCTCCCCAAAATTTCCCTCCAAATCAGTTGAACCAAATGCCTCCTCAAGGAATGCAACAGCAACCTCCTCAAGGAAACGTCACGCCGAATGTTGTTCAATCTGACCGCCCTCAGCAAGCACGTGGCCCCTCACTTTCAAGCGGGGCAGTGCCTCAAAAACCAGTGAGCAATATTTCTGCATCTACACCCGGTGGCACCGTTGTTGCAAATAATCCTGCAGCATCTCCCACAGACGCTATGGTCAATCGATTAGCTGAGGCAGAACGAGCAATGAAAGACGAGCGCCGCAGTCAATGGCTCAATATGAATCAAACGCCAGCAGGCAACGTACTTGCTTCTCTTGGTGCTGATTTGCCTTCTCACCTTCGTGGAGCAGATGCATCAAATCCAGCACAAGATGTTCTTGCTGGCGCTTTGGGGCAAGCATCTCAAGATGCACCAAATGAAGCGCTCTTACGAAGAATGTGTGAAGTTGCAGTTCGCCGTGTCGCTCGAAAGCGTGGTGTTGCAGTAGAAACTCCTCAAGCGAAAGTGGAATCCGATGTATTGAATGTCAATGTGACCTATATCGATGATGGTCGAGTTCTTGATACACCAGAAGACCTCACTCAAGCATTCCAGCACGCTATTGAAACTGAAGTCGCATTGAAAGGCTTTGATCTTACCACTGAATTGAAACTATTCCGCTCGAAAGACGGTGAAGTTGAGAATCTCGATGGCGATGATTCAGCTGACGACGGCGTCGAAATGTTTGCATGTGAAATCTGTGATGGACTTGTCAAAGAGACTGACAGCGAATGTCCTCATTGTGGAGCGGTTTTCGAAGATGAAGAGGAGGAAGAAGTTGTCGAACCGCAACGTCGTGGCCCACCAAAGCGTAGTGGTCCACCCGGTCCTTCCAAAGGCGGCCCACCAAAGCGTAGCGGTCCACCAGGTCCTTCCAAGGGCGGTCCTCCAAAGAAGAGTGGTCCACCAGGTCCATCGAAAGGCGGCCCTCCAAAGAAGAGTGGTCCACCAGGTCCTTCCAAAGGCGGTCCTCCAAAGAAGAGTGGCCCACCAGGTCCATCTAAAGGCGGCCCTCCAAAGAAGAGCGGTCCACCAGGTCCATCGAAAGGCGGCCCTCCAAAGAAGAGCGGTCCACCTGGCCCTTCCAAAGGCGGTCCTCCAAAAGGTGGTCCATCTGGACCAAAAAGAGGCCCGCCACGCTGATGTTGGGGGCTAACTTTTGACAAAATTACCTGATTTTGGAAACATTCGTTTCGCAGGAACTTTACGTCCCTCTCAAGAGGCTGCAAGTTCTATCATTCGCCCTCAACTTGATTCTGGAAAAACTCGATTGCATATTGTTGCGCCACCGGGTTCAGGAAAAACAGTTCTCGGCCTCTATGTTTGGTCAGATCTCGTTCGAAAACCCGCCCTTGTTCTGTCACCGAATTCGGCAATTCAGGCTCAATGGGCTGCAAGAACTTCACTTTTTGATTTAGATGGGAAAGATGGATTCATCAGTACAGATCCTGAAAAACCAGGTTTGCTCACTTCCTTGACCTACCAATCAGTCACCATGCCTCGTAAGGGTGGAGAAGACCTTGACGAGGTGGCTATCGAATTATGGGCTGAGAAACTTATCGAAAAAGAAGAAGCCTCAAACCATGATGAAGCACAGGCTTGGCTTGAAGATTTAGAACTCAAAAATAAGGAGTATTATACCAAACGCCTCTCGACGTATAGAAAAAAGGTGAGAGATGAATTTGCCGAGCATGGAAATGCATTATGGACATTGCATAAGAGTGCTAAAGCCAATCTTCTTCGACTTCAAAAGGTTGGAATCGGGCTCATTATTTTGGACGAATGTCACCATTTGATGCATCATTGGGGTCGGGTTCTTTCAGAAGTCCGAGAGATGTTTGACAATCCTGTTGTCCTCGGTCTTACTGCAACTCCTCCAGAAGGAGATGGATTCAAACAGGCGGATGTTGAACGATATCAAGAATTCTTTGGACCCGTTGATTACAGTGTCCCCGTGCCTGCATTAGTCCGAGCATCAAATCTCGCACCCTACCAAGATTTGTGTTATTTTGTTCGACCAGCCAAGCATGAATTGCAATATATTGCTGGTGTCGATGAAGAATTTGAGACACTACTTAGCGAGTTACGTGAAACCAAGGAGAGTCTGGAAGCCGATCGAGTTCCTGACCTTGACCGCTGGGTACACAATCAATTGAGAGAGAGAAAGTCGCCAAAAGGGGAAACGCTTTCTTGGCGCAAATATGAGCAACGATATCCTGCATTTGCCGAGGATTCTCGACGCTTTTTGCAAATGAATCAGATGGAATTACCCCACGACGTTCCCCAGATTATCATGAAAGAGAACGATGAATCCTTTACCCGTATCAGTATACTTAGGAACGTACTTTCACGTTATGTCCGCCACGGTTTACGTCGTTCCAAATCTAAAGAAGACCACGCTCTTGCAGAATCAGTCGTCTCACGTTTGCGAATGTTGGGGGTTATGATTACTGAAACTGGTTCTCGTCCCTGTGCTTCACCAGTAGGGCGTGTAATGGCCTATGCTTCAGCGAAAACAGAAGCTGTGAATGAAATCATTTCAGTGGAGATGCAAACGCTTGGAAAAGATATCCGTGCAGTCATTGTTACCGATTATGAAAAAACCTCTGCTACAACTCTTGTTGAAGGGGTTCTGGATGAGGAAGCAGGAGGGGCAATCTCTGTTCTTCGCTCATTGGTCCATCATCCTGCTGGAGATTATTTAGATCCGATTTTAATGACCGGCAGCACCGTTCTTGTGGATGATGATTTGTATGAGCCTTTTATTGAAAAAGCTGAACTTTGGATCGCTGAACGACGCCTCGATATTCGACTTGATGGTCGCCCACATCAGGGATTTACTGAAATTCATGGGAAAGGCAAAGATTGGATTCCACGTTATTATTCATTGATGATTACCGAATTTTTCCAAGAAGGTTTTACCCGTTGTTTAGTTGGAACTCGAGGATTACTTGGTGAAGGTTGGGATGCTTCCCGAATCAATGTTCTCATAGATATGACTTCAGTCACAACCAGTGTAAGTATTAACCAACTTCGTGGTCGTTCCATCCGTATCGACAAATTGTGGCCTGAGAAAGTAGCCAACAATTGGGATATCATCTGCATAGCAGAAGAATTTACCAAAGGTTTTGATGATTATGAACGCTTCAAGGAAAAGCACAAGCAATTGTACGGTGTTTGTGATGACGGGACCATTGAGAAGGGAGTTGGTCACGTTCACGCTGCGTTCAATGATGTTCGTCCAGAAGGAATCAGTGAAGGAATGGCGTTGTTCAATGAAGAGATGATGCGCCGAGCTCGTCTGCGTGAACATACTCGAGAATTGTGGGGCATCGGCCAGCCGTTTGGCACTGAAGCTCGACCTGCTCTTGAAGCGAAAGCCCCGTCTGACTTTGCGCTTGGGTTCAAGTTTGGAACCGAAAAAAACATGTGGACAAACACCTCACTCACCCTTGCGATTTCAGAAGCAATTGTTGGTGCATACAATGAATTGGGTGAAATGACAAAACACTGTTCTCCAAAGGGCGGAGAGCGAGGCGGTGGTTGGTTACGATACCATTTGCATCATGCAACTCCTGAAGAGGCTGAATTGTTCAGTAAATCGCTTGAAGAGGTACTTGGTTCACTCGAAAAAGCGCGTTATGTCGTGACACGTTCGTCTCAATTCATGCAGGATACTTGGGTCTCAAAATTGATGCCAGAGGTCATTGCGAAGTATCTTCGCAAAGAAGTGAGTGTTGTGCAAATGTATCACAAGGTCCCTTCAAAACTTGCTTCGAGTAAAGAGAGGGCAGAAGTTTTCCTCAATCACTGGTTCAAACATGTAAGTCCAGGACATATCACCTATATGCGCAACGATGAAGGAAAAGAACTGATGAACTCCATCTTAGAGAAAAGCCTCGGCCCACAAGTTGGTATGCACCAAAAGAATGTCTACTTGTGATCAATTCGCACACGATTCGCATTGGAATGTCTTGCCTCTGTGGGTATCACAGAATCTTTTTCGGCAATCAAAGCATCTGAAATCAAACGAGTCGACGGTGTTCGAACAGCCTGGATGACCGCATGTATCTTCAGATGATTGAGCTTTGGTTGTCGATATACCTTGACTGTCCCAGAATCCTGCGCTTGGCTGAGATGGCTGGGCAGGTGCTGAATTGAATGAACTCGCCTTCGAAAGACCGAGCGTCTTCAAAACGTGGTCATTGGCAAAGAATTCATCAGTTTCTCTTTGTGACATGATACCGTAAGAAAGAGCGTGTGCTTTCGCATCTTTAACATCGTCAAATCCACGATTATTCAATCCCATGCGACCGATGATACTGTTGTAATTCCGAATGCGACTTGCCGTCATGTTACCGTCTTTCCATCGTTTTCGACGCCGAGGATTCGACGGCCTTACCTGATTGAATGCAGGGGTATTTTGCTGAGATGGTAACTTTGGATAAGATGATTGAGTAGGTGTGATTTGCTTCCCTTTCTGCCCGGTTAATTGGGCGCGAAAATTCGCCATTCGTGCGGAAAGGCCACCAGTCGCAACAGTACTGCCCTTTGCCCCCATCGTCAAAGCCACAATTAAACCGAGAATACTCAAGATCGCAAAGAAACCAGAACAGCAGTAATACAAGTAAATCTCGGAGGTTGGCGACTCAAAGGAATAACTGGAAGGGTCATCACTCGGGAAGAAAATTCGAATAGTGGAGCCAATTGGGAATGCAGCCTCAATTTCATCAATACATGACTCACTGCTTTCCATAGAACCTGTTGTTGTGCCCGTGTATTCTTTCTCTACACTATCTTCTTCAAAGGCTTCTGCGACATAACGAAATTCAATGTAGGCTGTGCATGTATAATAATTGGAATAATACTCATCATAAGTTGTTTCAGAGGTAATCCTTGCATCTGCTGCAATATAATCTTGATCAGTGGAGCCAGCCGCTGCGAAGATAAAAAGTCCTGACAGGAGTGTTGAAATGATGAATATGACAATGCCAAATTTATTCATTTTAACACCGATTGAGTTTGCTGTTGGCGCTGTTCCCATGCGCCAACAGCGAGTGGTTTCATACGCACGTGTGCAGCCGTCATTGCCGAAGCTCCGGTGGGAACAAATACGACTCAGTAAGGCGACATATAATCATTGGTGAATGAAAACTATTCTTTGCGTACTATTCTCATCGAAGGTTCTTGAGTCCCTGAAGTGTCCTTCACATCCATCTTTATCTCCAGACCCATTCGTTTTGAAAGTTCTAAATGGGCTAAGGACCAAGGCCATTTGCATGACTCGTTGGTTTCTTGAGAAAGTACGTTGATTGGAATTAAATCACTGTCCCATCCACTGTTTTCTGCGAATTGTGCGGAGATGCGAATCCAAGCATGGTCTCTTTGTTTCAGTTCATTCGCTAAATGAGTAAAGCCATTTTTCTTAGCCATTTTGGCGAGATATTCACGAGGCATTGCCCGAGGAACCAACATCAGCGTACGCTCGCCATCTGTCCAGAACGCAGTTGAACCCAATTGAGCATCCTCGCAGAATTTGAGCGCTTTTTCAACAGCATTTTGCGGGTCTCCCCAACTGCGTGGTAGCCATTCAATCAAGGCAGAACGATTCTTTGTTCCTGGAACATGCGTGCTGACTTCGAGACTGGTTCGTTGTTCCGAAATTACTTCTTTCACTTTCTTTTTCCGAGAGAACAGTGATTTTTTCACCGAGGCATTTTTTGGCATATCAAGCGACTGAGGATGGCGTTTGAGGTCACTCATCCATTCCTTGAATGGTCGATGAAGTTGTTCAACTGAAATGATGGAACATATCCAGCCTGTTTTTCCGTGAACTGTGCCGGGCAATCGTATGATTCGACGAGTATCAGCCGTAATTTTTGTATCGATTTGATGGCCATCTGCAACGGCTTGTTCAAGCAGTTTCTTTCTCGATTGCCTCACTGTATCTTCACGAAGTTGCGGGTCAGGAATTTGGAATTTCTCTCTTTTAAGATCATGATAAAAGAGATGGAAACCTTTGCTGCCTGAGAAGGTTACATGAGAGAATGCATAGTCTGTCTTTTGCTCCATCCATGCAAATATCTTCACGGCGTATTTGCGGGCAACTTCCATATTTTTCTGTGAAAAAGGTGGAACATCGATATCAAAGACAACCAAATGGTCGAGAAGTATTGGATATGACGCTTCAGTATCATGAAGACGAGGCAAATCAACAGGATTGAGCCAAGAAGAAGTTGAGACATAAACATCGGTTGGAACCGCTTTACCTACTGCTTTGACGAAAGTCACAGCATCCCGTATTCGACGAGGTGAAGAATACCAGCGATTGTTCAATGTTCGCCATCGAAACTGATGTTGAGTTGGCTTTTTCATCCATGATAAATCGATGTCGGAGTCTTTGGAATAGTATCCGTCCAAGACAGCGGGGTCAAACGCCGACTCTTCTGCCATGCTCTCACAGAAAGGATATCGGTTAATGGCCTTCACCGTAAGCCAACAGCTTTGAGTGATTCGAGCAGAACCTTTCCAAGTTCAGAAGGATCCATTGCACAAGCGATTCCAGCGGCTCTAAATGCCTCAAACTTTTCTTCTGCAGTTCCTTTTCCACCAGAGATAATTGCACCTGCGTGCCCCATTCTCTTACCTGGAGGTGCTGTAGCACCTGCAACAAATCCTACAATGGGCTTGGTAACATTATCAGCAGCCCATGCAGCGGCTTCTTGTTCTGCATTTCCACCAATTTCACCAATCATGATAATCGCTTCAGTTTGCGGGTCGGCTTGGAATGCAGCAAGGCAATCAATGAACCCAGTTCCGTTGACGGGGTCTCCACCAATTCCTATACAGGTCGATTGACCTTCATCGATGCTCATAGTTTGAGCAACTGCTTCGTAGGTTAACGTTCCCGACTTGCTGACAATACCGATACGGCCTTTTGCGTGAATGTGACCTGGCATAATACCAATTTTTGCTCCACCCGTTTCACCGGGGGTAATGATTCCCGGACAGTTTGGCCCGATAAGACGAACACCTGGTCTGTTTTCGACATAGGCAACTGCCTTGACCATGTCAAGGGTAGGAATACCTTCAGTGATGCAAACGATAACGCCTTCACCTTTGACTGAATCAAAAGCATCTGCAGCTTCCATTATTGCTTCTGCAGCAAATGGCGGAGGGACATAAATCACAGTAGCATCCGCATCAGTTGCTTCAATGGCTTCAATCATGCCGTCCCAAACTGGGAATGGTTTTCCTTGAAGTTCAACGGTTTGGCCACCTTTACCTGGTGTGCATCCACCAACGATTTTGGTTCCATATTCGACCATCTTGTCTGCATGGAACATACCTTGCTTTCCAGTGATTCCTTGAACCAAAACCTTTGCATCTTCTTCAATCCAAATCGACATTATTCGTCACCTCCAATAAGTGCTACAATCTTTTGAGCACCGTCTGCTAAATCATCAGCAGCGTGAATGTTCAAAGTTGAGGCAGCCAAGATTGCCTTTCCTTCATCAACGTTGGTTCCTGCGAGTCGAACGACGAGAGGAACTTCTAACGAAAGTGCTTCAGTTGCTGCAATGACGCCACGTGCAATAATATCACAGCGCATGATACCTCCAAAGATATTGACCAAAATCCCCTTGACATTCGGGTCCTCAAGGATGATTGAAAATGCGGTTTTCACCTGCTCTTCATCAGCTCCGCCTCCAACATCAAGGAAGTTGGCAGGTTCGCCTCCATACAGTTTGATGACATCCATTGTCGCCATTGCAAGTCCGGCACCGTTGACTAAACAGCCAATGTTTCCGTCGAGTTTAACATATGATAATCCCGTTTCTTTTGCTCGAATTTCGACATCTTCTTCTTCGGAAAGGTCTCGCAAATCATCCCAATTCTTGTGGCGGAACTCGGCGTTTTCATCAAAGGAGATTTTGGAATCCAGAGCAACGATTTCATCGTTACCTGTTCGCACAAGTGGATTAATTTCGACCATTGCGCAATCTTCTTGAATGAACATTGTATACATGTTTGACAACATTTTTCCAAACGACCTCAATGCCATTCCTTGAAGCCCCAATGCCATTCCGAGGTCTCTTTTCTGGAAACCAAGAAGTCCTGCATTTGAATCGACAACAACTTTGTGAATCAGTTCAGGAGTGTTGTGGGCGACGTCTTCAATGTCCATTCCTCCTTCGGTAGATGCCATGATGAGAACAGATTTATTGTCACGGTCAACCAGTAAAGCGAGATAGTATTCGTGTGCGATATCGCAACCTGCTTCAACATACAGGTTACTGACCAGTTTGCCCTCGTCACCCGTTTGAATCGTTACGAGAATGTTACCCAAAATATTGGTCGCATAGGATTCGACTTCTTCTCTTGAGAAAGCAATTTTCACACCGCCATCCATTACATGTTCACGAGTTTCAGGATGGTAGAGTGTTCCTTTTCCACGTCCACCTGCATGGATTTGAGACTTAACAGCCACAACTTTGCTTCCAAGCGAGTCATAAGCAGATAGGGCTTGTTCAACACTGGTGCAATGAACGCCTTCAAGAACGGCAACGTTGTTGTCTCGTAGAAGTGATTTTCCTTGATATTCGTGGATATTCATAATGCTCTCCAAACCTCTCCAAAGAAAGACCGTCTTTGAATACTTTGATGCGGCAATTGGCACAATTGATTGCAACAGCCGAGTATTGGTGAATGGAATAGAGGTGTTTTGATAGGTAATCGATGAAAGGCCCTGCTCATGCAAGTGGTCGTATTGGCAGGGGGAGTTGGCTCACGCCTACGTCCATGGACCAATTCAATGCCGAAACCACTGCTTCCAATGTTGGACATGTCCTTACTTGAAAGAGTCGTTGAAGGGATTCCAAATCATTTGATCGACGAAGTTGTCGTTGCAGGTGGATACAAAGTTGATATGATTCAACAATACTTTGCTCAAGCGGAGGTTGATTTTGATGTTCGAATCGTCAATGAAACGCAACCTTTGGGAACCGGTGGCGCTTTAGGGAACTGCAAAGATGTGGTNAGCGGTAGATTTGCTTGCTTTAANGGCGATATTGTCTCCTCTCTTCAAATCGAACCTCTCTTGGAATTGCANAAGCACAATGGTGGGGTGGGAAGTCTTGCGCTTTGGGAAGTTGAAGACCCAACACGCTTCGGAATTGTTGGGCTTGATGACGATTCCCGAATTACCCAATTCAAAGAAAAGCCCAAGGCTGAAGAAGTTTTTTCAAACCTCATCAATGCAGGTTCTTACATTTTTGAAGATGATATTTTCGATTATATGCCAGAAGGAAAACATTCTATAGAACGAGANGTATTCCCGCGNCTTGCTGAAGAGCGCCTTCTAAATGGTCAACAGTTCGAAGGCTATTTCATCGATGCTGGAACTCCTTCAGCATGGTCAGATGCGGTTCATCGATGTATCCAAGAACAACGTTTTACACGTGGAANAGTCGAAGGAAACTCATGGTATGGTTCCACTNCAAGCCAATCTTCTGAAAGTGTAACCGAGTCAATGATTGAAACAGATGTCAAGTTCTCAAACAGTAAAATTCACCGCTCGACTCTCTTGAAAGGCTCATCAGTAGGCGAGAACTCCGTCATCAAAGAATGCCTTGTTGGAACTCAAGNCGTTATTGGAAAGGATGTTCATCTTGAGAATGTCGTTGTTGGACACGACAGCATCATTCCTGAAGGTTCACATGTGGTTGGCGGACAATGGCCACGAACGGAATGAATTTCTGTCGAACCTGCGAAGACCTCAAATGCACTCCGCTTCTGCCAAAGGCATGAACAAACCNTTGGTCGTTGTTAATTTCAAAACATATGCGAGTGCAAGTGGAGAAACCGCTGAACAGCTCGCTCTTGCTATGGCGGCTCATGCGAATGGTCCTGCTCGAATGGTAGCGGTCGTTTCTGCCTTTGATTTGGAAGCAGTTCGCCGTGTTGCACCTTCTTTAGAAGTATGGACGCAACATTTAGATCCAGTGGGCCAAGGTGGTTTCACAGGCTGGCTTGAACCTCANACTGCACTTCANCGTGGAGCACAAGGCACCATTATCAATCACGCNGAACATAAGGTTTCCATGGAACATGTTGCTCAGTTGATGCAACAATTGCCAGATGATTTCCCAATGTGTGGCTGCGCTGCGGATGTTGATGAAGCTCAACATCTTGCTGAGATTGGTCCGACATTCATNGCAGTAGAACCGCCAGAATTGATTGGCGGAGATATTTCTGTGACCACTGCAGACCCTTCGATTGTCAGTGACACGGTCGCTGTGGTCAAAGCAGTGAATCCGAATGTTCGCGTTCTGTGCGGTGCTGGTGTGAAAAACGGTGCAGATGTTGCCAAAGCCGTCGAGCTCGGCGCTGAAGGTGTTCTTTTAGCCAGTGGAGTCACCAAAGCGAGTGATGTTGCAGCGGTTCTTGCGGATTTGACCTCAAGTCTTGCTTGATTGAGAACAATGAGCAAGTTCGAGAAGTTTTTGTTCTTGCTGAGCGCGAAGCAGACCTTCTGATGCGGGGCAATGTGAACGAAAGGAACAGGATTCGCACGTTTTTCTTGATGTTGCTAGAGGCAAAAGGGCGAGATTAAATCGGCCATATTGGTGCATGTTTTCCATTGCATGGCAATCGCTCTCAAGCAACTGCATTGACTGATGAACAGATTCACTTGTCGGAAAATACGTCTCTGTATTCCAAAATCCTCTTCGCCATCCGATGGTGTGTAAGCGATAGGATAATTCACGCTGGGGAAAACCATCTTGCTGCTTTGCCCAATAGACCATTGCATTTGCTTCCAATTCATCGATGGGATTTTTTGGAGCACTTTGCATATCAAATCGGATGAGATGCCAATTGTTTTGAATCAAAATCGCCAAATCAGGAGAGCAATAGACGAGCCGAGTGTCTTTTGATACAGGTTCAGTTCTGTCCAGAACATACCAGCAAGGGTGTTGTTTACGAACAAGTTGCTGAATAATTCTGCACCGCCACAGTAAGGTCATGCGATGGTTTGCATAGCGTAATAATGCCGCTAAGTACCTTTTGTTTACCTTCTGATTTGAGTTCTCCAAGTTTTTTTGGAGCGCATGTTTCAGTTGATGCTCGACCAAGAGAGGTGACCATTGTTTTCCTTCACGAAGATCTTCAATCCGTTCNATCAGAATTTCTTTCATCGCTCGAAGCATCAAATCCCAGGGTTTTCTGCTGCTTGAATAGCCCNNTGATGCGTTTGATTTCGATTGATAACCATAACGTAAATACCACGCTCTCGGACATTTCATGAATAAATCTCTTCGTGTTCTGCTCCAGTCAATACTTGCTCGCATATTCACGAGATGGTCTTCAACGGTTGTCAAAGAATCGGTCAAATTATGCCGATGTTCATCAAAGAAATCAAACTGTTTCCAAATGACCACAGAGCAANTGGAACAATACACCAGCCTGAATAACGAGCAAAGGTATCTTCTCCTAAGTCACCAAACATAAGTGAGATGTTTCCACCGAGAGAGGCGATAAATCGCAGCAGGAGCACGACTGCACCACCCAGAAGAATGATGAACAGCAGTCCAAAGATTCCAAAGAAAATGCCAAATATGCCACTCAGCATTGTTGCTCCAACTCCTTGAGGGAACAGTGCTGGGAATGTTAACCATCCAAACCANCCAAGCCAAATACCAATCAGGACATCTCGCTGCATGTCTTCAACACCACGCCAATTACGGAACGCTTCGGGGAAGAATCTGTGCATGATTCTACCGAGGAACTCTGCCTCATACGGCGTTCCTCGTCGAGCGGTTACGAAACTCATTTCTATCATCCAGACAATCATCGCCAAGTCAANCCAAAACAAGGTGTTTGATGGAAGCGGTGCGAGTGTTGCGATGAGAATTGGGAGATTGACCAGAACGATGCCAGCTCCTCCGGCAGCAATGACTGCTCCCATGTGCATTCCGAATGGAAGAGGCTCCTCAAGGACTTCGTATTCTTCACGAGGTAAAGCGAGGAAAAGCAGAATTAAACCAGGTCCAAAGAAGAGTGAGAAATACGACCAAGAACTCGTGCTGCCGCCAGTATTGATGCTTTCAACAGCAGCTATGATTTCTTCAGATGGTGCTGCAGGCGCGTTCGAGTAGACGACTCTCATGGTTTTGTCGAGAACGATGATCGAATCAGCGGTACCGTTTGGTGAACTTTGTGTGAACGATTCATCGATATCGACATATGTTTTCCAGGTCAAGTTGTAATTTGACTTCATTGCATTAACATCGGTTGTCGATGCGTTCATTCCTGCCAGTAGATGAATAACGGTGATATCTTCACCCAGTAAGTCAATGGTTTTGTTCAATTCAATGGCTTGTTCAGCCACATTTTGAGTGCCTGGTAAAGCAAGAGCAACGACAAGTGCATCTTTGCCATCAAACAATTCTGAAACACTCACTGTTTGCATATTCTCATCATAGAGGTCTGTATCAAACATTCTGGCATGGTCATCAATCAGTTCATTTGAAGCTAAATCGGGTTGACTTATCGCCGTTGGTATGAACAAGAGCATCATCAAAATCAGCGCAATGAGAATCGGCAGAGGAGGCAAATCAGCGTTTCGTTCTTGAATGAACATGAATCCAATGAGAGAACCAATGGTTGTCAGCGATAAGAATATCGTTGAACTTGCGAGGCCTTTGTCGGTTTTTTCAACTTCGAATCGGATGATTCCAAATGCGTGACAATCACTGTTGAGGTCACCCGATGTCGTCTGGATACAGATTTCAAGATTTGCATCTCCGGGCGTTAATGCAGTTATGCCGGACCATGCCCAGACGGTTCTGTTTCCTCCTACCGAACGGTCAATTTTCAGTCGACCGGTTGATGTTTCCATAATTGAATCTTCATCCTTGACAAATTTCTCGTCAAATTCGAGTGGCCCCCAGAGTTCCCACTTTGCAGTTTTGACATCATCTACACCCCATGGGAATAACGGTTCAAATTCAATATGAGCTCGGCGCTCTGCATCGACAAAAACGCTGGCTTTTGGCTCATAGATTTGACCTTCCATGATGATTCCACCGCTGTTTTGCTCAAAGGCACCCCACTGCACTTGAATGGAACTTCCAGCACAGTTGTTTTCTGCCGAGACCGACAGAGTGAATACATCGCCAACACCCATCGAAAGGAAGGCTTCAATGCGCTGACCGGAGAAATTCATTGCTGAATTTGATGTTGCGGTATCAACGACTTGTGTGACTACAGAATCATAGACTGGAACGCCACCTGCGTCTACAGAGTAAATCAAGGTGAAACTCTTGTCAACGCCCCACTGACGTTCGCAAAATTGTGGCCCGCCAACGCCATCGATGTAAGCAGACATGAACACCGTCATGTTGACAGTAGCGTTGATTGGATTTTGCAAGGGTTCGCTGCTGATAGTGAAGATAGGAACAGTTCCCGCACCATAGTTCACTGGATGGCTCCCAACAGCGTTATCGGTTCGCCCACGTTGTAAGACCGCTTCTTCAACATTTAATCCTTCGACAAATAAGCGTTCCATAGGGTTGATATCCCATTCGACAAAACCTGGCTCATAGGTCTCATCTTCAATCGCCTCAACAGCCCCAGTTGCCATGACTCCGAAGAGGAGAGCAAGGAGAACAAAGGTGATACTACGCTGGCGCATTGACACCACCACATGGTTTTGGTTCATGAAGGCAGTGGCCTTTTGAGAATGATTGAAGAATATCAACCGATGAGGTTTGAAGATAACAACACCCACATTGCGAGCATTCCACACGTGATGGAAATACCGTTGACGCCACCTTTTGTAAGATAGCCACGATTTTCAAATACGGCACCGAGCAAACTGTCCATTTGGCATCCTAGCCAGCCGAGTACCGCTACAAGAGCGGTTTTTTGTATTCCAATCATGAAGCTGTCTCCATCGGTATTGGTCACCAACCATGCACCTAATGTGAGTGCTGCAATCATGGTTGAGCCAACCAATGCCGCTTTTTGGCCAGAAGGTGAGAATCCTCCATTTATGCCAGGCTCACACGGTTTCATTGTCGTAATCATACGAACATTGTCATCAAGGCAGCCAATTTCACTTGCAAAGGTGTCTGATGAAGCAACTGCGACTGCAGCGCCAAACATCCATATTCCGTTATACCAATCTTCGGTAACGAAAGCAAACACCGCAACGAGACCTGGAAGACCACCGTTGGCGATGACATTGCCATAACTTCGATGTCCGTCATCAGATTCAGACATTCCTCTGGCCTTCTTTTCGTCAAATCTCCATTTTGTTGCTTTGTGCGATGCTAAAAGAAATCCAAGAAGTATGAGAAGCCAAGTCCAGTGGCCCATTCCTCCGACTACAAAACCAAGTGCTGTTGCTGCAAGAACTCCGGGATTGTCGAGCATTTTTGCTTTGCGCGAAGTGATGACAAGGCCGATGAGCAGCGCTGTAGTCACAATCAAGTTGCCTTGATTCAGACCGCCAGAAAGCACATCCATCGACATTCCTCCAACTCTTGCGGGGATTCTTCTCCTTGAAAGGTGCTTTGCATAAGAAATCCGCTATGCGGCGTTTCTCTCTCCTTCTTCACGAAAGGGCCGTTGGTAGGATTCGTCGGGTAATTTGCCAAAGTGCGATGATTAAGAAGATCACCCATCCAAAGATGGCGAGTATTTGGATTCCCCAAAATGCATCATTCGATAAAAGACCTAACAGCCACGATGAACCGTTCCAAAAAGAATGGAAAAACATGGCTAATCCAACCGCATAGAATGGATTTTTCGGTAATGGGAGCGCCTTCTCTTCCGAGGAACACAACCACACCGGAATCTGAACTTGTTGAGTGTATTCAGTGGAGGATTGTTTGATGATTTGACCAGAAGAGTCCATGAGCATCCAAGGCTGGTCGGTTGAAGGAATACTGCTCTCTTGACCCACCACGTAGCCTGGTTGTTGAAACTGAACTGCTCTGCTGCTGAGATAGTGGCCAATGGCATACCCGGAAATTCCTGTCCAAAGTCCGTGGGCTGGAATTGAACCAATACCTCGTAAAATACTGGTGAAGGCGAAGGAAAATGCAGCAGCTTCTCCCGCAAAGAAGGCTGTCATCACATACATTGAATTTTCAAGTAATGCAAACCCTAAACCAACGGTAAAGCCAATTTGAAATCCTCGTCGAGGGCTATCGATAAATCGGGCGAGGACAAGAACTGCTGCTGCTTTACAGATTTCTTCTCCAATTGGTGCTGAAAGGAAAAGAATCATTCCATAACCCAATCCCATTGGGTCAGTGGTCTCAATGCCAATGGCATTCAAAAGAATTGGCGAGAGAAAGGAATTAATCAAAATGGCGGGGAGTGTCGAGACCATGCCTGCAATCAACATCCATTCGGCTAATCGGCGAGTGGTTGGTAGTCCGAAGTAAGCATTCAGCGTCGACCACCATGCAAAAACTGGAGTTGAAAATCCAATCACAAAAGCAGGGATGGCAATGAAGGCGAAAAGCAGTCCTGTGTAGATATTGATTCCAAACATCAGAGGTAACATGAACAGTGTACTGACTATAACTCCACCAAAGAACAGCATCCACAGATGTTTGCCTGGAGGCATTTCTAATGGCGCTGTGTCTCTCACAAGATGATGCTCGACAACGATGGGCAATTGAGTTTGAATCGCTGTTCGAGGTGCAATCATGTTGAATGTCAGTCCAAAAGGTGATTCTCTGCCCCGGATAATGTGGGTCAGTTTTGGGCGTCGAAGAAATGCAAATCCGGCCACGCACGGAATTAAGCACGCTGAACCAAAAATGGTTAACCAGGGATTTGAAGGTCCAATATCTCCATCGAAATCACTGTCGAGAATTCCAGCAAAGATAGGAACAGACGATACTTGGACGATAATCAGAACAAGGAACACAAAACCGAGCATTGAGCGCACTACTTTCCAAGGTGAAGATGGATGTGCCAATACAAGGCCAGGGGGGGCAGGGGTCAACGGTGTTGCCGGAAGGCCCTGCATGGTGTGAACAGCATAGGAGTACCCTATCACATTTACCAAGAGGTCCCGCTCAGTTCGCCCATCACTCGTCACTTAGATAAACAGCAGTCGGCTCAAGCACTCATCATTGCGGGATTGGGCCTCCAATCCTTCACACATCAACCCACCGGAGACAATGAAAGAAAAACACGCCTTGATAACCTCAATACTCTTTTCAGCAGACATGGGATTGAGAGAATACCTGTTTGCACCTCGTAAAGATCACCGTGGCTGGTCGACTCCAAGTGAAGCAGCACGGATCTATTTTCTGCTGCTTCTGTTGATTGTTGGTTTGTGGTCATGGCCGATTACCAACGGTAGTTTCTCCTTGTGGCTTGGACTTGTTTTCTTTGTTTCCACACCGTTACTGACGATAGGTTGGTGGCTGATTTCGCTGGTTAGCCAAAACACTGAAACTCGAGTATTGGTCGATTCACTTCATCGAATCGACCGTTCCAAGAAGCAGTCACTTCACTTGTCTTCAAGGAAGCCATAGCCCCAAGAATGAGGCNGCGCAAAAGTTTCTTTGATAGAACGCGGAGATACCCAGCGTAACAAATTAAGCGGCGAGCCTGCTTTGTCATTTGTTCCACTACCTCTGGCACCACCAAACGGTTGTTGGCCGACCACAGCGCCGGTTGGTTTGTCGTTGATGTAGAAGTTCCCAGAAGAATAGCGAAGAGCCTTCATTGCAGTTACAATATCTTCACGCTTGGTCGCAAAAATAGAACCTGTCAATGCATATTCAGATGTTTCATCACAGGTTTTGAGCACCGCANCATATCCATCATCAGGATAGACATGAATTGAAAGAACAGGGCCGAAGATTTCCTCTGCCATCGATTCATAGTGTGGGTCGGAACAAANGATTGTGGTTGGTTCCACGAAGTAACCAGTTGAATCATCATAGCCGCCACCTGTTACGATTTCACAACCTGAATCAGCTTTGGCTCTGTCGATATATCCGGTGATGTTGTCAAAGGATTTCTTATCGATAACAGCAGACATGAAGTTGGTGAAGTCTCGAGGATCGCCTATGGTGATTTTCCCAACTTCAGCACAATATTCATCTTTGATTCTGTTCCAAACGCTCTGTGGGATGTAGGCGCGACTTGCTGCACTGCACTTTTGTCCTTGGAACTCGAAAGAGCCTCGTAGAAGAGCGACGATTAATGCAGCCTCATCACAATCTGGATGAGCGACAATGAAATCTTTACCGCCGGTTTCTCCAACGACGCGAGGATAAGAGCGATACTTTTCGAGATTATTCGCTACATCTCGCCACATCTTTCTGAACACATTGGTTGAACCGGTGAAGTGAATACCAGCGAGCATCGGGTGGGAAAGAACTGTTTCTCCAACCATACTTGCTTTTCCGGGAATGAAGTTGATAACGCCTGCTGGAAGTCCAGCATCCATCATCAGTCGCATAAGTAAGTAGTTGGATACATACGAGTTTCGGCTTGGTTTCCATACGCCAGTGTTCCCCATGATTGCCATGCTCGATGGCAAGTTTGCAGCAATGCTGGAGAAGTTAAACGGTGTGACTGAAAAGACGAATCCTTCCAATGGTCGCACTTCACTTGAGTTCCACATGCTTGAAGGAGAGACTGGTGGTTGCAAGTCTTCGTAGATCTCACGGGCATAGACCGTGTTGAATCGCCAAAAGTCAATCAATTCACAGGCTGAATCAATTTCTGCTTGNTGGCAAGTTTTGGATTGGTTGAGCATGGTACTGGCGTTGATTTGAGCTCGGTATTCTCCACGTAGGAGTTCACTCGCTTTGAGGAAAATCGCACACCGTGCTTCCCAAGGCATAGTCGACCACATTTCATGCGCATCAAGAGAGGCTTGAATTGCTTCTTCGACGTTGGCTTTGGTTGCCATGTGAACTCGAGCCAAAACGTGGCTGTGGTCGTGCGGCATCACTTGTTCAACAACATCACCGGTGAAGACTTCTTTACCGTTGATAATACAAGGGATTTCAAGAATTTCACTTTCCTGACGAGCGATTTCTGCTTTGAGCGCAGCACGCTCTGGACTTCCTGGAAGATAGCCAAGAACGGGTTCATTGATTGGGGTCGGTGGGCGAGGAACATTGTTCACCATGCANCGATGCTATCGCACCCGCCACTTCAACATCACGCTACGTANAGATGAGCGTGTTTNGCGCGAACCTTACTNAGTTNNGGNCCNACANCNGCCATACAGTAGCCTTGTCCNGGNTTNCGTGCNTAGTANTCGTGATGGTATTCTTCAGCCANNGTGAANTGNNTNGCTTCTTCNATNGTTGTNACNATNGGNCGGTCNTANTANGNCTGCATTTTNTCNANNGTGATTTGNGCNNCGAGNNNTTGTTGTTCAGNNGTNGGCATNATGCAACTGCGGTATTGCGTGCCNACATCGTTGCCTTGTCGATTCAATTGGGTTGGGTCATGNACNGTGAANAANACTTCNANAATNGTNTCAAAAGGNATNANGTCNGGNTCAAAAACNACTTCGACAATNTCTGCATGNCCNGTTGTNCCNGCGCAAACCGGTTCGTAACGTGGATTCGGGTCGTGCCCTCCTGCATAGGCAGGTAATGCCGATTCAACACCATACAATCCCTTGAAGGCTCCTTCTGTACACCAAAAGCAACCACCTCCGAGTAACGCTCGTTCCATAGGTATGGGTCTAAGGTGAATGCTTTGAATCCTCGTATTCAGTTTAAGTTTGTTCAAGACAAAATAAACATTCTTTCATAAACAGGGTGGACTGGCCATGCGGTAATGGAATCGTCTACCGACCCCCGAATGTTCGAAGGCCGAGCGTTCTACAAACTCGGAGAATTTACCCATGACCATCGCAAGAAAGTTCTCGTTCTTGGGATTCTGGCCTGTTTGGGCATGTCTTCACTGATGGCAATGGGTGCAGATTGGTCCGAGGCTTGGGGTGAAGGTGACCTTGAATCGGTTGAAGCGCTCTCCATTATGGACAACGCCTTCTCCGCAGATGGTGCTAATTCTGAGAGTGGCCAAGGTTTCGTCTATTTGGTATTCCATGAAAGTTTGAACGACTCTTCTGATTACTGGCAAGAAGAAGTCATTGATGCACTTTCTGTTTTTGGTGGCTTAGATGATGTTTCTATAGAATATTCTTGGGAGACTGAAGGCGATGAACGTTCAGAGTTTACATCCGATACTGAAGACGGCTTTTGGGCTCAAAACCTCGTCGTGTTTAACATGTCGAGAAAAGATGCGAAAGCACTGTATTCCGAACATTGGGAATCGGTAGAAATCGACGATGATTTCGATGCTTGGAAAACGGATAAGACAGCTATCGAATATACATTTGACCATCGAATCGAAGAAGACTTGATCAAAGCAGAACTTGTCTCAGGTCCACTTTCCCTCATTATTCTCGCCATCGTTTTCGGCACACTCATTGCGGCTCTCTTGCCGGTCGGTGTCGGCGTTCTCACGGTGTTATCGGCTATGGGTGTCACGATTTGGTTATCCAATGTTACCGATGTGACTCAGTATGCAGTCAACATCATTTCGCTCATCGGAATCGGAGTTTCCATTGACTATTCACTGTTCCTCGTCAATCGATTCCGTGAAGAGATGGAGCGCGACCCAGACGATATTCGAACTGCGACTGCTATGACGGTCGCTACCGCAGGTAAAGCGGTCTTCTTCAGCGGCGTAACGGTCGCCATCGGACTCATGGGCATGCTTTTCTTTGCCAACACGAGTCTACCAAGCCTCGGAATTGGTGGAACGTTAGCGGTCACCATTGCTATGATTTACTCGTTGCTTGTTCTTCCAGCAGTGCTCTCTTTACTCGGTCCGCGAATCAACACTGGACGAAAACTTCCATTCTCATTTAAGATTGACAATAATGGGGAAGATGGGGTTTGGTCAAGAATCGCAAAGACGGTGATGGACCGTCCATGGGCAGTTTTGATTCCTACACTTATTCTCTTGCTCGGTGCTGGTCTTCCATTCTTGCAAGCTGAGTTCTCGCTTGCCAATCGCGATGCTCTCCCACCCGATGATGAATCACGCATTGGCCTTGACCACATTGACACGCTGTGGCCAAAAAGTACGTCCAATGCAGCCTTGGTCGTCATTGATTTTGATGGAGAAGACCCGTTGAACGAATCGAATCTTCGCCAGATGCATCGTTGGATGGTGACTCAAGTCGAAGATGAAAGAATCCTCGAAGCATTTGGCTATGCCTTACCTCAAATCGGAATGAATGAATCCAGTGTGGTTCAGTTTTGGAGCACACCTTCCGAATACTTGACTCCGGAGCAAAACGCGACTCGAGAATATCTTCGTGACCAATTCATTGCGGGAGATGTCACGTATGTCGTGTATGCAATTGACGGGCCAAGTACCAGTAAGGACAGTCACGAGTTTGTTGAAGACTTGCGTAATGACCGAGATGATTTCACCAGTGTGCTGATTCAG